>JAGRBF010000318.1 GCA_020434205.1 Calditrichota bacterium | reverse complement strand
AAATGGCTAAATGGCTAAATGGTTAAGCGCTCTCGCCCCATCGCCCTCTCGCCCCATCGCCCTCTCGCCCCTTCGCCCCCTCGCCCCTTCGCCCCTTCGCAGTTACATCTGTGTATCAAATAAGGCCAAAAGGGCATTCCAGGCCCGGGGATCGTCGCTGTCGCCCAGCATGCGGATCGCCGCCTTGCGAATCTTTACGCTGGGATGGGTGCGACTTGTTTCAATAATTCGGTTAAGACCCCGATTGTCCGGGAGATCTTCCAGGGCACGCAGGGCGCTCATTTGCAGGCTGAGCTCATCCTTGCTGAGCAGGGTCTGGGAGGCCAGCTCATTAACCTCCCGGGCCGCCAGATTCGCCAGGGTCTCCAGCGCTTCGCCGCGAATTTTGCGGGAAGGGTGATTCTTGAATGTTTCGATGAGCAGCGGAACCCCGGCGCGTTTTTTCAGGGAGCCTAAAACATCCAGGCATTCATCCTGAACGTCCTCGGAGCGATCGTTTTGCAGCGTTGCCCGCAGCAGGGAAAGGGCTTCCGTTTCGGGAAGATGGGCGAGAAACTCCACCGCCTCTTCGCGGATATCCTCATTGGGATGGCGCTTCAGAACGTCTTTGATCACCGCGATGCTGCTTTGCGGGTCCCGGGGGTGCAGCAGGCTTTCCAAGGCCTCATCCTGGATGTCTTCGTCGGGATCTTCAAATAAAAGGCGATTGAGAGCCTGGGTTGCTTCCACCTCCGAACGGTAGCCCAGGCTTTCCACGGCCTCCAGGCGCACCGCCTCCCCATAGCTCTCCCCGGTGCAAGCCAGCAGGGTTTCCAGGCTGCCTGGAACGGTCAGGTAGCCGATCGATTCCACCGCCTCCTCGGCAAACTCTCCGGCCGGGTTGGCCCGGATTTGATCCTGGAGAAGCTTCAGGGATTGCGGATGGTTCAACTCGCCCAGGGCATTGATGGCGGCCAGGCGGATATCGTCGGGTTCTCCATTGCTCAGGCGTTCCTTGAAGAAGTCCAGCACCGTTTCCGGTCGGGGCGCCTGCAGGGTCAGGCTGCGCAGCAGCAGCTTGCGGGCCCGCGGATTCTCCAGATCGGGATACAGGGAGATCAGAAGGGCGGTGCTGTTGTCCACGCTGGTTTCCCCCAGCCAGATCAGCCCGTTCCCCAGGCTTTCGAAAGGCAGGTCGGTGGTCATACACACCAGGGAATCCGGTATTCCGCGCTGGCGGGCGGCCGGGGAAAAACCGAACAGAACCGCCACCCCTTTTTCCACCAGGGGATGTCCTCCCTTTTTGCCGCTGCTGAAATTTCCGAGGGCCCGGCGCACCTCGTTTTTCAGCAGACTGTCCTGAGAAACTGCCGGAATGGGGGTGCTCACCATTTCTTCCAGACTGCTCTGATTGCCGTAGACGATCCCGGAAATTCGCATGTGGTGACCGTTGCGGCTCAGGAAAAACTCGTTATCCGGCATCTGGCGCCGTACGAAATACCCCACCCAATTATAGCCCTTTTCCCGGGCCTGGCCAACCGCAGTGCTCCAGCGGGTGGGCAGTTCGCCCTGGCCCTGGTAGCGGATTACCGCTTTGGGCGTTGCGGCGGACAGGGCAGCGGGGGTGAGGGTCGACAGGGCCATGATCAACAAAGCTCCGGTTTTAAGGATACCAGCCATTTTTTCTCCATTTTCCGGTGAAAACCATACGGGCGTTTGCTTAACGAATGCCCGTTTGCAAAAGATTGAAAAGGGAATCCTCGGCGGCTTTGGTGCCCAGTTCGCTCAGGGCGTTAATAGCGCTGCGGCGAACCCCGAGGTCGGTTTCCTTGCGGATAGCCCACATCAGATGCGGCAGGGCTTCGTCCCGCCCGGTTTCGCCAAGGGCCATCACAATACGGCGGCGGGTTTCCGGGTCTTTTTCTTCCCGGAGCAGCCGGCCCAACGCGTTGATGCTTTCCGGGCTTTCGGATTCCCCGATCTGGTGGATCAGGGCCCGGCGCACCTCGGCATGGCGGCTTTTCTCCAGAACATCCATCAAAACCGCGGGTTCTTCATCTTCATAAAAATCGGCCAGGGCGTAAGCGGCGGCCTTGGCAACCGCGGGATCCGAATCACCGGTGGCCACCCGCTTCAGAAAATCCGCCGCCTCGGGCGTTTCTTGTTCCTTGATGGCATACATCAGGGTTTTGCGGGTTTCGCTGTCCGTGCTGCCGTCGAAAATCCCGATCATCGCCCTGGTGGCCTCCGGCGATTCAATTTCCCCGATGCTGTAGATGGCCGCTTTGCGCAGTTCCCGCTCCGGCTCGCTGCGGGCAATTTCCACCAGCCAGGGCAGGGAGCTTTGCGAATCCTGCTCGCGAATGGCGTAAAGGGCGGCCTTGCGAATTTCGAGCTGTTTGCCCGACTTGAGGATTTCTCGCAGGGCATCCAGGCTCACCTTGGTGTCCTGTTCGCCCAGCGCATAGGTGGCCGCCTTGCCCAGTTCCGGGTCGTCTCCGCTGATGGCGATTTCCCGCAGGAATCCGCTGATATCCGCGCCGTCAAATTCCCCGATGGCATAGAGGGCGGCCTTGCGGATTTCCCGGGCCTGATCGTTGCGCACCAGGTCCTGAAGGGCGCGCAGGCTGGCTTCGCTTTCGATGTCGCCCAGTGCGTAAACCGCTTTTTTGCGGACGCTGACGCTCTGGTCGGTTTTGGCGATATCGGCGATGACCGGCTCAACGGTCTGCAGGTCGAAGTCGGCCAGAATGTGGACGATTTTGCCGCGGATTTGGTCGTTTTTCTCCGATTTGTAAATGCCCTGAAGGGTCTTGAAGGAGCGCTCGTCTTCCCCGCGGGCGATGGCGTAGATCGCCTCCAGCTTGATGCGCTCGTCGTCCTGATTGCGAATATCGCTAACGATGGCGCGGTGTTTTTCCTGGCCTTTGGGAGACAGGCGCACATAGAGGCGCAGCATGTTGCTGCGAACCTCATCGCGGTAATTGCTGTTCTTAAAGCGATTCAGAAAATCGACATAGCTGTCGAAAACCGCTTCCACAGCTTCCCCGACCTGCTCGCGGGCATAGATCTGCCAGTAGGTGGCCTCGTCGGTCCAGGAGCTTCGCGGGTATTTGGCAATGAAGGTATTGAACTGGGTCAGCGCTTCCTCCCACCGGTCCTCCAGAATGAGCTGGTACCCTTTCTGGTAGGCCTGGTAATCCTCCCGTTCCTGTTCGGGAAAGGGGGCGGCGGCCAGGGTGGCGAGGGTTATCCAGATAAGAGCGCTCAGCAAATAGATGTATCGTTTCATGATCATATCCCATGGTAAGTCGTTGGGTTTTTCGGACCGAATTTTGTGAAACCGGCTGTTCTCAGATGATGGTCTGCCCGGTCTTTTTTCTGTCTGTTTGTTTTTCCTGCTGCTTGAGGCGGTACAATTCCTCGATATTGATTTTCAGGAAGATGGCGCTGCGATCCACGCTGTCGCGGATAATCTCCACCACCTTGCCGTCTTCGGTGCCTTCCAGATTGGCCAATTGGGAGAGGATGATCTCCAGGTCCATCACCAGATCGTTCAGGCGCGGGTTTTTGGACTCGCTGAGGGCGGAGCGCAGGTAAATCGACTCGTGAACCAGCTTGCGGGAGGCGTTGCGAAACAGGCTCAGGTCTGTTCCGTCCCCGGTGTTTTCAGTGTCCAGATTAACCAGTCCCTGCAGCAGGGTCTTGGATTTTTCGAAATGGGCGAAGGTTTGCTCGAAAATCCGGGTGTCCGCCGGGTTGGTTTCGGCCGCAGCGACCGGGAGGGGGTTGCGATCCGGGATAAGCCACCGCCCGATTCCGATGCCCAGGATCAGCATGGCGACCGCGGCAGCGACCGGTAGACGCCAGGCCTGCCAGGCCGGAAAGGGGTGGCGCTGCGCAGTTTCCTGCTCCGGCGGTAGAGCTGCTTCAATTCGCTCGCTCATGTTTGCCCAGAAATCCGGACCGGGATCGCGGTGTTCGGGCTTCTCGATGAGAGAAAGGGTTCTGCGCATCTCCTCGAAAGCCTGGCGGCATTCCGGCTGTTCAGCCAGCCTGGCCTCGAAATCGGCTTGTTGTTCCGAACTCATCTCGCCGTACAGGGCGTCGATAAACTGCTCCTGGAGATGTTGGCAGGGATCGTTGGATTGATTTTTCATAGTCGATGTTCTATGTTGATAATTGATTGTTGATTGCTCACGGCTCACCTTTTTCTGTTTCGCACCCTCGCACCCTCG
>JAGRBF010000317.1:29238-31839 GCA_020434205.1 Calditrichota bacterium | reverse complement strand
CGCAGTTGTTTGCGCAACGGTTTTCTGGCAACCCTGACCCTGGTCAGCGGGGCCCTCCTGGCCCACCGCAAACCGGATCGCAGTTCCCAGGTGTGTTGGAATCAGGGCATTTGCTGCGGCTGCGGCGCGGTTCGGGACTGCATTCTGCCCCAGGCGCAATCCGCCCGGGCGGCTCAACAGCAAAACACCTGCAAGGGATAATTATGGCAGACGACCCGAAAGATCTCAAACGCCGCGATTTTCTGCGGGAAGGGCTGCGAACCGTCTCGGCCCTGGCCCTGGGCGGGATCGGGGGCATGCTGGGCGCCCGGGCCGGCAGCTGGGAGATGGTCTGGCAACTGGATCCCGAAAAATGCGTGCAGTGCGAACGCTGCGCCACCTATTGCGTGCTAACCCCCTCCGCGGTGAAATGCGTACACGCCTACGACGTCTGCGGGTATTGCCAACTGTGCGGCGGATATCATCGCCCCGGGGCCAAAACCCAGGACACCGCCGCGGAGAATCAGCTTTGCCCCACCGGGGCCATCAAACGAACCTATGTGGAGAATCCCTATTACGAGTACACCATCATCGAGGAAAACTGCATTGGCTGCGCGAAATGCGTGCAGGGCTGCGGCTCTTTCGGCAACGGCTCGCTGTATCTGCAGGTCCGCCACGATCGCTGCCTGAACTGCAACGAATGTTCGATTGCCACGGTGTGTCCCTCCGGCGCTTTTACCCGGGTTCCGGCGGATCGCCCTTATATCCTGAAAGGCAAGCAGGGCGAAAGTCTATGAAAAAGCGGTCCGGAAATTTTGCCAACCTGCTGTTTTGGGCCGGTTTGATGCTGGTGGTGATGCAAAGCGCCGCCCTGGCCCAGGACCGCTTTCCCAAGCCGGATTTCGACAGCCAGTACCGCCAACCGCTCACCCAAACCCCGCCGCCGGCCAGTCCCTGGCAGGAGGGGGCGGACGTGGTCGTTCTGGCCCTGGCCCTGGGGTTAACCAGCTTCTTTGCCATCAAAAAACGCTCGCGCCGGGGGATCTGGGCCATGGCTCTCTTTTCGGTGATATACTTCGGCTTTATGCGGGAGGGCTGCGTCTGCTCGGTGGGTTCGGTGCAAAATGTCTCGGCGGCCCTGTTCGATGCGGGATACGTGATCCCAATCGGGGTGCTGGCCTTTTTCGTTCTGCCGTTGATCTTTACCCTGCTCTACGGGCGCACCTTTTGCGCCGCGGTTTGCCCCCTGGGCGCCATCCAGGATCTGGTGATGATCAAGCCGGTGAAGGTGCCGGAATGGCTGCAGGAGGTGCTGGGCCTTTTTCGCTATATTTACCTGGGGTTTGCCATCCTGTTTGCCGCCACCGGGACGGCCTTTCTGGTCTGCCGCTACGACCCCTTTATCTCCATTTTCAGGATGAGCAACGAATTCGGGATGATCCTCTTTTCCGGCGGGTTTCTGGGGCTGAGCATCCTGGTGGCCCGACCTTATTGCCGTTTCCTCTGCCCCTACAGCGTCTTGCTGGGCTGGATGTCCGCCCTGTCCCGGCGGCACCTGAGCATCACCCCGGATACCTGCCACCTTTGTCGCCTTTGCGAAGAATCCTGCCCGATGGGGGCCATCAGCAAACCCACTCCCGACGCCCTGCCGGTTAGCCGGGAACAGGGCGGGAAGCGCCTGGCTATTCTCCTGGCCGTCCTGCCGCTGCTAATCCTCGCCGGCGGCTGGGGATTCTCCCGCCTGGACCTCACCTTTTCAAAAATGCACCCCACCGTAAATCTGGCCGGGCAGATTGCCGCGGAGGACGCCGCCGGAACCCCCGGCCTTACCCTTGAAACCCGAACCTTTCGCTCCCAGGGAACCCCAACCGAAACCCTATTTACCGAAGCGGAAGGCGTTCGGCGGCGCTTCCGGAGCGGGGGATGGCTGCTGGGCGCCTTTCTGGGCCTGATCTTCGGCATCAAACTTTTTCAACTCAACCTCTTCCGCCGGGTGGCGGAATACCAGCCGGACCGGGAAGCCTGTTTTTCCTGTGGGCGTTGTTTTAGTTACTGTCCCAACGAACGGGTCAGGTTGGATCAATTGCAAAACCGGTATTAAGCGATGAAGGATTTGCTGCATAAATTGAATCTGGATGCCAACGCGGTGTACGCCGGCGCCAAAGCGGTGGCGGTGGTTGCGGCGGGATTTGCGTTGATTCTGTGTTTTTTGCTGATCACCAATTACCTGCAGACCCGCCAGGTGGATCCCCTCAACAGCAAAACCATGGATGCCCTGGTGCAGCGTCTGGACGAAAATCCCGGCGATGCGGACCTGCGGGATCAGGTGCGCACCGTGCACCTGCTTTCCCGAAAGGCTTATTTCACCAATCGCTGGCAGTTGCGGACCGGTGGGGCCCTGCTGCTGGTTAGCGTGGTGCTGTTGCTGGCCGCTTTGAAAACCATGGAAAACCTGCGCCGGGAATTGCCCAATCCCGCGGATTTCCCCGCCGACAACAATGCCTGGTCTACTTTGTCCAAAGCCCGCGGATGGGTGGGCGCTCTGGGGGCATTGGTGATTGGCGGCGCCTTACTAACCGCCCTGATGGCCGAGCGGGAACTGGGGCCGTCCGCCGCGGCCGG
>JAGRBF010000317.1:23798-29180 GCA_020434205.1 Calditrichota bacterium | reverse complement strand
GGGGCGCCGGAGGCCTGGGGCACACCCTGCTAAAGCAACCGCCTTTGGAGTGGGACGTTGGCGCCGGGCGCAATGTGCTCTGGAAAGTTGCGGTGCCGCTGCCGGGGTTCAGCTCTCCGGTGGTTTGGGGAAAACGCCTGTTCCTGACCGGCGGCGATGCGACGGTGCGCAAGGTCTTTTGTTTTGATGCGGAAAGCGGGGCGATTCTCTGGGAAAAAGAAGTCGCCACAACCCTGGACAACCCGCTGATCGCCGGTGCGGACGGCCACGCCGGCTACGCAGCTGCCACCCCGGCCACCGATGGAAACTACGTCTGCGCGATTTTCGCCACCGGGGATCTGGCCTGTTTTGATGTTGAGGGCAATGCGGTGTGGGCGCGTAACCTGGGGCGCCCGGACAATCACTACGGCCATTCCTCCTCGCTGATTCTCGAGGACGGGCGGGTATTTGTTCAGTTTGATCAGAACAGCAATTCCAAATTGTACGCCTTTGAGGTCGCCACCGGGGAAGTGGCCTGGGAAACCGGGCGCAGCGTCATCTCCTGGGCCTCTCCCATCCTCGCCCATACCGGCAGTCGCAGCGAGCTGATCCTGGCCAATTGCGAAACGGTGGACGCTTATAATCCCCAAACCGGGGAGCAGTTGTGGAGCGTTGCCTGTATGGCCGGGGAAATGGGACCCTCGCCGGCCTGGGCGGACGGCCTGGTTTTCGCCGCCAACGATTATGCCCGGGCGGTGGGGATCCGCGCCACCGGAAACAATGCCCAGGTGATCTGGGAATTCGACGAGGATTTGCCGGATGCCGCCAGTCCCCTGGCAACCGCCCGATACCTCTATTTGCCGACCAGCTACGGATTTCTGGTTTGCCTGGATGCCAAAACCGGCGAGAAAATCTGGGATGCCGAATTTGACTACGGCTTCGAAGCGTCTCCAATCTCAACCGGAGAATACATTTACGCGCTGGACAAGGGGGGGACCATGCACATCTTTCGACCCGGCGATACCTATACCTCGGTGGCGGATATTCCTTTGGGTGAAAAATCCGGTAGTACCCCGGCCTTGGTGGAGGGGCGGATTTACATCCGGGGAGAGGAGCATTTGTTTTGTATCGGAACGGGGGACTGAAAGACAGAAAGACGGGAAGACGGGAAGACGGGAAGACGGGAAGACGGGAAGACGGGAAGACGGATTCAAAGGATCAAAGGATCAAAGGATCAAAGGATCGTCGGGTCGTCATCGGATCAACGGATCAACGGATCAACGGATCAACGGATCAACGGATCAATTTCTTATGAGCGGGAATACGGACATTAATCTTGCTGAAGTCGAAGCGATGGTTCGCGAGATCGGATCGGCGCCGCGCTACGTCATCCCCATTCTCCAGGCCATCCAGGAGCGCTACCACTACCTGCCCGAGGCGGCCTTGCGGCACGTCTGCCGGATTTCGGAGATCACCCCCGCCGCGATTTCCGGGGTGGCCACCTTCTATTCCCAATTCCGGCTCAAACCGGCCGGGCGCTATAAAATCAAACTGTGTGTGGGCACCGCCTGCCATGTGATGGGCGCCGAGACCCTGCACGATACCTTCCGGCAGGAGCTGGAGATTCCCGATGGACAGGATACCGACGCCCGGAAACTGTTCACCATCGAAAAAGTGGCCTGCCTGGGATGCTGCATGCTGGCCCCGGCGGCCCAGATCGAAAACCTGACCTACGGGAGCATTCAGTCGGCCAAAGTGCCCGGGGTTCTCGGGGATTTTCTGGCCTCCCGCCAGGAACCGGGGGTTGTTCCCGGGGAAAAAAACCTGCCCCGCCTGAAGGATTATTCCGGTGAGGTGCGGATGTGCCAGTGCTCCAGTTGCCTGGCTTCCGGGGCGGGGAAGGTTTTTGCCGAAATCCGGCGCCAGATTGCCCGCCACCATCTCCCCGCCAGGCTAAAGGCGGTCGGCTGCACCGGCATTGCCTACCAGACCCCCCTGGTGGAAATTGCCCTCAACAACGGGCGAACTTTCCACTACGGCCGGCTGCGGACCGAACAGGTGGCGGAGGTGCTGTTGCAGCATTTCCGGCCGGCTTCCCTGATCCGCCGGGGGGGCGCCGCGATTTCCGGTTACCTGGAGCGGGCCCTTGCCGATTCGCTGCAGGCGCCGGTAACCCGATATCTGCTCGATCCCCAAAACGGGGCGGAGGCCGGCTATCTGGCTCCCCAGCAGCAAATCGTTACCCGCTTTTCCGGGAAGTTGGACCCCCTCAATCTTGAGGAATACCGCCGTGTGGGCGGTTTTGAAGCCCTGCAGCAATGCCTGGAACAACTTTCCCAAAACGATATTCTGGAGGCCATTGAGGAAAGCGGATTGCGCGGCCGGGGTGGGGGAGGCTTCCCAACCGGCAAAAAATGGCGGGTGGTGGCCGGCATGGCGGAACCGGTCAAATATGTGGTTTGCAATGGCGATGAGGGCGATCCCGGCGCCTTCATGGACCGTATGATTCTGGAATCCTTCCCTTTCCGCGTTATCGAAGGCATGCTGATCGCCGCAGTGGCGGTGGGGGCCCGGGAGGGGATTTTTTATATTCGCGCCGAATATCCCCTGGCGGTCCGGCGCATCGAAGAAGCACTGCGGATTTGTCGGGACAACGGACTGCTGGGCGACAATATCCTGAATTCCGGACGCGGTTGTCAGCTGAGTATCGCCGCCGGGGCCGGGGCTTTTGTGTGCGGGGAAGAAACCGCCCTGCTGGCCTCCATCCAGGGGGAGCGCGGCACTCCCCATATTCGCCCACCGTATCCCGCCCAGGAAGGTTTGTGGGGCAAACCCACCCTGGTCAACAATGTGGAAACCCTGGCCGCGGTGCCGGCCATTATCCGGGACGGCCCCGCCGTTTTTGCCGGGCTGGGAACCCCCACCAGCAAAGGCACCAAAACCTTTGCCCTGGCCGGAAAAGTGGTGCGCAGCGGGCTGATCGAAGTGCCGATGGGATTGACCCTGCGCCAGATCGTGGAGGACATCGGCGGCGGGGTGCGCGGTGGACATCGCCTTAAGGCGATACAGATCGGGGGGCCCTCGGGCGGTTGCGTTCCGGCAGCTCTGGCCGATACCGCGGTGGATTACGAAGCGTTGCGCCAGGCGGGGGCCATTATGGGTTCCGGCGGCATGGTGGTGCTGGACGAAAGCGACTGCATGGTGGACATGGCCCGCTATTTTATGGCCTTCACCCAGGCGGAATCCTGCGGCAAATGCACCTTCTGCCGGATCGGCACCAAACGCATGCTGGAAATTCTGGAACGCCTTTGTTCGGGGCAGGGTCAGGAAGGGGATATCGAAAAGCTGGAAGAGCTGAGTAAATCGGTAACGGCGGGCAGCCTGTGCGGATTGGGCAAAACGGCTCCCAACCCGGTTCTCACCACCATTCGCTATTTCCGGGAGGAATATCAGGCCCATGTTGAGGGGCGCTGCCCGACCGGAAAATGCCGCAATATGATAACCTATCGCATCAATGAGCGGTGCATCGGCTGCACCAAATGCGCCCAGGAATGCCCGGTGGCCGCCATCCCGGTTAGCCCCTATGCTCAGCACCAAATTGATCCGGATTTGTGCACCAAATGTGATCGCTGCCGGCAGGTTTGTCCGGTCGACGCGATCGAGGTAGCCTGATATGATTCGCTGCACCATCAACGACCGTCCGCTAGAAGTGCCGGCCGGCACCACCCTGCTCCAGGCCGCCCGGGCGCAGGGCATTTCCATCCCCACCCTTTGCCATCGGGAGGGGTATCCCGCCTTTGCTTCCTGTATGCTGTGCGTGGTCCGGGATCAGAAGAGCGGCAATCTCCTGCCCGCCTGTTCCGCCCTGGTGCAGGACGGCATGGCCATCGAAACCGACAGCGAAGCGGTTCACGAAGCCCGGAAAGCGGCCCTGGAGCTCCTGCTCAGCGACCACAGCGGGGAATGTCTGGCACCCTGCCAGCGAACCTGCCCGGCGCACATGGACATCCCCATGATGCACCATCACATCGAAGCGGGGCGAACCCGGGAGGCCCTGCAAACCGTCAAACAAACCATTGCCCTGCCGGCGGTGCTGGGTTACATCTGCAGCGCGCCCTGCGAAAGCGGCTGCCGGCTGAAGCAGGTGGGGGGCTCCCTGTCCATTTGCGCCCTGAAGCGTTATGTCGCGGAAGAGGACCTCAATAGCGAGGCGCCCTTCCTGCCTGCAGTCCAGACCGCCACCGGAAAAAAAGTGGCCATCATCGGGTCGGGACCAACCGGCCTTGCCGCGGCCTATTATCTTCAGCAGGAAGGGCATGCCTGCACCCTTTTCGACAAAAATCCGGAGCCGGGCGGGGCCCTGCGCTACGAGATTCCCGAAGCGGAATTGCCGCGTTCTGTGCTGGATGCCGAAATCGGGATTATCGCGCGCCTGGGAGCGGAATTCCGGATGAACACCGCTCTGGGTCAGCAGATTTCCTTTGAAGAATTGCGAGGGCAGTTTGATGCCATTGTTTTGGCGGCCGGTCGGGTAAAAGCGGACGACCTGGGTATGAGCGATCTGGAAAGCGCCCGGGCCGGAATTCACATTAACAGCGAAACCTTCGAAACCAGCATTCGCGGGGTTTTTGCCGGCGGCGGTGCGGTGCGTTCCGGCAAGATGGCGGTGCGTTCGGTGGCGGACGGAAAAGCGATTGCCGCCTCGGTCCATCAATACCTCGGCCAGGGAACGGTAACCCGGGGGCAGGATCAGTTTTACCTTCGGATGCGCAACATGGATCGGGCCGAGCTGGACGGGTTTATCGAAGAGCAGAAACACAAGTTCAACATCTCCGGAGGGGAGGAGCTTTTTACCCGGGTGGTGGAGCGGGATAATGTCTCTCCGGAAAAAGTGGGGCATGAGGCGGGGCGTTGCCTGCACTGCGGCTGCCTGAAAACGGATACCTGCAAACTGCGCCGCTACGCCGAGGAATACAAGGCCAATGCCCAGACTTATAAGGGAAACAAACGCTACGAGGTAGACACCTTTACCGATCACCCCCTGGTGATTCTGGAAGCCGGCAAATGTATCCAGTGCGGCCTGTGCATCCGCATTACCGAAAAGCACGAGGAAACATTCGGGCTGACCTTTATCGGGCGGGGTTTCGACATCGCCGTGGGGGTCGCCCTCAACGAGAACCTGGGCCGGGGAATGGAAAAGACCGCCCGGGAATGCGTGGCCGCCTGCCCTACCGGGGCTATCGCCATGAGGCCCGGGGTGAAATAGGAGCGGATATCCCGGTCGACAAAGCTCGACACAAGCCCGCTACAACCCTCGCCGTTCCGACAAATAACGTAAACGTTGTTAACACTTCTGTTGATTTCGGTAATTTTACCGCCATCAATAATCGCTTCGCATTTATC
>JAGRBF010000317.1:0-23738 GCA_020434205.1 Calditrichota bacterium | reverse complement strand
GCCTGGCTGCGCCGGGCGCAAGACGCCTTTTATGGCCCTCCCGGCACCCCAATTGCAAAAGGGTATACCAGAACGGACACTCGCCGGCATTTAGAAAGCCGGGATGTTCGTTGGGAAGAAAAATGGAATCTCACGTCGGTGCCGCCCTTCGGGTCCGCGCCACGAACAGGAAGGAGAATCGCCATGAAAGCAATACGCAATATTTTCGTGTATGGCATTTTACTCACCGGTATTATCGCCGGGCTCTCCGTTCCCGCGCTGGGACAAAACTCGGCCAAGGCGGAGGAACGCGGTAAAACCGAGGTGGTCCGCAAAAAAGGCGGGGACACCAAAACGGCTGCCAAAGCTACCCAGAGCCGCGGCCAGAAAGGGCGCCAGGCTGCTGCCGAACGCCAGGATGAGAAGCAAAAAACCCCGGCAAATCGCGACCGGCAGGTGGACAACGAACGCCGCGGGAACACTGGCTCTCAGGGGGACACCCGTCGCGGTCAGGACCAGAACAATCGCGGCAACGACCGCGGCAACAACAACCGTCAGGGCAATCGCGGCAACGATCGTGGCAACAACAACCGTCAGGGCAATCGCGGCAACGACCGTGGCAACAACAACCGCCAGGGTAATCACGGCAACGACCGTGGCAACAACAACCGTCAGGGCAATCACGGCAACGACCGTGGCAACAACAACCGCCAGGGTAATCACGACAACGATCGCCGTTACACGGACCGCAACCACAACCGCGGCAACGATCATGATCGTCACAACGGATATGATCGCCGGCATCACGACCGCAACAATGTGCGCTATCGCCACCGCGTACCGGATCGCACCGTATACCCGCGTTACAGCGGACGCATGCCGCGCCAGTATTACAACCATCCCTACTGGCGGAAATACCATCGCCCGCGCAAGCAGTTCTATGTGAGCTTCGGCTGGTCGCCATTCTTCGTGCTGGATCTGACCCCGCGGGTGCGTTTTACCACCTATCTCCGCCCGGTAATTTACAGCCGCAGCCACATCGTTTTTACCCGGGAATACGACCGTTACGACTACCGCCCCGGCGACCCGATCGGCTACACGGTGGTAATCGACTTTGACGGGATGACCCGCATTTACGACAACTATTACGAACGTTCCCCGGAGCTGGCCGAGCAGTTCTACATGAGCTCCTACCGCCTGGGGCGCCTGGAGCACATCGTGAAGCGTGGCCGTTATTACGATGACGTGCGCTGCCTCTACGACGAATACGGTCAGGACGAGCACCCCGGCTTTGCCACCATCGGCTATCGCCGCACCCCCAGCAGCCCGATGCGTTCCCTTTCTCTGAACCTGAACGCCCCGCAGCACCTGCAACCGGATTATTTTTTGGACTTTATGCAAGAAATGGATGACTTGCTCTACGACGATTAATCCCCAAACGCACCCCTCTGATGGCTGTCCTGCCCGCTTCGGCGGGCGGGACATTTTTGCCCGGGATTCTCTGGAATAAATAAGCAGACTTTATGCAGCCCTTCGTTTCAGGAACCGCGAAATCGCGAAATCACCATACTCTTTTCGGCAGGGTCCTGGTTGGAATTTTTTGAGGTGAGTAAACGGGAGTTGATTTCTGCGCGCAAAATCAGTCATCAAGCAGAACTTCTCCAACGGCAAAACGGCCGGAAAGGATTGGCGATGAAGGTTCACGGATTTTCCAACCGAACCCTGCGAAAATATTTTGAGAACCAGGCCTGGTATCGCAGCATTCCCGGTAAATCCGGCGATGGGAAAATGATCTACACCCGGAGGCTGAGCGACCTGGAGCGCCGCAACCTTCAGCTGATCCGGGAAACATAGCAGCGGAAGCGCGGTCGGTAACCGGCGTCAGGGTCCTGCCCGGATGTCCCTGTTTCAGCTTCTGTTCAGGTAACCTTCTTAACCTTTGCCCACTTCGGGGAATTCCCCGGAGCAAAAGCGAAATCGCATTTTCCTCAAAGGGAATCGCTTTAATAACGGCAAAAAAAGAAGGCCGGCCTGTGTACGTCACCCTCAAATTATTGACCAGCGAAGCCATCGAAAGCCTTTCCGGTGTCCGCCTGCGGGTATTCGGAACAGCCATCGGACCGATTCTGAAACGTTATCAGGCGGTTTTTGGGCTTATCGCCGCGCTGACGGTGTTTCGCCTCATTTATATCCTGTTTATCCCCCTAACCCCACAAGAAGCGTACTACTGGTATTATTCCCTGCATCCCGATTGGTCTTATTTCGACCACCCGCCGCTGGCCGCCTGGTCTATCTGGATCGGGACCGCCCTTTTCGGGAAATCCGTTTTTGGCATTAAGGTGATGGCGGTTGTGTGGGGGGCATTAACCAATGTGATGATTGTGGGGATTGTCCTGCAAGGTAGCCGGGGTCTGACCCTCTCTGTGCGGCGCAAGCTGGCTCTGGGGGCCATCGGGCTGTTTAACCTGACCGTATTTGCCCATCTCTACAGCATCCTGATGGTGCCGGATTCCCCCCTGCTTTTTTTCTGGGCCTTAAGTCTGTTTCTGGTTCAGCGCTACCTGGGCAATGGCCATCGCGGCACTTTCCTGCTGGCAGGGGTGGCTCTGGGGCTGGCCTTGTTGAGCAAATACACGGCCGCGGCACTGGTCCCCGCCGTTTTTTGGGCCATCCTGTCGGATCCCGTCCGGCGCAGAGACCTTGGCCAATTTTTCCCCTATTTGGCCTTGCTCCTCGCTGCCGCGGTTTTCGCGCCTGTCCTTTATTGGAATGCCAGCCATGACTGGGCCTCCTTCGGATTCCAGTTTGTCCGCCGCTCAGCCAAAATGAAGCCACCGGGCCTGAAGTATCTCGGGCAATTGCTGATATCCCAATTGTTTATCCTGACCCCCTTCGTGATGATACTGTTGGCCGGGGCGGTGCGGCGGGTAGTCTCCATGCGGAACCGGATGCCCCGGGGGAATTTTCTCCTGGCCTCAGCGGCGGTTATCATCCTGCCTTTTTTCGGATACAGTTTTTTTGGTTTGGTCAAAATGAACTGGCTGCTCCCGGGGTATTTGGGACTACTTGTCCTGACATGCCGGCTTTGGGCAGGGGAAATGGGAGACGGTAATTGGCTTAGGGGGCGGGGAATGAAGGTGGGCTTGTGGTCCTCGGTTATCCTGATAGTTCTTGCCCACCTGATTCTGGTGATACCCGATGTGCCGCTCGGGGAGGGCAATACCTGGAGCGGCTGGCAGAGGGCCGCCCGGAGCGTCGACCTCCTCCTGGAAGCGGAAAACGCCCCGGAGCAGACCTTTGTTTTCACCAACTCCTACAAGGCTTCCTCCATGCTCAGATTTTACCTGCCCCATCCGCGGGAGGTTTACAGCGGCAATATCTTCGGGGAGCCGGCCTTACAGTTTGATATCTGGGGTATTCCGGATTCTCTGACCGGGCAAAATGCCATTTATGTTTGCGATAACCGGCGGGAATACAAAAACAAGCTGCCCGAGGTCCGCAAATACTTTGAGCGGGTGGAAGTGGTTAAGACCCTGGAATTTCGCTTCCGGGACCGTTTTCCCACCCGGACCATCTGGTGCTACAAGTGCGAAAATTACCGGGGTGTTAAGTCCGGCCAGGTTTCGGTACCGGAGGCCACAGATCGGTTAATTGTTGATCGCTGATTGTTGATCGCTAATCGCTCCTCGCTAATCGCTCCTCGCTAATCGCTAATCGCTAATCGCCCTTCGCCGCCCGGCAGCGAATGACCGAAAGGGAGTAGGCCGGCAAGGTTTTGCGGAAACGCTCCTTCAGGTCAAATTCCCCGCTCCTCGGTTTGGCCTCTTCATCATCCGGATGGCCGCTGAGCACGGTTTCGACGGCTTTGGGCCGGAAAGACCCCAGCCCCTCCAGGGTGATGGCCGCATCCACCGCCACCGGCAGCAGATTGACCAGCTTGAGAATCACATCCTTGCTTTTGCCGTCCCGCACCACCGAAACCCCCACCCGCTTGCCAACCGCATCCCGCTCCTCGGAGAGGGAGACCGTGCTGGCGATATAGGTATCCCCGGCATTGTTGCCGAACAGCTTCTGAACCTGATAACCAACCGTGGGTTTGACCGTGCTATTGTTGAAGTAGATCAAATCCGGGCGCCATTGGGTATTGCCCTCTTTGGCCAGCAGGGGGGCGTAAGAGGCCATCCGCACCACATCGCCGTTGCGCTCTACGGCGGTCAGGTAAAGCGCTTCGGAGAGGGCCGTCTCAATATTGACCGGGCGGCCCGGCAGATGCCCGGCGTATTCGCCGAGGTAGACTTTCGATTTGCTGCGGTCGTATTTGTCGTAATAATCCTGATTGTGGATAAACCAGCCCGGAGGCCGGTAGTAATGTTCGTCGACAATGGGGATATTCAGCTGGTTGGCAAAACGCCAGCCTTCTTCGTAATCGGAGCCCTTGAAGAAGGGGCCCACCGTGCCGATCACGATAATTTCCGGATGTTTGGCCTTAACCGCCTCGTAAATCATTTGGAAGCGTTCCTTAAAAATTTCGGTGATCAGATCCTCGTTGCCAACGCCCAGATATTTCAGGTTGAAGGGTTGGGGGTGGCCGGCCTCGGCCCTCTTTTTCCCCCAGGTTGTGCCCGGATCCCCGTTGGCCCATTCAATTAAATCCAGCACCTCCTGAACATAGTTATCCATTTCGGACATGGGGATGCCGCATTGCTGGCCCGCGCCGCCCACCGAAGAATTCTGGCAGGGCACCCCGGCCGGGACAATGGGAATCGGCTGGGCGCCGATGTCCTCACAGAATTGAAAATACTCGTAATATCCCAGCCCGTACGACTGGTGGTAGTTCCAGATATTGCGCTGCGGTTTGCGGGCCTCCAGAGGGCCGATGGTATCCTTCCAGCGATACATATTTTCCAGGCCGTTGCCGTGCGCCACGCAGCCGCCGGGGAAGCGCACAAACTGCGGTTTGATGTCCGCAATCGTTTGCGCCAGATCCGCACGCAGGCCGTTCCGGCGGCCCATAAAGGTTTTTCTCGGGAAGAGGGAGACCATATCCAGGGCCATATTCCCCACCGCCCGGGGCGTCAGCATCAGATGGGCATCGGCAGCGGTTTTGTCGGCCCGGATCTCCGCCCGGTATTGCCGCCATTCCCCGGAGCTCACCGCGATGCTGGTTTTACCAAGAACCTCCCCATTTTTGCCCACCAGGGTGGCGTCCAGGGTTGTGTTTCCCCCACCCGGATAACGCGCGAAAAGGGAAAGGTCGTAAGTTTCTCCGGCCCGCACCGGGATGCCGTCCCAGCCTTCATTTACCAGTCCGGCCCCAACCTTGTCGATCCTCAAAATTGCGTGGTGGGGATTGTTGGGGTGAAGGGGATTTTCGGTTTCGATGCTCACTCCGGCGCCTTTTCCCTCGATCCGCCAGGCTTTCAGGGCTGTCCAGGTGGAATCCCGGCCGCCCTTATCGCTGGCCTGATATTCGAAACCGCGGTTCTGGAGGAGCTCGGCATAAAGGCCGCCGTCCGCCGCGCAATTGATATCCTCAAAAAATACCCCGATCAGCTCCTTGCTGATGGCCTTTTGATTGGCGCCTTCCACGACGATGGTGGCCTCCACTTTTTGCAGATCCTTGAAGCGGACGGGGTCCTGGTCGGTGGTTTCGCGGTCGAGCTGATTTTGGTAGCTCTCCAGTTGATAAGCCTCAATCAGCCGTTCGACCAATGCCCAGGTCACCCGGTGCAGGGTGCCCGTTTGCGGGGTGGCCCCGATGCGCATTTCCCGGCGCAGGTCGGGGCGGGCGGCGAGGGGAGTGGATTGTCCGATATCGCAATGCTCGAAATTTGTGGTTCGCGCGCTGTAGAAACGCTGCCCGTTGCCTTCGTCGCTGGCCCAGGAGACCACAAACTGGCCAGCTTTATTATCGAAGGACAGATCCGGGCGCAGCACGTTTTTGCCGTCGCTGACAATCGGGTAGGATTGAGGCCGCCAGTTGATCAGATCCGGCGAGGTGGCGTGGGCAAAGGCTCCGTCCCGGTCGTTGACGCTCCAGACCGCATGCCAGATGCCGTCCGCCGCGTGGAATAAATAGGGGGTAAACATCCGTTTTTCGCCGCCCCAGGTGCCGTAATCGCTATATAAAAAACTGTGTTCGGGGCCGATGCCGCGCCAGCTTTTTCCGTCGATACTCCAGGCGATGTGGAGCCCGTTGCGCCCCCCGTTTTTTTCGGTGGCGTAAGCGAAAATATAGGCGGAATCCGGCTCGCTGGCCGAGGCGAAAATTCCATTGGGGAGGAAAAGCAGCAGCGTGAGGAATAGGAAGCATGTCTTCATTATTGTTCCTTAAGTAAACTGGTTTTAGGCAGGCTTTTTTGTCACCCTAAAGGCACAAGAAAAATAATATTTTTGCCAGTTTATTCCCTGGCAAATGATGTCGGGCATGGGTTGTCATAAAGCGGTGCACATCAACGGGTAGGGACAGGTCACGACCTGTCCCTGCTACCGACAAGCAGGTACTATTCAATCAAAACACCCCCGGGTACCTTCATGATGTTACCGTATATGGACAAGAATTCAAAAAAATGATTGCTAATGATCTTCTGCTGTTTGCCCAGATATCCGTCACGCCACCGGTGCCATGAGTTGCGATTCGCGGAAGGCGGACATGGATAACTTCTACTTCCCCTCGCTAATTCACTGCTTTGCTGTTTCGCCCACTTGCTGTTTTGCTCTTAGCTCCTCGCCTGTTACACGCGATCCCCGAACCCTTTCCCAAACTGCCGGTCAAAGAAAAATATCAGCGGTGCCTGAAAGGCAAATTCCGTAAATTAGGGCAACTGAAAATCGAAGGAGCTCCCGATGAAAACCATGCGAGTTCAGGAAGTGCTACCCGCCGTAAAAAAACACATGCTGGCCGACGGTTATTCCATTGTTTTAGATCTGGAAAAAAGTTCAGGGCAATACCTGTATGACGCGCTTGCTCAGAAAAAACTATTGGATTTGTTTAGTTTCCACGCCTCCTGGCCGATCGGTTACAATCACCCTGCTCTGATGGAACCGCGGTTCAGTGAAAAACTGCTCCGTGCGGCGCGATTTAATCCCTCCAACTCGGATATCTACACCGTTGAGATGGCCGAATTCGTGGAAACTTTCAGCCGGGTGGCCATGCCGTCCTATTTGCCTCACCTGTTTCTGGTCAGCGGGGGCAGCCTGGCGGTGGAGAACGCGCTGAAGGCCGCCTTTGATTGGAAGGTGAAGAAGAATTTTACCCGCGGATTAACCTCGGAGCGCGGCCATAAGGTGATTCATTTTCGGGAATCCTTCCACGGGCGCTCCGGTTACGCCCTTTCATTGACCAATACCGCCGATCCCCGCAAATATCAGTATTTTCCCCGCTTTGACTGGCCGCGGATTGTCAATCCCAAATTGACTTTTCCACTGACTGAGCAGCGCCTGATGAATACCATGGCCCTGGAAAAAGATGCCGAAGCACAAATTAAGCAGGCTTTTGTCGATTTCCCGGATGATATCGCCGCCATAATTCTCGAGCCCATCCAGGGGGAGGGCGGTGACAACCATTTTCGCCCGGAATTTTTCCGCATATTGCGCGACCTGGCGGATGAAAACGATGCCCTGCTGGTATTTGATGAAGTGCAAACCGGCCTTGGTCTGACCGGCGAAATGTGGGCCCACCAGGTTGCAGGGGTACAGCCGGATGTGCTGGCTTTCGGCAAAAAAGCGCAGGTTTGCGGTATCATGGCCGGTCGGCGAATCGACGAAGTCGAAAATAATGTCTTTCGGGAATCCAGTCGCATTAACTCCACCTGGGGGGGAAACCTGACCGACATGGTGCGTGCTCAGAAGATCCTTGAAATCATCGAATCGGAAAATCTGGTGGATAATGCCCGCATTATGGGTGAATATTTTATGGAACGGCTAACGGCCCTATCCGAGCGTTTTGAAAATGAATTCATCTTTAACCTGCGCGGCCAGGGATTGATGATCGCTTTTGATTTGCCGGATTCTGCGGCACGGGCAGAGTTAATCCGGCAGGCTTATGACAGGGGATTGTTTGTCTTCGGCTGTGGCACCCGCTCCATTCGTTGCCGTCCGCTGCTGGATATCAGCAAAACGCATATTGACAAGGCGGTTGATATCCTGGAAAGTTGTATTAAGGAGATGGTTTCCACCGCGCAGGTTTCCGCTTTCTGAGCCGGCTTTTTCCAGCGGATATCGGCAAGGGGAATGATGGCTGGTCAGGTCCCAGAGGCGGTGAGCAACGTTTCGTCAGCCACGCCTGGGATTTACCGTCTCTCTTTCACCGTTTCACTGCCACACTGTTTCACTGATTCCCACCTTCCCCCGCGGAGAGCGAACAGAGCTCGACACTGCTGGCTTACAGGGCGTTGCTTCGCTCTTCTTGGGTTCCCGGGCGGATGAGATTCAACACGCCCTAGGAAACGGGGAATGGGAAAGCGCGAAAGGTGAAGGGCGAAAAGCGAAGCGCAAAACCGGCCAGACCGCAAGGTTTTGCGGCTCGGAAGCTCGCTCTCCGCTTTTCGCCAAACGATTATGCCGGATCGATATCGGGGTCGATATAATCGGTTTCGCTATCGGCCGCGGGAGGGTTGGCCTTGGGGGTAGCCGGATCGATATCGGGGTCGATATAATCGGTTTCACTATCGGCCGCTGGAGGATCGGCCTTGGGGGTGGCCGGGTCAATATCGGGGTCGATGTAGTCTGAGTTTTCGCCGGCGTTGAAAGAGCGCCCGGAAGAACCATCACCGTCTGGCGCCAAAACCCCATTACCACATCCGGCCGCGAAGATCAGTAAAAAAATGGCCATAATCGAAAAGCGTGCGGGTTTCATGAAACCTCCTTTATAAAATTTGGATAGTAAACCGGCCCGGTCGCCTGATGGAGCTGCCGGCGTAACCGTTTTTGCCGGGGTTGGGAAAAAGCTACCCAAAAGGCTTCGGGAAACCCTTACACTGGGGTAACAAAGTCGGACAACGGTGTTACCCCCAAGGGGCCGGGGTTACCGGGAGGCTGCCGCACCGGGATTACCGTATCTGGAAGGCCAGGGAATTGATGGTGCGACCGGCGCCGTCGCCGGGGCATCTGGCCTTGACGTTGGTGAAGAGGAAAAAATCCCCGGGTTTGGCGGTTGCAATGAGCTTTTGCGATTGCTCGTTAAAACGAGCGCCGGGATTGCCAACCTCCACCGGGTTGGCGTCCCGCCCGATTTTGGTCAGATTAAAACCCTGAATTTCGCAGTTAACCTGAAAATCGAAATTATCCATGGCGGCAATTAAGCCGCCCTGCGCCCTGAATTCCCCGCCGGAAATAACACCGCCGGTAAAACGTCCCAGCCGCGCCACCGGATCGGGAAGGTACTTGACCCGGAAGCTGTAACGTTTGGAAACCGTGCCGCGTTTAAGCAACAGGCTCACCTCACCGGGGCTGGAAACGCTTACCACATAAGTGCCGGGGCCGGTGGTGCGGATGTTGCTGCCGGCGCCGAACGCGGCTACCACCCACGACCCGGGATCGTCCCCGGCCTCTTCCAGATGAATGGGATTTTCCACCCCCATATAAAGGACGTTCATTTTGGAGGCGATCGCAACGGGAGAGCCTTCTGCGATTTCGGTGGTATCCCCGACCGGCATGTTTGTGGCCTGGGGCTCCGCCTGAGGGATTTTTTCCTCGGATGAACAGGCCAGGAGCAAAAGGCCGGTTAGGCCCGCCAGGGCCAAAAAGGTGAAACGGTTCCTCATAATCTGTCCTCGGTTTACGGTGAAGGGACGGCCAGCGAACAGAGCTCGAGGCTCTTGGTATACAGGGCGTTGGCCAGCTCATCGTCGTATACCAGGGGATTGGGGGATTTCATGGGCCATCCGCCCGCCTTGTCTTTTTTGTTCGCATAGAGAATGCTGTTCTGGCTGAAGTAGGCCCCGCTGTGCCGGGGGGCATCTTCGTCGAGCAAACAGTGAAGCTGGGTTTGGGCCCCGTCCTCTTTGGACATCAGGCCGAGAAGGCCGCTGAAGGGGCGCATCAGCACGTTTTGCACAAAAGGCGGCATCGAATGTTGGATGAGGTTGGAACGGATCCAGCCCGGGTGAACCGAAAAGACCGAGACCCCGGTTCCCTCGAGACGCCCGGCCAGGTGACGGGCATAAAGCACCACCGCCAGTTTGGATTGGTTGTAGGCGAGGGTGGGGTTGTATCCGCGCTCGGCAAAATCCAGATCATCGAGCCGCAGCTCGCCCGGCTGACCCATTAAGCCGGCGTGGGCGACGCTGGAAACGCAAACCACCCGGCTGGGGGCGCTCGCTTTCAAAGTGTCGAGCAACAGCTCGGTCAACAGAAAGTGGGCCAGGTGGTTGACCCCGAACTGGGTTTCCACACCGTCCTCGGTTTTGCCTTCGGGACACTGCATCACCCCGGCGTTATTAACCAGGCCGTCGAGGCGGTGGTATTTGGCTTTAAACGCCGCCACAAACCGGCGAACGGAGCTCTGACTGTTGAGATCAAGCTCCATGACCTCCGCTGAACCGCGAGCCGATGCCAGCGGGGCTAAGGCCTCCTCGCCGGCCTTTACGCGGCGACAGGCCGCGACAACCCGGGCCCCCTGGCGAACCAGCTGCACGGTAGTGGCCAGGCCGGTACCGGAGTTCGCCCCGGTAACGATGTAAATGTGGCCGGTGAGATCTTTGTCAAAAAGTCTGGGGTCGCATCGACGTGTTTTGGGCATGGTTTTCCCCATTTGGCTAGTGATTTATTAAATAAAGATCAATATGCTTTTGATAGCAATATTTTTGGTTTGATGGCGCTCAATTGTGCCCGATCATACCCTCGTATCTTCGTACCCTCCTCAATTCGCCCGTCTCCGTTTCTCCGTTTCGCCGATGTCAGGCATGCCGGACATCTACTCTCATACCCTCGTACTCTCGTACCCTCCCTCTTTCGCGCCTCGCACATCCACCGCAAAGGCGCCCTTGCCCTCGGGAAGCACGTAAAGGGGATTGATTTCCAGCTCACTGATTTCCGGGAATTGAAGGGCAATCTGGGACATACGCAGCATCACCTCAATAACCGCGGCACGATCTCCCGGGGGTGTGCCCCGCCATCCGTTCAATCTGGTGCCGGCCCGGGTGGCGTCCAGCATCGCCTGCGCCTGCGATTCACCAATGGGGGCAATGGCCATCTCCACATCGCGAAGCAGTTCCACCTCCACGCCCCCGCTGCCGACCAGAACCAGCGGCCCGAACTGGGGATCACGGCGGATGCCGACAATCACTTCCTGGCCGCCGGAGAGCATCTTCTGAACGAGAATGCCCTCGATGGTGGTCCCGGGAGCGTTTTTTTCCACCGCCTTGAGGATGTCCTTATAGGCCGCAAGCACCGCCTCCCGATTTTCCAGATTTAATTTTAGCGCACCGATATCCGTTTTGTGCGTGCGTTCCCGGGAGAACAGCTTGAGGGCCACCGGGTATCCTATCTCGCCGGCTATTTGGGCGGCCTCCCGAGCGTTTTGAGCCAGTTTGGTGGGAGGCCCCTGGATGTCGAATTCACCCAGAAAATCGGCAAAATGGTTTTGGGCAAGGTAATTCCGGGCCTTTTGCTGATCCACCGTTTTGGTTGCCGGCAGCACGCCGGCGGACCCGCGGAGCCACTTCTTGCGGGCCACCATGGCCGCCAGGGGGGCCGCAGCCCCTTCGGGAAAGGCAAAGTTGGGGATGCGCTTGCGGTGTAAAATGGTCAGGGCCTGGTCAATAGAAGCCAGCCCCATCAGAGAGGCCAAAACCGGCTTGTGGTGAACCGCGGCAACTTCCCCGATCACTTCTGCCAGACTGGCCGGCAGGAACCAGTCCTGAGGGGCCTGGATAACCAGCGCCGCGTCCACGGTGGGGTCGGAGAGCAGGGCATCGAGGGCAATCGCGTACGTGCCGGGACCCGAGCCCGCCAGGATATCGACCGGATTGGCCAGGCTGGCCGGTCCGGGCAGACGGGCTCGCAAATAATCGCGGGTTTGATCACTCAGCGTGGCCAGGGTGAGTCCGGCCGCTTCCAGGGCGTCTACGGCCAGGATTCCCGGGCCGCCCGCGTTGGTCAGGATCGCCACCCGGTTGCCCTCAGGCAGGGGCTGCCAGGCCAATCCCCGCGCCAGATCGAAGAGCTCTTCCATCGTCCGGGCCCGAAGGACCCCGCTCTGGCGAAAAGCCGCCTGATAGACCTCGGCGCTTCCCGCCAAAGCCCCGGTATGGGAGGCCACCGCTTTGGCGCCGCTTTTTCCCAGCCCGGCTTTCAGGACCACCACCGGCTTCTGGCGGGCCACCTTTTCAGCGGTGTCAATGAAAGCCCGTCCATCGGTAATACCTTCAATATAGGCGGTAATAACCCGGGTTTGATGATCTTCGGCGAAAGCCGTCAGCATCTCCGTTTCGTTGACATCCACCTGGTTGCCCAGACTGACGATCCTGGAAAAACCGACTCCGGCGCCCCTGGCCCAATCGGTTACCGCGGCCACCATGGCCCCGGATTGCGATAAAAACCCGATATCACCGGCATGGGGCATCCCCGCCATAAAGGTTGTATTGACGGGGATGTGAGTATCAATGACCCCCATACAATTGGGGCCCAGCAGTCGCATTTGGTACTTCCGGGCAATTTGGTAGAGCCGCTCCTCAAGGGCTTTGCCTTGCGGTCCCGTTTCCCGGAATCCGCCGCTGGCCACGATAACATGTTTGATGCCGCGCTCCCCGCATTGCGTCAGGGGATCGGCGGCCAATTTGGCCGGGATTATCAAAATCGCCAGGTCGAGCGGATCGGGAACCTGGGTGATATTCGCATAACATTTATGTCCCAGAATTTCTTTGGCCACCGGATTGAGGGGGTAAATCGCCCCGGGATAATGATGCTCAACCAGATTGCGAATAATGCCATACCCCAATTTGTGAGGATCGCGGGAAGCACCGATGATGGCAATGCCGCGCGGATTAAAAAAAGTGGAGAGCATTTGGACCCCCTATGGAATTTTTCCGTGATGTGCGTAGTGGCCCATTGCCCCTTGCTATGCCCTGATGCCGATTAGCGCACCGTCGCCAGGCAAAGTAATCGGGTGCCCACAATGAGCCGAATAAAGCAGTTTAAAATCCTCCACCCTAACAAAACATGATGGGGGTTAGTCCGAAACATGATAAAAAACAGCGTTTTTTGCGGCGAATGGGGCGAAGGGGCGAGAGGGCGAAGGGGCGAGAGGGCGAAGGGGCGAGAGGGCGAGAGGGCGAAGGGGCGAGGGTACGAAAATACGTTCAAGCCGCCCGACATTTTCTCCCGGGTTGTTATGCCCTCTCCAGGTTAAGATGGGGGCGTCATTTCCCGCTGGTTATAGATTTTAGCAATGAGAGCATTTGTGTTTTGAGCAAGGATGGTCCTGGAGCGCACCTTTTGCGCATCTCCGCAGTTTGTTACCCGTAAATCCGGCCTGTTTTCCGCCTTTTTTTGCCATGGGTGCTGTTGGCATCTGCTTTGCTCTCATCTTCGGATCATAACCCGCCTCAATTTGGGGTAAGCGACCAGATAGGGTTTGGATAGATTTTTCCCGGGTGATTCCTATACTAAAAAATGTTAATTACTGCGTGGTAAGAGGAGCATGTATGAAAAAGATGGCGGTGGTCGGTTTTTATTTATTGGTTCTGATGTTTTGCCTGGGGGGCAACACTTTTGCCGCCACGAAGATCAGCTCCCAGTCGGGGAACTGGAGTTCCGCCACCACCTGGGGCGGCTCTCCTCCGGTCGCCGGGGACGATGTGATTATCCTGGGGGATTTTACCGTAACCGTGGACATCCCCAATGCCGCGTGTCTGAGTATCCAGCTTGGCGGCTCGGTTCTGAACGCGGGGACCGGAACACTGTTGTTTTCAAGTGGTTCCCGGCTCACGGTCTTCGGGGCGGTGAACATCGGCCCTTTCAACAACAATAGTACCGAAGGCAGTCTTAGCATGGCTGCCGGGGGAACCCTCACCTGTGAAGGATTGATCGTCGGGCGCCTCGGAACCTGGGATGAGGGGACCGGAACGATCGAACTGACCGCCACGAACACCCTGCCCAACGACAACAGCGTTATTTACAATAACCTCACCCTGAGCGGGGGGACAACCTTTCTTCCGGGGAATATCGACGTCCACGCAAACCTGCTCATCAACAGCGGTGCGACCCTGGATGGGGGAGCGAATACCCTGACCCTGGGCGGTGATTGGACCAACAACGGCACTTTTAACGGCAACGCAGGAAGGGTTAACTTTAGCCGAAACGGCAATCAAACCATCGCGGGAGCCGGCCTCAACAATTTCAACCTGATCAGGGTGGATATGGGCACAAGCGCCACCAATACCCTGGAGGTTTTGTCCACCCACTTCAATGCCGCGGACCCCTTCCTGACCATCGTTAACGGGACGTTCAAAATCTCCGGGTCCTTCGCGTTTAGCAACAGCTTTATTACCGGGGGCCCGATTTATAATATTGATCCCGGAACCGGCTTTTGGATCAACAACCCCAATGTGACGGTGACGCCCCAGGCCGGGGGAGTGTCGGTCCGGGGGACCCTGCGATTGTCCGCCGGGACCTATAACATCGGCACTGCTGCGGATCATTCGCTGGTCTATGTGGGCGGTTCATCGATCATCATCGAGGGCGGAGCGCTTCACATTGCCGGTCAGTTAACCCGCAACAACGCCACCGCCACCACTTCTTACAACCAGAGCGGCGGTAGCGTCACGGTTGTGGAGCAAGGGTCCACGGATCCCACCTTCGGCGGGTTTGATCTTGGCGCCCCCGGTTCCTCTTTCAACATGTCCGGGGGGACCATCGTCCTCAGAAATGCCACCAGCGCCCCGGTTGATTATCTGAATTCCGCCCTGGCCAACGTTTCCGGCGGTACCCTGCAAATTGGAGATGCCAATACCCTAAATGCGCAGACCGTCAGAATCAGCAGTTCCCGGACCATCGGCAATCTGCTTATCTCGAATGCAAGCGGGCAATCCATCAAACCCACCGCACGGCTGGTTTCCGCCAGCCTGACCGTTCTCGGCGACATCACCATCCAGGCGGGGACCACATTCGATGCCAATGGTTTGAACACCACCCTGGGTGGCGATTGGGTCGATGAAGGGACCTTCACCGGTGCGAACACGGTAACCTTTAACGGGCCTGGCGGGCAGGAACTGACGGCACCCGGCGGTGAGACCTTTGCCAATCTGACTGTCAACAAAACCGGTGGCACCCTGACCCTGAACAGCCCTGCCACCATCAACGGCATTTTCAGCCTTTCCCAGGGAACCCTGGCGATCGGCGGCAACACCCTGACCCTGAACGGCACGGTAAACGGCGGCGGTGTTTTGACCAGCGCAGGCAGCGGCACGGTTGCCTACAATCAGGGCGGGGCCGGTCAAAACGTCCTTGCCGCCCGCTATGGCAATCTCGTTTTCAACGATTTCGACAAAACCCTTTCCGCGGCGGATACGATTGGGATTTCCGGGATTTTTAGCCCGGGAGCCGCAAGCGGACATACCATTACCGGTAGCACCATCGATTTTTACGGTGGATCTCAAACCATACCGGAATTTGTCTTCAACAATTTCATCAGCAGCGGCAGCGGCACCAAGACGGGGATCGGAACGATAACGGTCGCCGGTGATCTGACCAACAAGGCGGGGGTGGAATTTTCCGGTACCGCGATCCTCAACCTCAATGGAACGGCACATCGCAACGAAGGCATCCTGAGTGCCACCACCTTCTCCCTGGGATCAGGGGCCACCCTCATC
This sequence comes from Calditrichota bacterium, assembly GCA_020434205.1. Classification (GTDB taxonomy): domain Bacteria; phylum Calditrichota; class Calditrichia; order RBG-13-44-9; family J075; genus JAGRBF01. The sequence continues at coordinate 7,947 of JAGRBF010000317.1, read as the reverse complement.
AACAATGGAACCCTTACTGCCGCTTCCGCCATAAGCGGGACGGGTGCGTTAAGCCAGGGGGCAAGCGGCATGCTGAACCTCGGCGGGACCATTGGCCTCACCACATTTGATGCTTCCCTTGCCGGGAACACCGTCAATTACACCGGCGGCGCCCAGACCGTGCTGCCCACCACCTACCACCATCTCACCCTATCCGGTTCGGGCTCCAAAGCTCTGAGCGCGGTAAGCACCGTCAACGGGAACTTCACCCTTTCCGGCACGGCGACAACGGCAGCCGCAACCGGGATGGTCATTGGCGGGGACTTCAGCATTGGCAGCGGCGCATCCTTTGATGCGGGCTCCTTCTCCTGCATTTTGGGCGGCAACTGGAACAACGCCGGAACGTTTAACCCCGGAACAAGCACCTTCGTTTTGAACGGCATCAGCCCTCAGACCCTGAGCGGATCCCCGTTTAACAACCTGTCGATTGCCAATGCCGCCGGGGTAACATTGCTGACGGATGAAACCGTCGGCGGGATACTCACCCTGGCAAACGGGACTTTCTCCATCGGTGCGCATACCCTGGCCCTGAATGGGGTGATTTCCATCGGAACCGGCTCTCTGGCGGGCGGGGCCACTTCCAATATCGTTATCGGGGGTGCCGTGCCCACCACCACCCTGCCTGGGGTAACCCTGAACAACCTGAGCCTCAATCGTCCCAACGGCATTTCCCTTGGGGGCGATCTCACCATAAACGGCACCCTGACAATGGTGAACGGAACCTTAAGCACCGGGGCGAATACGGTGATTCTGGGGCCGGTTGCATTGCTGGCTGAGGTCCCGGGACAAACGGTTGCCGGCAATGTTAGCACCACCCGCAACGTTACCGCAACCTCGGGAACGGAAACCTTCGGCAACATCGGGGCGGATATCATCCTGAACGGCGCGGCGCCGGGAAGCACCACCGTGCTGCGCAAAACGGGTCTTTCATCAAGCGGAAACGGCCACAACTCCATCGCCCGTTATTTTGAAATTACCCCTCAGGTAAACACGGGATTGAATGCCGCTCTGGTATTTCATTATGAAGATGCCGAGATAAACGGGCAGGATTCCGGCGCTCTCGAGATGTACCGATCGCGTGACGCTGGAACCACCTGGAACAATCTGGGAGGGCTGGTAGACACCGTATCGCGGACCATTGTCATTGCCGGAATCAACGACTTTTCCCGCTGGACCGCCGCGGATACCGTCAATTCGATTGGAAACACCGCCAACCCGACCACATCGGGCATCACCCCGATATCCAAAACCATTGGAGATCCGGGTTTCACCCTGATGGTAAACGGCAGCGAGTTTGTCGATGGCAAGTCGGCAGTATTTTTCAACGGCGACCTGCGGGCCACAACCTATGTCAATTCCACCCGATTGACCGCCTCAATTCCGGCGAGCGACCTGCTGGTTGTCGGAGCCTTTCCGGTGACGGTCTTCAACACCGGCGGCGGGGGGGTGTCCAATGCACAAACCTTTACCGTGCTTTCTCTGCCGGCAACCACGGTGCGGGTAGAGACCGCCGCAGACGGCTCCGGTACAATCGTTCCGGCGCAATCGCTGTCCTCGGGAGCATCCATCACCGTGTATGCCGTTGCCCGGGACTCCCTGAACCACTTTGTTGAAAATGTTGCAGCAGATTTATGGGGCCTTGACGATCTTACCGGCGGGGTAGTGGCCGGGGATCTGGTTCCGGCCTCAGACAATAAAAGTGCCGTATTCACGGGGCATGTTGTCGGCACTGCGAGCATCCGGGCGTCTTCCGGAACGCTGGTGGCAGTCCCTTCGGGTGTCCTTGCGGTAACACCCGGCACAGCGGTGATGGTAAGGGTGGAAACTGCCGCGGACGGCTCCGGTACGGTTGTTCCCGCCCAAACCCTGGAATCCGGATCGTCGCTTACGGTGTATTCCATCACCAGAGACCTATCGGAGAACTTTGTCGAAAATGTTGCGGCGCAATCCTGGATGCTGGAGAACATTACCGGCGACGTTGTGCCCGGCGACCTTGTTGCGGGGGCCGACGGCAGGAGTGCGATCTTTGCCGCCCATCTTGCGGGCAGCGCCAATATTGCCGCTCTCTCCGGAACGCTGGGCACCACAAACTCCGGGACGATCACCGTTAGTCCGTTGACGGGGATTGAAAACGGCAATCAAATCCTGACCTATACGCTGTCGCAAAACTATCCCAATCCCTTTAACCCGACGACCACCATCGAATTTGCCATTCCGGAACCGGGATATGTTTCCCTGACGGTCTATAACATTGCCGGTCAGGAAGTGGCAACCCTGGTATCGGAAAATTTGGATCGGGGGCGCCACACCTACCGGTTTGATGGCCATGGTCTCGCCAGCGGAATCTATTACTACCGGTTGACGGCGGGATCATTCAGCAAAGTGCACCGCATGGTTCTGTTGAGATAGCAAGGCGAAGGGGCGAAGGGGCGAAGGGGACAGTAAAGCCGCAATGCGTTGCGGCTAAATAAATCGCTCTTCGCTAATCGCTTCTCGCCAATCGGTTGGTACCTGCAAGATGAGAAAGGTCGATAATCCGGACAAACAGAGAGATTGTTTCTTATGCAGTTAAATGCTTTTCAGAAATGACTGTTCAGGTCGGAATTGCTTAGAAACTCTGAGGCGATCCACAATCAGCTTGAATTCTTGCGAATCCCTCAATTCTGAAAAGGCATTATCTTTTTCCAGTAGTTCTGCGTTATCAAAACCATTCCTAAGTGCTGTTTCAAGCGCTCGCAGAGCTCCCTTAAGTTTTCCGTTCCGGGCATACCCCGCGGCCAGAGCATAAGATGCATATGGATTGTCCGGTTGGATAATATTCCAGATCTCAAGATAAATGACAGCTTTTTGAGGATCTGTCTCCCCATAGGTTTGAGTGCCCCGTTCCCAGCACAAAAGCCAGAGCAGATCATACACGCGTTTGTACATCCAACGCTCTTGCTCACTTTGAGCACCTTCAATATTTTTGTGCAATTTCTCTGTTTCTTTTTTCCACCAGGTTTATCTTTTAAGCCGGCCATTTGTGCGGTAAAAATTTATATCGGATGAGTTCAAAACCTCATATGTATTTCTTGCGCGGCTTTTCTTCCGTTTTGTGTAGCTTCTGAGCAACCTTTTCCTGGTTCCTGTAGGCTCCTGTTTCTTTCAATTGAGCGGCTTTCCGTCTTACGGCATCGACCACAAGCAGGCCGTTGAAATCGGAAAGGATTGCCGAATAGGCCAAATAAGCATCATAGGTTTGATGTTCATTTTCCAGAGCTTGTGCACCGGAAAAGGCCGATTCAAACAACCCGGAAATGAAAGATTCCTTTGCCGGGGATTGCTGGTTTCGCAGCGCTTGTAATTCCAGCCATTCTAGGGCTTCGACCAGGGCATCCTAGGGCGGCCACTGGTGCCCATCCTCAAAAATAAAGATTCTGTTCGGGATTTGAAAAATGGTCAATTGAGTGGCAATTGATTTCATCTCCAAATAATTCATATCGCCTTTTCCCACCAACCCTGCGTATACAAAATTGAGCTGAGGGTTGGCAGGGTAGCTTTCGGTGAAACCAGCGCCACAGCCGACGGCTCCGGCAATATTACCGGCGAGGATGGCAAGCGCTGAAGCCATTCGTGCCCCACCGGAAAACCCGGCGACAAATATCCTACTACGGTTGATCGAAAACCGATGCTCAATATCCAACGACATGGCGGTAACGCTTTCGAAAACCGGTTACTGGGGGCCGTTTTGCGAATTATTTGATCCAACGACAATATAACTGTACTGCTCCGGCGGTGTTTTGAACCGTTCCACGGGTAGTTTGCCTCACCCCATGGGGTCAAGCGCAAATATGATGGGCCAGGTTTTTTGATGGGTATAGTTCGACGGCAGATAAAGGGCATAACTTTGCTTTGGATCGGCTTGACAAATAACAGAATCTATTACCTCTCCAATCGGTATCGGATTGCCATCCTGGCAAAAAAGACCGGTTACCAGAGAAATTGACAGCAGAGCAAAAAAGAATCGCATTTCACCCTCTCAATGAGGTATGGTGAATCGTCGCTCAGAAATCTTTTCGACCCGATTTGTATATAATTCGCATGACGGGAAGAATAACCCAAAGAGATAACAACCCCAAAGCACATGTCATTCCCAGGTTAGTTCCGAAAAATTTTTCAAAAACTGCCCCGGTATATCCCAGTAAGGCAGAAATGTCTAACTTTAGCAAAATCAATATCCGGGAAAGATCAATTGGATTAAACATAGCAGCGCCGAGAGCAAATTTATCCAGGGGGTAGTCCCTAAAAATCATCATCGAGATTAAAAACAGACCATCGTAAATAATGGTTAAAAACAACCAGGTCAGTATGGCCAGACCAAATCCTCTTATTTTATCTTCAAAACTCAGGGCGATATTATACCCCAACGCCACAAAAATAAAGGTTAACAACGCACCGGTAAAAAGCAGGGATAAAAAGTCAAATATCGCTGGCGATTGAAAAAGTCCATAAACAATAAACGGTATTCCCAAACCGGCTGCCAGACTCAAGGATAAAGACAGGGACAAACCGAGATATTGCCCCAAAAAAATGTCGGTGCGCTTTATGGGTTGCGCCAGCAGTAATTCGGTAAAATCCCGGGAGTTGTAATAGTACATCACCCCAAAAATGACACCAATCAACGGCGTTAGCGAAATAATGACGTTCAATAACGTAATTACTGCTTTGGAAACGTCGTTATTTAAAAACAACAGCGCGTAACCGAGGATGAAATAAAAAGCGGCATAGATGTAACTCCATCTTCCTCTCATTAAATCAAAAAAGCTGTATTTCAAAATTCTTATCATAGCTTATTGTAAAATGGTTGCAATCGCGCTTTCCAGATCATTCTCCCCGGTTTGCGTTTTAATGTCCGCGACGGTTCCTTCAAAATAAATGTTTCCGTCTAACAAAAAAACGATCCGGTCGGAAATTTCTTCCACAAAACTCATAATGTGGGTGGTGATCAGAATGGTTTTGCCTTTATTTTTCTCCTCCCAGATCAGCTTCTTGAAGCGAAGCAACGCAACGGGGTCAAGTCCGGTGGTGGGTTCGTCCAGGATGATCACGGGAGAGTCGAACATAAACGTCAAAACGATGTTCACCTTTTGAGCGGTACCACCGGAAAGGGTGCTTAATTTTTTATCCAGGACCGGTTCCAGTTTGAATGCCGCGATCAAAGCACCATCATCGCCCCCTCCCCGCCGCAAATTTTTGATCATATTAAACAATTCGATAACTTTTAAATTGGGTGGGAATCGGGCAATTTGAGGCATATAGGAAATTTCGTTCCGGTAATCCCACTCTCCCAGGATATCTTTGCCATTAAAAATCAGCGACCCCTTGTCGGGAATGGCCATGCCCAAAAGGCATTTGATGAGGGTGGTCTTTCCGGATCCGTTGGGTCCCAAAATGGTAATGATGCCAGGGGAATCGATCTCCAAATCGATTCCTTCCAGCACGCTCAGCTTTCCGAAACGCTTGTGTAAGCCCCTGACAGTTATCATTTTACCGGACGCATTAGGGGATGATTGTCTCTCAAATTATCGGGCGTGAAAACGGGCGAGACTTTTTCCGAAAAATTGATGAGATCCACAAACAAGCTTCGCAGGAGCACAATTGTTTCGGGCGTTTGGTTAACCACATAAGAAAACAGCTTGACCGGTCGAAATGGCACGTCGCCAATGCCGTCTTTATCCAGGTCATAACCGACGTATTCGCTCCAATAATTTTTGTCAAACAGGTTGCCGTTAATATTTCCATGGTAAGAAACGTCAAAAGAATTGTGCATAAAATTATTCTCTATAAACTTATTGCCGTAACAGCCTCCCAAAAATTTTATCGCCCATCCGTTGTTCATAAAATTATTTTTTTCCAAGGATACCCGGTTGGAGCCTTCCGCATTTATGCCGATGGTGTTTTGAACAAATTCATTTTCCCTGATGTCTGCATCGTAAATTTCTTTTAATAATAGCCCGTATGAGGCACTTCCCCAATTTAATTGAAAGGTGTTATTCCGCATAAAAATTTTTTTGGAGAACATTACCGCCACGCCGGCGCCGTTATTTTCAAAGACATTGTTTTTATATTCATCGTCGTTGGAAAACATGAAGTGTAAACCATAACGCACGTTTCTTTTGCTTTCATTCCCAATGACCTTACTGTGTTTCACAAATTCAAAATAGATGCCGTCTCTCATTTGAAAAATTTTGTTGCTCAATATTTCGATGTTTGATGAATGCCACAGATGGATGCCATTACCGGAGTCGTGTTCCAGAACAGCGTTCCCGTTAATAATGTTATTTTTGATGGTTCCGTTTGTCGAGCGTTCGATGTGAAAGGCAAAAAAGGGATTGTTAAAGGTGATGCCCTCAAACCAAAAATTGCTGACGTTATGGGTATGGATGGCGGCATAATCTTTGGTAAAACTTACCCCGACGTTGTTAAGAGTCAGTCCGATAATACTAACGCTATCCGCGGTAATATTAAAGATATAACCTCTTTTTTGCGCATCGATAATGGCCAGTTCCTCTCCGATGATGGTCACCGGTTTGTCAACCGTGATTTCATATTCGGGATACGTGCCGTTTTCCACCCAAACCGTATCGCCCGGTTGCGCGGTTTCTATGGCCTTCTTAACGGTTTTATACTCCCCGGAGGGAGAAACCACAATTTTATTTGCGCCGACCAGAAGCGTTGAAAAAACAATCAGAAAAACAAACGTTGCATAGTGAAGCATTTGGTGAACCCGGTTTGGGAAAAGATGAAGTGCAAAATCCGGACAGCACTTCATCTTCTTGCATTTAGCCGACAATTAAGGGTCACGAGTAATCGCGAAAGATTTATCCAATTGACTGGAACCATTTTTGCCTCCTGTGGTCCATTTGCCGAAAACTGTCGCGCTGAGTTACTGGCGGTGGATCTATTCCTGCCAAATCCCGGAGTCTTCTTCACCCCGGTCAGAAAAGCAGGATAGTTTATGTGGGTGCGAACATGGTGGTGGCTGGATCATGACCCTTTGTGGGAAATCGTTTTTTACGGCGATGGTTAAAACCTGTTTTTTACCTCCCCCCATGTTAACAAGTCTCCGGTTTTCTTTTGCTGAATTTTGATCGCGTTTTCTTGGTGCTCAAATCCCGTCAGGTTTGCTCCCATGGGGCTGGGAAGGGTTGCGCTGATGAGGTATGTTGCTCGGGTGGCGTCAACCAGTTTGCCGGGGATTGTGTAATCGGCTATCAGAAAAAGGGCAATTTCGTTTTCGTCTCTCCTGCCGATATCTCTCACCATACATTCGATGGCATCGTATTTAAATGCTTTCCCCTTTTTTGTGACGATCTCGGCATTGTGCTGCCTGTCAACAATGCTCATTTTACAATAGTGACAGGCATCTTTCCCGTAATTGATGGGCTGTGGTTCTATAGAACAGCATGTCGCGATCAGGAGTACGACAATATGGAGGAAAACTTTTTTCATGTCGACCCTTTTTTCTCCTCTTTTAGCCCTGCAAAAAAGGCCGCTAAAGTCGAAAACATGCCCAAAAACATCAGGTAGGCCCCCATCAGGGGATATGAATGGGCTGTAAAATTCAATATGGTTTTTGTGCCCAGCAACGGCGGTTGATATGCCATGGGACTGCCATCCTCATCCACAAATTTGATGGCCGCTTTTGGATTCAGATCGTGCCCGTAATCGTATTCCCACAAATAGAAATCGTACATTCCCGCCGCTCCTAATACGGACATTAACAGAAACCAGACCAAATACCACTTGTAATTCGCTTTAAACCCCAGGAGCAGCCCCAGAATTGTCATCGCAATGATAACCGGCGGAAAAATATCAAATTCCGTCATGTGTTCGGGAATTTCTTTCATGCCCACGTAATGATTCATC
>JAGRBF010000316.1 GCA_020434205.1 Calditrichota bacterium | reverse complement strand
CCCTGCATCATTTTTATTGACGAGATGGATGCCGTAGGGCGTCAGCGCGGGGCCGGCCTGGGCGGCGGTCATGACGAGCGGGAGCAGACCCTCAATGCCCTGCTGGTGGAAATGGACGGCTTTGATACCACCGAAGGGGTGATTATCCTGGCTGCCACCAACCGTCCCGATGTGCTGGATGCCGCCCTGCTGCGTCCCGGTCGCTTCGACCGCCAGATTGTGGTGGACCGCCCCGATGTGCGCGGCCGCGAGGGCATCCTCAAGGTCCATACCAAAAAAATCCCCCTCTCCGACGATGTCGATCTGTTTGTGATCGCCAAAGGAACCCCCGGACTGGCGGGAGCCGAACTGGCCAACCTGGTTAACGAAGCAGCCCTTTTTGCGGCCCGCAACAATCAGGATAAGGTCACCATGGAAGATTTTGAGCTGGCCAAGGACAAGATCATGATGGGCATGGAGCGCAAGAGCCTGATCATGAGTGATGACGAGAAAAAAAGCACCGCCTACCACGAAGCCGGACACGCCCTGATCGCCAAGCTGATCCCCGGTTCCGATCCGGTGCACAAGGTAACCATCATTCCCCGCGGAAGGGCTCTGGGGGTGACCCACTATCTGCCCCAGGACGAAAGCTACACCTTCTCCAAATCCCGCGCGGAAATAATGCTCTGCACCCTGATGGGTGGGCGGGTCGCCGAAAAGATCGTATTTGATCAGCTGACCACCGGCGCCAGCAACGACATCGAACGGGCTACCGAAATTGCCCGCAAAATGGTAACGGTCTGGGGTATGAGCGACCGCATGGGCCCCCTGGCCTACGGCAAAAAGGAAGAGGAAATCTTCCTGGGCCGGGAAATTGCCACCCACCGCGACTACAGCGAGCAGACCGCCGAAGCCATCGATGAAGAGGTCAGCCGGATCGTGCGTGAGGCCGAGGAAAAAACCATGCGCCTGCTCAACGAAAACCGGGAAGCGCTCGACCGCCTGTCGCTGGCACTGCTGGAGCGGGAAACTTTGGACAGCGAAGAGATTGATCTGGTGCTGGCCGGGCAGGAATTGCCCTCCAAAAGCGAACCGCGCCGCTACGCCACCCTCAAAAAAGCGGTAACCGATGCCGGCGGCCGGCTTCCCGGAATGGAGAAAACCTCCGGGAGCGGGGAGGAAACCGAAGGCGATGCCGCCAGCGAAAAACCCGGGGACGAAGAATCCCGGGAACCCGTTTAGCCGGGACCCGCAACCTCTTTGCCAAAGCCTGCCGTTTTTCGGCAGGCTTTTTTTGTCTCGTTGTAACCCTCACCAAACCATTCCGCACCGGGTGGGCGGGCCAATTGGCCGGACGATCTGATTTTTTACTGTTTCCGGCAGCATTTATTGCATATTTTTACAGGCTGTAGCCAAAACGGATCTCCCGATCCCCGCAACAGGCAGGGTTTTCCATGGATGTCAAAAAAATCGAAAAAGCCGTTTCCCTGTTTCTGGAAGGGCTCGGGGAGGATCCCCGGCGGGAAGGTCTGGTCAAAACCCCCCAGCGGGTGGCGGAGATGTGCCGCGAAATTTTCGGGGGGTTGGCAACAACCCCGGAATTGCAGCCTGCTTTCTCCGAAAAGCTGGGGGAAGACGATGCGATCGAGGTGCGGGGAATTCGTTTTTATTCGGTTTGCGAACACCACCTCCTGCCCTTCTTTGGCAAGATAGATATCTTGTATGTGCCTGGAAATAATCGCGTTGCAGGATTTTCGGACCTGCTGGCCCTGGTGGATGGCTTTGCCCGCCGGCCGCAGATCCAGGAACGCCTGACCGCCCAGAT
>JAGRBF010000315.1 GCA_020434205.1 Calditrichota bacterium | reverse complement strand
ACGAACTGATCGAAGAGGCCGGCGGGGATGTGACGCGCTGGTTTTTCCTGATGCGCAGCATTCAGAGTCACCTCAACTTCGACCTTAAACTGGCCAAAAATCAGTCCGACGAAAACCCGGTCTACTACAACCAGTATGCCCATGCCCGGATCTGCAGCATCATCCGCACCGCAGAGGAGCGCGGGCTCACCTTCGCCGGCGACATCGATCTCGGCTACATCGAAGAACCCAGCGAAAAAGAGCTGGTCAAAAAGCTGATGGAATTTCCCCGGGTGGTGCTCAAATGCGGAACCGATTACGAACCGCACCAATTAACCCAGTACCTTTCCGAAGTCTCCACGACTTTTCACAAATTTTATACGGATTGCCGGGTAATTACCGAAGATGATCGTCTCAGCCAGGGACGCCTGGCCCTGTGTTTGGCGACCCGAACGGTTCTGGCCAACGGATTCAGCATTCTGGGGATCGACGCTCCGGAACGTATGTAAATGGGATGAGGGTTACTCTCCGGAAACAGAAAGGATTGTTATGTCGATTTTAGTGGTGGGCTCTACGGCCCTGGACAGCGTGGAAACCGCATACGGCAAGGTCGAGGATGCCCTGGGCGGATCGGCCTTTTTCTTTGGTGCGGCGGCCAGCCATTTTACCCCCGTAAATCTGGTGGGGGTGGTCGGGGAAGATTTTGACCTCGGCCAGCTGGATTTTCTGAAGGCTCAGGGTTGTGACCTCGCGGGCATCGCCGTGGAAAAAGGGCGAACCTTTCGCTGGGGCGGCAAATACCACAAGGATGTCAACAAACGGGATACCCTGTTCACCGAATTGAACGTCTTCGAGAATTTCAACCCGCAAATTCCCGAAAGTTACCGCGATGCCAAATACGTCTTCCTGGCCAACATCACCCCCGCGCTGCAACTTCAGGTCCTCGAACAGGTCCACCAACCGGATCTGATTGTTCTGGACACCATGAACCTGTGGATCAACATTGCCCGCGAAGATCTGATGGAGGTGATCCGCAAGGTTGACATCATGATCTTAAATGATGAAGAACTCGGCGACCTTACCGGGGAAGTCAGCCTTTTCGGCGGCGCCCAAAAACTTCTGAGCGAAGGTCTGAAGGCCATTGTCGTCAAAAAAGGTCAGCACGGCGCAGTTTTGATTACCCCTTCCGGGATGTTCCTGGCCAGCGCCTACCCGGTTGAAAAGGTGGTGGATCCCACCGGCGCAGGAGACAGCTTTGCCGGCGGTTTTGTGGGATATCTGGCCGCCAACGGCGGGGTGTCCCCGGAGAACCTGCGCCAGGCGGTAATACAGGGAACTGTGGTGGCCTCTTTTTCGGTGGAGGATTTCAGCCTCAATCGCCTGAAAGGGCTCACCAAAGGCGATCTGGAAAAAAGAACCGCCCATTTCCGGGAGCTGACCCGCTTTTAGGCGCTCCACGACTCGACTCATACTGCGAAAGCGCGAATAAGTATTAGGGCATCAAATATGGTATGTCCTGTTCGTCATCCCGGTATGCTTTTGGGCCGGGGTCCATGCTCAACGTCCCGATGGATCCCGGCCTAAGGATTGCCGGGATGACGAACACGCCCTAAGCATAACTGACGCCCTACAAGGGGTTAATTGGCAAGGATACCCTGGCGAAATTCCAGGTGGTTTTGTGTCTTTCGCGATTTCGGGGTTCACAAAAACAGGCTACATAACGCCATTTATTGGGGATTAAGGACGACCTGCCGGGCCGTTTTTTCGGGGACGCCTTCTCACAAGCCAATCAAACAACCATTTCAGACTTCCCCACCACTCGGTTTGGAAGGGTTGAGGATCGTCCGCTGCCCAATAAGCGTGGACCCGAACCCCACCCATTCTGAGCCCCCGGGAGAGCTGCCGCCAATCTTTCACAAGGCCGGATACATCGCGCCGGAAATCCAGCCAGCCGTCACCGGCTGATATTGAGGGGGAAAGCTCTTCCTCCGGAAAAGACAGTCCCAGGCTATCCAGGTAATAAAGGTATTCCGCGTCCAATCCGCACCGGGCACACAGGCGATTAAAGGTAACCGGACGGGCATTGATTTCCAGAAGACAGGCCTCTTGCGTTTCCGGATCCAGCTTGAACTCCACCTCCCCCTGCCCGCGCAATCCCAATCTTTCCACAATTTGCCGCGCCAACGCCACCATCTCCGGTCGCTCCGCCAGGGTTACCAGGGTGCCCACCCCGTTATCCGGCGGTAGTTGACGCACTTTTTCCAGACAAAGCCCCTTCCAGAATCCCCTTTCCGGATGATGATAATAGCAGACCTGGTAAAATGCCCGCCCGGGGATATGAGCCTGCACCAAAAAGGGCAGACCGTTTTGCAGCAGTTGTTTTCCCTCCCGCCGAAGTTCCCGGGCATCCCCGGCCAGCAGCACCTTTTTGCCATAGGCCTGCACAAACAGATGCGAATAATCGGGTTTCAGGATCACCGGATAGACCCATTCCCGATCGGCCGCCGCGGATAACGCCGCCTCGTTGCGAACGGATAACGCAGGGGGATGGATAATCCCCAGGGCCTGCACGCGATCAGCAAACAGGGCCTTGGACAGACAGGTTTCCA
>JAGRBF010000314.1:19228-27256 GCA_020434205.1 Calditrichota bacterium | reverse complement strand
AACTTTCAGCATTTCCGGACCTCACCCCGCACCGGCAGCGATACCATTGAAGTGATCTCGGACGCCAGCCCCAAAAGACGGGTGATGCGGGCCCTTCAGGAAAGCGAGGAGCGCTTCCGCGGGGTGTTCAAGGAAAGTTCCATGGGCATGGTCATTATTCTGCCGGATCAAAACCTGATGCAGGTTAACAGTGCCTTCGGCAATATGCTGCGGATTCCCCTGGAGGAGCTGAAAGGCAAACCCTATGTGGAACTGCTGCACGAGGACGATCGCAACATAACCCGCAAAAAATTCCGGCAGTTGCTCAGCGGAAGCTCCATTCACTTCAAGCTGGAAAAGCGCTTCAACAAGCCGGACGGCAGCATCATGTGGGCCAACGTCAGCACCACCCTCATTCATACAAACGACGGTAAACCGCTCTATTTTATCGGTGTTATCGAGGACATCTCCCAGAGACGGCGGGCAGAGCAGGAGCTGGTGCGCTACATGGAGCGGCTGTTCATCTTCAACTTTCTGCAGCGGGATATTCTGGCGGCCCGCTCTTCCGACGAAATCTCCGAGAGCGCCCTGGAGCGCCTTGGGGAACTGGTTCCCTACGATTACGCCTCGGTTATCCTGGCGGATGACGACCACAACAGCGCCCGCCTGACCGCCCTCAAAAAGCGCGGCAAACTGCTTTTAAAACCCTATAAAAAACTGTCCTATGAGGAGCTGGCTTTTTTTACCACCCGCGGGTTCGAAAATTACGATTACATCACCGACCTCAGTCTGGCCGGTCCCCTTTCCGAACATCTTCAGGAGCTAAGCGCCCAGGGCATTCGTTCGGTGGTGCGCATTCCCATGATCGCCAAACACCAGATGATCGGGCGCCTGAATATTGCCAGCAAAAATGTGGAGGGGATGGACAGTCAGGACATCCGCATCGCCCGCGAGATTGCCGACGTGCTGGCGGTTGGCATCCAGCAGTCGCGCCTTTACGAGAAGCTGGCCCGCGAAGCGGAACGCCTGGAAATCCGGGTTTCCGAACGCACTGCCGAACTGCAGGCCCTCAATCTGGAACTGGAGTCTTTTGCTTATTCGGTTTCCCACGACCTGCGCGCTCCGCTGCGGGCAGTGCTCGGTTTTGCCGAAATTCTGGTGGAGCGCCATAGCGGGGCCATGCCGGATGAAGGCCGGCACTATCTGAGCAATATTGTGACCGCCGGGCATCAGATGAACGCTCTTATTGAGGACCTTCTGAAATTTGCCCGCATCCGCCGCGATCTGGTGGATACCCGCCCCATTGAGATGCGCAAGGTGCTGGCCACCATCATCAGCAATATGAATCAGCGACTGGAGGCCATTGGGGGCGAGATTTCCATGACCGGGCACAACCCCATTGTTTCCGGGGACAAAACCCTCATTCACCAGATCTTCACCAACCTTCTGGAAAACGCCCTCAAATACCGCCAGCCGGAAATCCGCCTGCGGGTGGAAATCCACCTGGCGGTAACCGGCAATTCCGCGATCATCACCGTGCGGGACAACGGCATCGGCATCCAGCCCAAGTATCACGACATTATTTTCAATGTTTTCCAGCGCCTGCACTCCCAGGAACAGTACCCGGGAACCGGTATCGGGCTGGCCCTGGCCCGCAAGGCCGCCGATCTGATGGGGGGCACCATTGCCGTGGAATCCACCCCGGGAAAAGGCAGCGCTTTTTTGGTAACCCTTCTGCTCGCCAAAACCGAGGAAAACGAAAACCGCCGCACCGGATAAAATGCCCCATTTCGGTTTCTTTCCCCTTCGAAACTTCGTAGGTTTGGCCTCACCTTGCAACCAGGATCACAGTATTGAAAACCTTACCACAGATGCCCTCGCTGGCGGCAGCCCTCCGGCAGGCCTGGGGAAGCGGCTCCCTGTTGATCGCCCTCAGCGGAATCGGGGGGGCCTACCTTGCCCTGCTGTTCAGCGGATACGGGACCTGGTTGGCAACCGGAAAAACCTGGCGGGAAGCGGTAGGCCTGGGCGGGGCTTTTCCGCTGATCCTCCCGGATAGCGGGAGTCCCTGGCCTTTGCAAATGGCCCTGCTGCTTCCCCTGCTGGCGCTGCTGCACCTGGCCACCGGTTACGCCCTCTCCCGCCATTTCGCCGCCAAATTAAGTGGGGCCCCTCCCGGGGCCTGGCACCGCACCTTCCCCCTGGCTTTCCCCGGGATGCTTTCCATGCTGGGGGCCCTGGGCCTGCAAGTGTTTATTTTGGGATTATTAAGCTTCCTGATCGCCCTGCTGCTGCTGCCCGGACTGATTCCCGTGGTGGGAAAATGGTTAATCTGGCCGCTGCTTTTAGCCGCCCTGCCCCTGGCTTTGCTGCTGCTGGGGGTGCTGATCTGGCTGGGGACGGGATTGTTTTTGATCCCGGTTATCGTCGGAATGGGGGGCGAAGATGCCCTGGGCGGGGCGTATCATTCCCTGGCGGCGCTGGTGCGGATTCCTCTGGCCACCCTGGGACAAATTATCAAATCTCTGCTGGTGTTTGGGGGTCTGCTGTCGGCAACTGTCCTGACAGGTTTAGGGGTGGGCAGGGGGCTCTGGTACCTGTGGCAACACCTTTATCCGGGATTTGGCCCGCTGCTGAAGCAGGTCCTTTTTGGCATGGTCCCCCAACTCAACCTCATCCTCGGCGGGTTGGGCGCCACCCCGGAAGCCCTGCCTGCCACGGCAGTATTCCTGTTTCTCATGATGCTCATCGCGCTGGGGGCCGTTCTGATCGCCGCACTGGTGAGCATGAACTGGCATTTGTGGTGTGTGGCCACCCTCCGCCTTTACCGCAAGATGACCGGAGAATCCCTGATCGGCAACCGGCCGGACGACCACTAAGCGGCAGCCTCCCGCTAGCGGGCCAGATAAAATCCCACCTGAAAAGCCGGGGCGCTCAGCACGCTGCGGGCCCGGGTGGCGCCCTCCACCCCCAAAGACACACCAAAGGAATCGCTTATCCGCACCGACAATTCGGGTCCGAATGCCAGGTAGCGCTGATTGTTGGCGAACAATCCCACGTTGCCGTCGCCGGAGTCGCTTCGGCCGTTTTCCAGGGACTCCACCCCGGTGGCGCGCAGGATCAGAGTGGCCCGGCCGGCAAAGGTGTAACCGGCCTCCGCACCGTAATGCCATTCATCCGAAAAGCCGCCGGTGCGATTATTAAAACCCAGAAAACCGGAGAGATAAAAGGCCCTGGGATAAAAGGAATGGCCGATTGCCAGGCCCAGGCGCTGGTTAAATTCCCCATCTCCGGTGTAGAGGGCGTTGGCCTGACGGTGATCCCCAACCGGGAGGCCCAGGTTCACCTCTCCGCTGAAAACCGTTGCCCCTTTGCGGAAAAGCAGGTAGCGAATGCCAAAATCAGCGTCGGCAAATCCCGTTTTGCTGTCCCCGGGAAAACTCTCCACCCCGCTGTTTTCGAAGACCACCCGATTAAGGGTAATTCTCTGCAAAAAGGGCAAATAAGCGATGACGGTTAGTTTACCGGAAAGGCCGTATTCCCCGTAAAAACTCTGGGTAAAATTCTGCAGGGTGGGGATCTCCAGGCGGTCGCCGGCGGGACCGTAATAGCGGGTAGCGTGGACATAGCGGCTTCCCAGCTTAAAAAAACCCTGCCCGGCCTCGCGGGTCCAGGCTCCTGCCTGCAGGCTATCGCCCAAACCGGCCATCACCAAAAGAGCTGCAACAGAGGCTCGGATAACCATTTTCATAAGCTTCTTCCTTCCGCGATGGATGTTACTGGAGTTCGGCGTAGCCAAAAGTGACGTTAAAGGGCACGCAATGGATGATCACCCAGGTGCGGTTGCCCACATTTTGCCCGGGGGAAACCCGATAGGACTGCGCCCCGCTGTTGCTCATCAGATCTCCCAGATTCAGCGAAGCGGAGGTAACCGCCGCGGTAGCGGACAAAAACACCTCCAGATCCGGACCGTTGCTGCAGGTAAAATCATCCCCGAAAGTCAGGGTATGGCTGCCATCGCTGTTGCGGGTCAGGGTAACCACCCCGGATACCGAATATCCGGTGCCGGTCCGCGGGACGAAATTTCCGGTTAGTTGAACATTGGAAACCGCCACCGTCCGCAGGGGACTGGAAATGCCCTCGGCAACCGCGCGGATTTCCGCATGGCCGGCCGATCGGGCGGTGGCCAATCCGCCGCCATCTACCGTCAGAACGGTGGTGTCCGAGCTTAGCCATTGGAAGGTTTTGCCGGGAAGGGAATCGCCATCAACGTTAAAGGCGACCGCGCGAAATTGCAGAGCGGCACCGACTGGCAAAGCGGCGGAATCCGGGGAAAGGACAATGGTGGCAATTTGTTGGGGATCGGCCACCACCGTGCAAAAAAAATCCTCGCTGCGGGTCCCGTTATAGGCGGCGGTCACGGTAACCTGCCCGCGGGCGTGGCCAACCAGAAGCCCCCCGCTCTCTACCGAGGCCAGAAGCGGATCGGAACTTTCCCAATCGAAGGAGAGGTTGTCCATTTCCCGTCCCTGCTCATCGAGGTAAACCGCATTCAATTGCAGGGTGTCGTTCACCTCTACCGCCATCGTCGTCGAACGGATTTCCACCCGGCCGGGCATCGTTAGCAGCGAATCGCTGATAAAATCCGTTCCCACGCAGCCCGGCAACATCAGAAATCCCGCCAGTGCCGCGCAGCGGGCCCATATTTTTTTCATGATCACCTCGTGTTGGGAAACATGGCACCGGAAGCCTTAACCGGACTGCCGGAAAAGGATCGGGCCTTTGGGGAATATGGCGGGAAAAGCGGAGAGAGGTCCTCACGGAAGTCTAACAAATCGGTCCCGGGCGGGCGTTATTTCCGGGGAAAAGGCGGGGCTCCGGAAAAGGCGGCAGTTTTAACTGCCGCGCAATTCGGAAATGATTTCGCCGATCCCCATCTCCCGGGTGTCGCTGAGGGCCATCTGCCGGAAAATCCGGTATGCTACCAGAAAAAGGACTATTGCCACCACCACGCAGAGAACGGCGGTTACGTAAAAATCGACCTGGGGCGGATAGGCCAGGGGAATGCGCAGAATCATAAAAGCCGGGGTAAGGAAGGGCACATAGGACAGCAGGCGAACCATCAGGGAATCCGGCGCCAGCAGGGCGATGCTCATCAAACCGATCAGCAGCACCACCGAGGCCCCGAGCATTACCAGAAGCGTTTGGCCGTCCTGCCGGGTGCGGGAAAGTGCCGCCAGGGAAATAAAGATGGCCGAGAACAGGGCGTATCCCAGGGTGTAATACATAAAAAACAAACCCGCATTGGTCAGGTTCAGAAAGCGCAGGTCTTCCGCTGGTAAAAATCCGGCTGCCCGCAGCAGGGTGGCGATCAGGATCCACACCCCCACCTGGATGGCGCCCAGCAGCCACAAACCAACCACCTTCCCGGCAATCAGATTGGCCGGAGAAACGCTGGAAAGCAGCACCGGCAGCAGGCGGCGGTGTTTTTCCCGGGAAACGGTGCTGAACAGAAAATATGCCGGGGTAAAAACCGCCACAAACAACAGCAGGACAATCACGGCCGGGGTCAGGTAGGTGGTCAGGAATTTGAACTCGTGTTTGCCGGAATCCTCCAGGAGCATTTCCTGAATGTTGATGGGAGAAAGCAGCTCCTGAATTTTGTCCACCGTGGTGCCTTCCCGGGCCATTCGTTCTTCCACCAACAACACCTGAAGGGCATTGCGCAGGGGATTAAGGCGCAGAAAATTGATGGGCTGTTCGGAATGGAATTCCACCATACCGTCTTTAAAGGTATTGCCGTTGATCAAAACATATCCGGCAATACGTTTGGTTTTTAACAAGCTATCGGCCAGTCCCACCAGATTCACCTGCCAGACCGAGTCCAGAGAGGTTTTGTGGCGATTGAGGGTTACTTCGGTGAGATCGCGGTTTTCCCGGGTGGCCAGCAGTTCGTCGTAGGAACGGGACAAATTGCGTTCCCGGGTTCGGGAGGGCGGCTGGCGGAAATAATAATTGCGCTGTTCCTTAATGCGGTTATAGGCCTCCTGCAGGCTGTCCAACTGGTGCCGGAGGGTATCCATACGGCCGAATTCCCCCAGCAGGGTCAACGAGGTATCCGGTTCGATCGGCTCCAGGAGCACCAGGGGCCCCTGCTGGTTTCCGCTGAGGATCAGCTTTTCGGTGAGTTTGGGGAAATAACCGCTGGTGTCCACCTCCACCATGCCAATCACCAGATCCATCCCGGCCCGGGTGGTCTGGTAATAAAAAAGGGGAATGAGAATTAACGCGGTGATAACCAGAGGCATTACCACCGTCATGCCCATAAAGCTGCGGCGGCGCAGATGCTGCAGCAGTTCCCAGGCGGCAATCACAAAAAAACGTTTCACAGGCCCCCCTTTTGCCGGGAGTTAACCACATCCAGGAAAATATCGCTCAGGCGGGGGCGGTGCACTTCCAGACGGGTAACCTTGATGGTCTTGATGATGACATCCAGGATTTTCTGAGGGGGAATCCGGTTGTCCACATAAAGGCGGGCGACCTGTTTTTCCTGAACCAGTTTTTTGACCCCGTGAATGCTCTGCAGCGATTGCAGGTTGTCCGCCCCTTCCACCAGGATCAGGTTTTCCTGAAAATTGGCGCGGATGTCCTTAACCTTATCGCGCAGCACCACCTGACCTTCGTTGAGAACCACCACTTCATCGCAGAGCTGCTCCGCTTCGTCGAACTTTTCGGTGGCCAGGATAATGGTTTTTCCCTCTTCCTTGAAGCGCTGCACCAACTTGCGCACCAGGTTTTGGCTGGGCAAAGACAGATGTTTGAGGGGATCGTCCAGCAGAATCGCTTCCGGATTGTGGATAATGGCCCGCATAATTTGCAGCTTTTCCCGGGCTTCGGTGGGCAGGTGTCCCACCGGAATGTCCATCAGGTCGATCATGCCGAAGCGGTCGATCAGCCTAACCGCTTCCACCGATGCCTTTTTGCGGGGCATATTCTTGAGGCGGGCAAAATAGATGAGGGTTTGGTTGAGGCTGTGCACCGGGTAACTTCCGCCTTTTTCCGGGAGAAAGCCCATTCGGTCCAGAACCTTGCCCGTGAGGGGTTTATCGTCGATGGTGACCTGTCCCTCATCGCAGGGAATAAGGTTCAACAGCAATTGCAGGACGGTTGTTTTGCCGGCTCCTTCGGGTCCTACCAGACCCAGAATATGGCCGGCCCTGGCCTCCAGCGATAAACCGTTGATAAAGGGAATGCCGTTAATCCGCTTAACAAGCCCTTCGGCTTTAATATGCATCAGCTTTCCTTGTTAAGATGTGAAATTTGCCCGTTGCCAATCGCCATCAGCTGCGCCAGAAAAGAAGCGGCATTAGCGGCCGGTAAAAGCACCACGGCCTTAACCTCGGCGGCGAAATCGCCGTCTGCAAAACGGCCCTGGTGTTTATCCACCCAATACGCCACCTGACGGGTAAGGGCGTAGGGGTAGCGAAGTTCGATCCGCTGTTCCCGGATAAAGGGAAGGAGAGCGGCCTTGCGAATGGTTTCCTCGGCACATTGGCCGTAAGCGCGGATCAGCCCGCCGGTGCCCAGCTTAACCCCGCCGAAGTAGCGGGTTACCACCAGAGCGCTTTGGATCAACTGGTATTTTTCCAGCATCTGAAGAATCGGGCGCCCGGCCGTTCCGGAAGGTTCGCCGTCATCGGAAAAGCGGGTGGTCTGCGCATCTATCCGGTAAGCAAAACAATTATGGGTGGCCGAGTGGTGATCTTTGCGACAGCGTTCGATGAAATTTTCTGCAGCTTCCCGCTCCGGAGCGGGACTTAAATGTCCTATAAAACCGGAGCGTTTGATTTTGATCTCGTGCTCAACGGCGCCATCAGGTAGAAACAAATTGTTATCAGACATAGTCGAAAGGATTGCAGTGCGGAAAAAATATACCCCTTTTCAACATTTAAGTCAAGGAAGGTAGCAGTTGGCCTATCCTGTTCATGTGTAGATTTTCGGCAGGGAAAGCGCTATATTAAGGTCCGTTTGCCAAACGCTTTTCGGAAC
>JAGRBF010000314.1:2669-19148 GCA_020434205.1 Calditrichota bacterium | reverse complement strand
CATCACCGCACACATCCGGGGCCGTCCCAGAAAGCCCCGCCCGGAGGAACCTATGTACGTAAAAAAGGCCCTGCTGCTGCTCTTTCTGCTGATCGCCGTTGCCTGCCAACAAGAGACCCCGCAAGAGGTGCGCCTGCAGTTAAACAAAATGGAGTTTGGGCGCAGCATTCAGTCCGGAAAAATATCAAAATGGCTCAACAGCCCAACCCCGGCTATTCGCAAAATGGCGGTGGAGGCAATCGGACGGGTTCAGGACCCCGAGACCATTCCCCTGCTGGCCAACCACCTCAGCGATCCGGACCCCGCGGTGCGGGGCGCCATTTATTTCGCGCTCGGCCAGTTTCGGGATAACGAAGCGGAATTGCAGCGCCTGCTGGGAAAAGCGCTGGACAGCGAAAGTGATCCGGATAATCAGGCCCGCATTATCGAGGCGATCGGCAAAGTGGGGACGGTGGACTTCCTGCCGCAGCTGGCCGGATACCTGCGCGGTGAGAATCTGGCCCTGCAGGAGGCCGCTGCCCGGGCAGCCGGCATCATGGCCTACCGGGGACTTCCCCTCTACACCTTTGCCCCCAACGTCAGCGGCCTGATGGTGAACACCACCAACACCGAGGTAGCCAGCGAAGCAGCCCAGGCGGTCTACCGCATTCAGGTGCTGGACTCCTTTGAGGAGCTTTACCTGGGCCTGGACCGGGAATCCCCCGAAGTGCGTTATCAGGTTTTGCGCGGCCTGGCCCACATGGCCGACCTCATCGAATCCGACCTTTTCGAAGAGCGCAAAAAAGTATCTCCCACCAAAGAAATCTGGCAGACCTACTCCTCGCGGGAGTTTCGCCGCAAGGTTTTCTCCCAGCTTCAGGATTCCACCTGGTACGTCCGGGTGGCCGCGATTCACCTGCTGGAAAGCATGCCTGCCCAGACCTCTCAGAACGAGCTGGTAGAAATGCTTAACGATCCCCAACCGGCAGTCCGGGTGGAGGCGATCCGCAGTCTGGCCGCCGAGCCGTACCGCAACTGGCTGACCCTCCGGGAAATGCGCAAGATTGTTCGCAACGACAAGGAGGACTGGCGTATTCAGGGAGAAGCCCTGACGGTGCTGGCTCTGGTGGAGCCCAAAGAAGCCCTGAAAATTGTTCAGGACAGCTGGATGCAGGAAGCCTGGCCCAAAAGCTATTACGCCCTGGAAGCCCTCAGCAACATTCAACCCCGCAAAGCCGGGCAGCAGGATCCCACCAGCGATGAGGCCACCCGCCTGATCATCGACATGGCGGACGGCAAAAGCCTGCCCCGCACCATTAAGGCCCTGGAACTGCTGCCCACCCGTCCCCGGGTTCCCGAGGCCGCCTTTTTCCTGCGCCATCTGGAAAACGGCGACCCCGCGGTTCTGAACATCGTGGCCAATTATTTTGCCAATATCCGGGCTCCCAAACCCACCGAGGCCGTCTCCCCGCTGATGAACGCCTTCGCGTCCCTGGAAGCCCCGCGGGATCTCGAAACCATGGTGCTGATCGTGCAGGCCATCGGCAATCTGGGCGGCACGGAGGGTGTGGCCCTTCTGGAAGCACAGCTGGCCAGCCCTTATCCCGCTCTGCGGGAAGCGGCCAAAACCGCCTACACCACCCTCACCGGCAAAAACGAGGTGCCCATGCCCCCCGTTCAGGGCAGCTACCACACCCGCTCGGATTTCCACCCGGTGAGTACGGATTCCCTCTATGAGGTTACCTTTTACACCAGCGCCGGGGATTTTACCCTGACCCTCTGGCCGGACCGGGCCCCGGCAAACGTGGCCAGCATCGTGGCCCTGGTGAAAAATGAATTTTACAACGGCATCCTGTTCCATCGGGTTATACCGGGTTTTGTAGCGCAATTCGGAGACCCTCAGGGCGTGGGATACGGCGGTCCCGGATATGCCACCCCCTGCGAATACAGCGATGCCCACTTCGATCGCGGTGTGGTGGGCGTGGCACACGCCGGCAAGGACACCGGCAGCAGTCAGTTGTTCATCACCCAAACGCCGCAGCCCCACCTGGACGGATTTTATACCGCGGTGGGAGAAATTACCCGCGGGCTTCGGGTTACCGATCGCCTGATGCCCTTCGACCACATCATCCGTACCGGGTTAACCGTAAAGGCAAAATAGGGGAACCCCGCAGATCCGTCGCGGTATGAGGGACTGTTTTGGCTAAGAATTTTGCCCGCATTATATTTGATCAACATATCCACAGGAGGATTTTCATGTTGAATCGTATCACATTACGGACCGTTGCCTGCCTGGCTTTTTTTCTTTTCGGGGCCGCTTTGCAGGCGCAGGAAATGGTAAAGGAATCCGCAACCGGGGTTGAATTTCCCGAGGCGATTACCATCAGTCATGGAGACAATGAATATCAACTGCACGTAACCGGGACCGCGGTGCGCAAAAAGTTTTTCTTCCAGGTATACGGCGTTGCCCATTACATGGAAGATGCCGGTAGCTACAAAAGCGCCAAGGAAGCCCGCAAGGCCGCTCTGGAAGATGGCAAAGCCAAAGAAATCGTGATGAGCTTTGTCCGCGACGTGGGTGGCGACAAGATCAAAGACGCCTTCGATGAAGCCTTCCAGACCAATATGTCCGCCGCGGAGCGCGAAACGGCCAAGGCCGATATGGCCACCGTTCTGGGATATTTTTCCGGAGAAGCCAAAGAAGATAACCAATACGGCTTTCGCTGGTTGCCCGGCGGGGTTCTGATCACCGTTATTGAAGGTGAAGAAAAACCGGCCGTGGTTAGCGTTCCCATGGCCAAAGCTCTGTGGAGCGCCTGGCTGGGAGATGATGCGGTGGTAGACGCCAACGCCATGGTTTCCCGCATCGTCGAATAATTCCGGACGGGAGACCTGAAGACGGATTGACCACAGGACCGGAAGACATTTCATTATTGTCCTCCGGTCTTTCTGTCTTTCTGTCTTTCTGTCTTTCTGTCTTTCTGTCTTTCTGTCTTTTTGTCTCTCTGTCTTTTTGTCTTTTTGTCCTTTTGTCCTTTTGTCCTTTTGTCTTTCAGCTCCGTCCCATCGCATCGAGGTCCGCCATGAGATATTTACTGATCCTGTTCTGCCTGTCCCTTCCGACGATTTTAACCGCCCAATCGGCCCCCGCCGGGGACGCCCTTGCCCAGGGAGACGCCGCCTACGCGGCAATGAACTTCCGGGAAGCGCTGGCTCGCTACACCCTTGCTGCGGAAGCCCAACCCGGAAATTACCAGGCAGCCTGGAAACACGCCCGCGCCCTGGTGGACGCCGGGGAGATGGAATCCGACAAGGACACCCGCAAATCTTTCTTCGACCAGGCTCTGACCGAGGCCAACCGGGCCATAGCCCTGGACAGCAGCGGCGCCAAAGGATACCTGTTTAAATCCGTGGCGATGGGGCGGGTGGCCCTGGATGCCGGGGCCCGGGACCGGGTGCGCATGTCCAAGGAGATCCGCGCTGCGGTGGAGAAATCGCTGGAGCTGGACCCCAAGGACGATATCGCCTGGCATGTTCTGGGGCGCTGGCATCACAAGGTTTCTACCCTGAGTTGGATTGAAAAACGCTTTGCCAACATGTTTTTCGGGGGAATTCCCGCTGATGCTTCCCTGCAAAAGGCGGCGGATTGTTTCAAGCGGGCCATCGCCATCAAACCGGACGGGGTAAGCCATCATTTTCAGCTGGGGGTTACCTACCAGGCCATGGGCGAAAAAAACCTGGCCATCGAGTCCTTCGAAAAGACCCTGGCCCTGCCGGTTGGGGATCCGGAAGATCCGGACTATCAGGCCCAGGCCCGGGAGCATCTCCGGGACCTCAAATAACCTTCCCGGAAATATGGAATAATCGCCATTTTTGACGCTATTCAGATAAAGGCCTGTTATGGGGAACCTTTATCTGAACAAATTCCGCATTGACTCCGCACGCGCCCCCTGGTGGAATTATCGGGATGCCGCCGCCTATTTTATCACCATTTGCACATATCGTCGGATTCATTTTTTCGGCAATATTTCGAACGACAAATTGGTCCCATCTCCCATTGGGAGAATCGTGGAAGATGAATGGTTGAAGTCGTTCCAAATACGCGAGGATATGAATTTGAAATCGGGTAAATATGTGGTAATGCCCAACCATTTCCACGCCATTATAACCATCGGTCAAAATCGGTTTAATTCCCAAAATTGCAATTTTCAAAACGGCGGTGGTGGTAACAACGGTGGGCACGGTGGTGGTAGAGACGCAATGCATTGCGTCTCTACGGAAAATTGCCATCCGGCGGAAAATTGCCATCCGGCGGAAAATTGCCATCCGGCGGAAAATCGCCATCCGGCGGAAAACAAAATTGTTGCACCTGCCAATTTGGACCATCCAACCCAAAATCGGTTTGGCCCCCAATCCAAAAATTTGGGCGCCATCGTTCGGGGGTTCAAATCCGCGGTAACCGTCCGTGCCAGGCAATTAAATCCCAATTTTGCGTGGCAACCCCGATTTCATGACCACATCATCCGAAATCCCGGCGAATTTGACCGCATTTCCATTTATATTCTCAACAATCCCCGCAAATGGCCCCGCGACCGATTTCACCGCCCAGTCCCATAAAACTGTGGCCCTTCCCCCCTTTTTTCACTACATTGGTCCTTTCTTTTTCCGGAGAAATCCTTTTCCCGGAAGATATCCTGTAACCGTTCCCTTAGGGGTGGAATCCAAAGAATAGACGTATGAACACTGTAGACATCAAAGGGTTGGTGGCCCGGGCCCAGAACGGTGACGACGAGGCCTTCACCCAGTTGGTGCATCTGTACAGCGACCGGGTATACAACCTGGCCCTTCGCATCCTGAGGCGCGAAGACGATGCCGCGGACATTTTGCAGGAAACCTTCATCAAGGTTTACGAAAAGATCGACACCTTCGACGGGCGGGCGGATTTTTTCACCTGGCTGTACCGCATCGCCACCAACATGGCCCTGATGAAGCTGCGCAAGGATAAACGTACGGTTTACTCCGACGAGGACATTGAAAAGCAGTTCGATCGGCCGGATATGACCACCGTTCAGGAATGGCGGAATCTGCCGCTGAAGAACATGCTCTCCGAGGAATTTCAGATTCATCTGAATCAGGCAGTAGATTCCCTCTCGGAGATTTACCGGTCCGTTTTCATCCTGCGCGACCTGGAAAATTTGTCGATCAAGGAAACCAGCAAGATTTTGGGAATCACGGAGACCAACGTTAAAGTGCGCCTGAAAAGGGCCAGAATGTTCCTCCGGGATAAACTTGCCCAGTATATGTCCGAAGTAAACGAAAGGGCATCGTAATGGAAAAACGCCACGCCAGAGAGCTCATCGACGAGCTGTGCGATTATCTGGGCTACGATATCGGCAGCCCCATGTGCAAGGAACTGCATCAACACATCAATTCCTGCAAGGATTGCCAGGACTATATCGAAACCGTCAACGTAACGGTTAAGATTTGCCAGGACAGCAATCCGGAAAAACCCTGTCCGGACGACATCAAAAACAAACTTCTGGCCAGTTTGCCTTTCAACAAAAAGAAGGCCAACTCCCAGGATTAAGTTCTTTCATTCACCCGGCAGCGCGCCCGGCCGGTCCCGTGTTTTTCGGGGACTGCCGCGACCCGACCGGATTCCGGCGCCCGGCCCGGTCGCCACATTTTCCGAGACTCCCAAACCACCCCAACGTTTATGTCCCAACGCCTTTTCTTTTTCGTCCTCCTGGCAGCGCAACTTCTGTGGGCCCAACCGCAGGAATATTTCTGGCCCACCGAGGCCAGCGACTTCATGACCAGCAGTTTCTGTGAGTTTCGCCCCCGCCACTACCACGCCGCCATCGACATCAAAACCTGGAACCGCAGCGGTTATAAGATTTTTGCGGTGGACGACGGCTACATCTACCGCATTCGGGTGGCCGCCACCGGTTACGGGCGGGCCCTCTACGTCAAATTAAAGGATGGCAACTTCGCAGTTTACGGGCACCTGCAGGCCTTTTCCCCGGAGTTGGAGGCCTATTCGGACCAGCAACGCCTGGCCACCCGCTCCATCATTCTGGACGATTATCCCGCCGCGGAAAAATTTCCGGTTAAGCGCGGACAATTCATCGGCTATACCGGGGAAACGGGGATCGGGGTTCCCCACCTGCATTTCGAGATGCGCAACAAACATCAGCATCCCATTAACCCCATGCCCTTTTTCAAGAGCGTAATTAAGGACAATATCGCCCCTCTGTCCCGCTACCTGGCCATCATCCCCCAAAGCACCGGCACGTACATCAATTTTGAACCGGATACCCTGATACGCGGGCTCCCCCTTACCCGGGAGGTGGCCCTGCAGAATCCGGTGTACCTCACCGGCCCGGCCTTCGTCGCCATTCGCTCTTTTGACATGGCCCAGGGGGTCAACAATCAATTCGACCTCTACCGGGCCGAGATGTTCATCAACGACTCCCTGGTGTATCAGGTGCAATACGACCGCTTCAGCTATAGCGAAACCCGCCTGATTGAGCTCGACAAAAACTTTTCCCTGTGGCGGAAAGGCATGCGCATTTACCACAATTTTTACCGCCATCCCGCCAACAGCCTGCCGTTTTATCACGATACCCGCAAAGGGGCGGGACTGCTCTCCGCCCAATCCCTCCGGGAGGGGAATAACCGGTTGCGTTTCGACATTTACGACTACTACAACAACAAACACACCATCTCGCTGGAGGTCGTTTACCACCGCGATCTTCCGGTTTCTCTGAGCGGCATCGAAAGGAACGGCCGGGAGCTTACCGCGACGATCAAATCCCCGGAGGCGCTGACCGGTCTCAAGGTGGCGCGGGTTTCCGGCAAACGGTATCAGGAAGCGGATTTGAGCGGTATTGAACTGGCCCCCGGAGAGGCGGAGCTCAGCTCCTACAAGTATTACCGGATCACCATCCCGGTTCGCGCCGGGGACCTGGCCTATCGCATCGCCACCACCTATGGGCCGGAGAACCTTCCCGTGCTGCCTTTTTACATCCCTGCCGGAGAAGCGACCTCCCAACCCTGGCAGCCGGCGGTGGTCCATTATCCCGACGGAGCCCTGCTCAAAAATGACGGCTTCATGAACCCCGGCCTTTACCGCGGCTGGCCTCAGTCCACCCCGCACCAGTACGCTCCGGATCGCTTTGCAATCGCCCTTCCCGCGGAAGCGCGCCTGACCGCCGGGTTCGAGAACACCCCCGCCCAACTGCTGGCCAAAACCCTTTCCCCTTACAGCCGGGTGGAACCGGGGCGCGAGAAAACCGTGGTTAGCGACGACGGTCTGGTGAGCCTTTACTTCCCCAGCAACGCCACTTACGACCCTATCACCGTCGCCATAGACACTCTGGCCCCGCACGACGTGCTGCCCGAACCGTACCGCTTCAAATCCCGGGTCTACAAAACCACCCCGGAGGACGTTCCCTTTAATTACGGGGCCTGGCTGCGTATGACCCTGCCGGATTCTCTCAAGCAGCAAAAAGGAATGGGCATCTATTATTTCACCAAAGGGAAATGGGCCTACCTGCCGACCCGGCACGATCCGCGCGGCTTCGAGACCGCCCGCATCACCAGTTTGGAGCAGTTTGTGGTTATCCAGGACAGCGTCCCCCCCCTGCTGGTACCGCTGAATCTGGATCGCTTCAACCGGCGCACCGAGAACCACCGTCCTCTGCGCTTTTCGGCGCGGGACGAAATGTCCGGGATGTATAACGAAGGGCAAATTTCGGTGAAGATAAACGGGGAATGGGGTCTTTTTGAATTCGACCCCGAAGAGGACTGGATAATCATCCAGCCCCGGTATTTCCGTAAGGGGGAAAACAGCCTGGAGATCACCGTTACCGACAATGCGGGCAACACCACCCGCAAGACCTTTGACGTGACGTATTAAGCCGGGGTACAGAGACACATGGTTACATGGCTGTTAGGTGCATGTGGCGCCATGGCGCTGCGCCCCTCATTTCCACGCTAATCCCTGCTCGCTTATCGCTTTTCTCCTACTGCACAATGGTTTCCATAAACAGGTGGGAGTCCGGCCCCAGGGGAATGCCCAGGGTCAGCCAAATCATCAGCAAAATGGTCCAGATAAGCAGAAAAATCAGGGTATAGGGTAACATGGTGGCGATAATGGTCCCGATCCCCGCCTTCTCGTCGTAACGCTCCATAAAGGCCACAATCAGGGCAAAGTAGGACATCATCGGAGAAATGATATTGGTGACGCTGTCGCCGATCCGGTAGGCGACCTGCACCAGTTCCGGGGCATAGCCCAGCAGCATAAACATGGGAATAAACACCGGCGCCAGGATCGCCCACTTGGCCGAGGCGCTTCCCATAAACATATTGGCCGCCGCCGACAAAATCACAAAAGCCACCATCAGCGGAATGGGACCCAGGTTCCAGGATTTCAGGACTTCCGCTCCCTCCACCGCGAAGATCAGCCCCAGGTTGGTCCATTTGAAATAGGCCACAAACTGGGCGGCAAAAAAGCACAGCACCATGTAGATGCCCAGGGTGGACATGGACTTGCCCATGCTTTTCATGATATCGGAATCGTTTTTGAAGGTACCCGCGCCCAGGCCGTAGGCGATCCCCGCCAGGGCCGCGAACAGAAAAATGAAGGTGACGATCCCGGAAATAAAGGGCGATTTAAAGATGTTCTCCGGATGCTCCAGGCTGCGCAGAAAACCGTCCGCCGGCAGGATTCCCCACAGAACAATCAGGGTCAGGGCCAGGGTAGCCAGACCTGCCCAGCGCAGGCCGCGTCGCTCCTTGTCGTTCAGGTCGTGAATTTCCTCGACCTCCGCCTTGCCGGTGTATTTGCCCAGCCGCGGCTCCACAATTCGCTCCGTAACAAAGGTCCCCGCCAGGGCGATAAACAGGGTCGAAGCAAACATAAAGTAATAATTGGCAGCGGGATTAACGGTGTAGGCCGGATCCACAATCTGGGCCGCTTCCTGGGAAAGTCCGGCCAGCAAGGGATCCACCGTCCCCAGGAAAAAGTTGGCGCTGTATCCTCCGGAAACCCCGGCGAAAGCGGCGGCCAAACCGGCAATGGGGTGGCGGTCCGCCGCCAGGAAGATCACTGCCCCCAAGGGCACCAGCAGCACGTAGCCTACCTCGCTGGCAGTATTGGACAACACCCCGGCAAAGACGATCACAAAAGTGAGCAGGCGGGCCGGGGCCAGGATAACCAGCTTGCGCAGGCCGGCGCCGATCAGCCCGCTGCCTTCGGCAACCCCGATCCCCAACATGGCCACCAGCACCACCCCAAGCGGTGCAAAGCCGGTAAAATTGTGGGTGGCTTCCCGGATAATACGGTGAATGCCCTCCACGGAAAGCAGGTTAACCGGGTGTATCACCGTTCCTTTTCCGGGCATCACCACGCTGATATCGAACTGGGAGGCTATCCAGGACAGAATAACCACCCCCAGCGCAAAAAGCCCGAACAGAGTGGCGGGATGGGGAAGGGCATTGCCCACCGTTTCGACAATTGATAAAAAGCGATTGACCCAGCCGCTCTGATTATTTTTCGGGGAATCCTTGCTCATGAAATCCTCTTTAGCTGTGCAAAAACAGGTTAAACTAGGCGTTGCATTTTCTGGATTGAAGGTCTAACATGGACCATTGTTTACGGGCGCTACACCGGTTCGGATGAGGTTCCCCACCGGCTTTTTGAGAAATCGTCAACGGGTTAAGAATAAAATCCGGCCTCAACCAAAGATCCGCGAACCCGGATCCCCGGTGAGTATACACCTGGGAAAAAACCGGTCTGGGTAATTTTGCCGCAGGGAGCCTGTGGCCACAGGGCAGAAGAGGAATTCCGGCGCACCTCTGTCCGGAAAAGGGAATGCCGCCCCGGCGCGTTGTGAAGTGTTAGCATAAGAAAATCCGTTAAATTAATCAA
The DNA here is from genome assembly GCA_020434205.1 of Calditrichota bacterium. GTDB lineage: Bacteria > Calditrichota > Calditrichia > RBG-13-44-9 > J075 > JAGRBF01. The sequence goes on along the minus strand of JAGRBF010000314.1, from coordinate 9,235 downwards.
AACTTTTTTGAGCGATGCCGGGACCCAAACCCAAAAAACGCTGGGGCCAGAACTTCCTTCGGGAGCCCAATACCGCCCGCAAGATCGTCGCTGCGGCACTTTCGGATGGCCCGGAAAAACACCCGGTTATCGAAATCGGCCCGGGAACCGGCGCCCTCACCCGCCTCCTGCTGGAAAGCGATACCCCCTACACCGGTATCGAAATCGACCCGCAACTGGCGGCGGACCTGCGCGACCAATACGCCGGCCACCCTCACTTCCACCTCGAGGAAAAGGACGTTCTGGAACTCGACTGGCCCGCCCTGCTGGAAAACCTGGCTCCCTCAAAAGCGGTGGTTATCGGCAATATTCCCTACAACATCACCTCCCCCATCCTTTTCACCCTGTTCGAAAACAGCACCCGCCTGCACAGCGCGGTTATCATGATGCAGAAGGAAGTTGCCGAAAGACTGGTCGCCCTTCCCAACACCAAAGCGTACGGTCTGCTGGCCATATTCACCCGGATTTATTGCGACTGCCGCTATCTGTTCAAAGTTGGGGCTCACCAGTTTTTCCCGGTTCCCAAGGTGGATTCGGCGGTGGTGAAACTGGATTTTCGGGAAGATCCCGTGGCGGATTTCCCGGATTTTGATCTGTTCAGGCGGGTCCTTCGCCATTGTTTTCAGCAGCGGCGAAAAATGTTGCGCAAGTCTTTGGGAAGTTTGTTCCCGGCCGATCATCTGTCTAAATTAAGGTTTGATCTGACCCGCCGTCCGGAGAACCTGAGTCTGACCGAATGGCAGGATCTGACCGCCCAACTTCTGGCCACAAAGGAGTCCTCCGGATGAGCAATTCGGCCCAAGACCTCAGCCAAAAGGAAGTGCTGAAACACATCAACTTCCTCCTTTCCAACGATGAGGAAGCCTACGTTCGCGTTTTGCTCGCCGAGCTCCACGAGGCCGATATCGCCGACATGATCGAACGGCTGGAGCCGGAAAATCGCGGCAAAATCCTCACCCTCCTGCACGCTCAAACCGCCAGCGAAGTGCTGACCGAACTGGATGAAGGGGTTCGCGAGGACGTTCTGGAAAGCCTCGACTCCGCTAAAATCGCCGAACTGGTCAACGAAATGGACTCCGACGACGCCACGGACATCGTCTCGGAGCTTTCCGAAGAGCGGGTCAGCGAGGTTCTGGAACAGGTTGAAGACGAATATTCGGATGATATCCAGGAGCTGCTGGGATACCACGAGGAATCGGCCGGCGGCATCATGGCCAAGGAATATATCGCGGTAAACCAGGACTGGACGGTGGAGCGCGCCATTCAGGAAATCCGCGACATGAGCGAGGAGGTGGAGGACCTTTATCAGTGTTATGTGATTAACAACGAGGGTATGCTGGAGGGCCTGGTTACCCTGAAAGCCCTGATCCTCGCCGACGGCAAACACCTGATCGCCGACATCATGGACGACGGAATTTTCCCCATCAAAAGCGATCAGGATCAGGAGGAGGTAGCCCGCATTTTCGAGCGTTACGACCTGGTTTCCGCACCGGTGGTGGACCCGGAAGGCCGGCTGATCGGGCGCATCACCATCGACGACATCGTCGACGTTATCCAGGAAGAGGCCGAGGAGGATCTGGGAATTTTCGGGGGAACCGGGGAAGAGGAAATCCTCGAGGACAGCATTTTCCAGATTGCCCGCAACCGCCTGCCCTATTTGCTGATCGCCTTTTTCGGCGAGGTTCTGTCCGGTTTAATCATGGAAGCCTACAAACTGTCCCTGGAAATGATTGTCGCCTCCGCCTTTTTTATCCCCCTGGTAATGGCCATGGGCGGCAGCACCGGCCAGCAGTCCAGCATCATTGTGGTGCGCGGGCTGGCCACCGGGGAAATCGATCCCCGCGACATTTTTTCGCGGATTTCCCGGGAAACCCGCACCGCCCTGATTACCGGGCTGGTTATCGCCCTGCTGATTTTCCTGGTGGTGTTCGTTTGGCAGAGCAATTTTCCCTTTGCCGTGTTGCTGAGCAGCACCCTGATGATCGTTATCCTGAATGCCTCCCTGTTTGGCGCCGTGATCCCCTTCGGGCTGCAACGGCTGAATATCGACCCCGCCCTGGCCACCGGCCCCTTCGTCGCCACCTTTAATGACGTCATCGGCCTGCTGATCTACTTTACCCTGCTCACCGCCAGCCTGCCGCTCGTAACCGGCGGATAACCCGATGAGCGAGGTCCTCAAAACCGAAGCGCTGATCCTCGGCGCCCTGCGCTGGCGGGAATCCAGCAAGATTGTGCACCTTTACACCCGGGAGCTGGGCGCCGTCAGCGTTATCGCCAAAGGCGCGCTGCGCCCCAAAAGTCCCTTCCGCGGAGCTCTGGAAGCCCTCAACCTCACCGAAGTGGTCCTCAATTACAAAGGCCAGCGCAGTCTGCAGAACCTCAACCAGGCCGAGCTGACCAGCCCCTTTTTCAACATTCGCGAAGACCTCGCCAAAACCGCGGTAGCCTACGGCATGCTGGAGGTCCTCCAGAAGCTGATGCGCGAGCACGAGGCCGTCCCCGATTTTTTCGACTACCTCACCGCCCTGCTCGGTAAGCTGGACCAAAGCCCCTTCGGGGCAGAGCCCTTTCTCTGGCATTTTTTGCTGACCATCAGCGAAGTGCTGGGATTCGGCTGGCAACTGGGCTTTTTTCCCGACAGCGGGGAAATTCCCGGGCTTTTTCCAGTTCACCTCGACGAGCGGCGCGGCTGCATCGCCCCCGGAGCCGGACATCAGCACAGCCTGCGCCTCGATAAAACCGCCTGGGAAACCCTGACGGACTGGGCGCAGCGACCCCCGCAGGAACTGGATACCGCCGGGGATCCCCGCGGCCTCCCCCTTCAAATTACCCAGGTCCTTTTGCGTTATCTCTCTCACCACACCGAAACCCCGCTGGTGCTAAATTCTTTGAAATGGTATGTGCAATAGGCTTCATTTTGCCTTAAATTGACGCTCTGCTTTTGTATTGAGAATTGGAGCACTGGGGTGTGGGGTTAATGAGTCGGATGGGCAGTTATCCCACCAAAGCTCAGAGATCATCCGCAATCAACAATCACTTTCAATCCGGAATTCGGAGAAAAGACCTTGGCCAATAAAACATCTGACACCATGGACAAGCTGGTTTCCCTGTGTAAACGCCGCGGCTTTATTTTCCAGAGCAGCGAAATTTACGGGGGCATCAACAGTTGCTACGACTACGGACCGATGGGCGTTGAGCTGAAAAAGAATATCAAGGACCTGTGGTGGAAATCCATGGTCTACGAACGCGACGACATCGAGGGCCTGGATGCCAGCATCCTGATGCACCCCACGGTCTGGAAGGCCTCCGGCCATGTGGACGGATTTACCGACCCCATGCTGGACTGCCGGGAAACCAAGTCCCGCTACCGCGAGGATCAGCTGTTGGTCTACGTTCCCCTTTCCGGAGAAGGCCTGCTGTATGCCTTTCCCGAAGGTTATCCGGAACGCATCGAAAAAAAGCTCAGGAAAGCCAAAGTCGATACCACCGAATATCAGATTCAGCCCCTCACCGAGATCGACAAAAGCCTGTACAGCAGGCTGGTTGGGCCGGACACCGACGAGCCGGGCACCCTCACCGAACCCCGTATGTTCAACCTGATGTTCAAAACCTTTATGGGACCGGTGGAAGCCGATGCCAATATTGTGTATCTGCGCCCGGAAACCGCCCAGGGCATTTACGTCAACTTCCACAACGTTCGTGAAGCCGGGCGGCAGAAGGTCCCCTTCGGCATCGCCCAGATCGGGAAAGCCTTCCGCAACGAGATCACCCCGGGAAACTTCATTTTCCGGATGCGCGAGTTCGAGCAGATGGAAATGCAGTTTTTCGTCCGCCCCGGTTCCGACGAAGACTGGTTTGATTACTGGAAAGAGCAACGCCTGAAGTGGTACGAAAGGGCGGGCATCAAATCCGAAAACCTGCGCTTTTCCGAGCACGGCCCGGGCGAGCTGGCCCACTATGCCAAAGCCGCCTTCGACATTCAATACCAATTCCCCTTTGGCTGGAGCGAGTTGGAAGGGATTCATAATCGCACCGATTACGACCTGGGTCGGCACGAGGAATTCTCCAAGAAAAACCTCAAATATTTCGATCAGGACAGCCAGGAAAAATACATTCCCTATGTGGTGGAAACCTCGACCGGGGTAGACCGCCAGGTGTTGGTATCCATTGCCGATGCCTATGAAGAGGAAGAAGAAAGGGTGGTATTGCGTTTTAATCCGGCAGTCGCCCCGATGAAGGCCGCTATTCTGCCGCTGGTGAAGAAGGATGGGCTGGCGGAGGTCGCCCAGAATATCGTCGGCAAACTCCGCAAACAATTCCGGGTCTTTTACGATGAGTCCGGTGCGGTGGGCCGCCGCTATCGCCGTCAGGATGAAATCGGCACCCCCTACTGTTTTACCATTGATTACGAAACCAAAGAAAATAACACCGTAACGGTGCGGGACCGGGACAGCATGGCCCAGGAACGTATTTCCCAGGACCGCATTATGGATTATCTGGTGGATCGGGTACTGTAACCCGAACCACCGACACCCCCAGATCGTTCAGGATCCGGGAAGATTCCTGTCTGAGGTCGCCGGCAACGGCGACCCGCTTTAGCCGCCCGCCCAACACCTCGCCCAGGCGCCGGGTCGCGCTGCCACCCAATCCCAGAAAACCGCGTTTTTGTTCCGCCCCACTTTGAACGGTGCGGAGCAGCTCGTCCATTTTTTTCGCGTAATTGATCATCAGGGTAGGCCGGATTTCGCGCAGATCCTCCAGCAGATGTCCCTCACCCCGGGCATAGGCAATGGTGCATCCGGCGCGCATGGCCAGCCAGTTGCCCATCACTCGCTCCAGGGGATCGCTCAGGTTTACTGCGGACATCAGCACATCATCGGATCCCAGATGCATTTGATCCGCCGCGGCATTGATCATGCCGTTCAGTTCTCCCTGAGACAAAACCGCATCCCGACCCGGCCAGAAGCTGGCCGGGGTTCGCCGTGTTACCCCTTCCAGGGCCAGGCGAAAAAAGTCCGGCTGCTTTTTGCGGTGTTTTTCCCCCATGGCGGTCAGCTGCCGGAAAAACTCGGTTTTGCTGGACGGATCGCTGCGGGTGGTGTCGAAGGGAAAGAAAAATTCCAGTTGGGGCAGGTCCTCCCCGAATTTTTTGAGGCCCTGGTAAAAATCCATGCTCCCGATAAAAACCGCCCGCGCCTTGTGTTTTTTTAGCTGAGCGGCGATTTCCAGGGGGTCCGCGGTCGGGTCCAGGGGCAGAACAACGGCCTTCAGGAAAAAAGCGGCATAATCGATATACACCCATTCCGGGCGGTTTTCGGAAACGATCGCCAGAACGTCACCCTCCCCGATGCCCCGGGCAGCCATTCCGTGGGTTAGCCGGCGAACGGTTTCCCAGAGTTGCCAGTAGGTATAGCCGAGATACATCCCGGCCCGTTTCAGGAGGATCACCTCCCGTTCCTGGTGTTGTTCGAAGGTGTGATGAAGTAAATGCGGAATGGTGGTGCCCATATCAGTTCCCGGTTTGAAGAGGTGGTTCGGCGCGGATTTTCCTGCCTTCGGCGGCAAAATAGCACTTTAAAAGCAATTCTCGGGTGAGATAATGCAAAAATCCAATACTATTTGTGGAAAAAGTGCTCTTTTTTTCTCTATTCAATAAAGGCACCCGGCGCCACACCGTGCCATCCTGCTCCGGAAGGGCTTTTTAATTGCATATGCTATGGTTGTGCTTAAATTAGGATTAATCAAATCTCTTAAATCTGGTGGAGGCTTTTATGTCTAAAGGAAGTGTCAATAAAGTGATTTTAATCGGACGCCTCGGCAGCGACCCGGAAGTGCGCTACACCCCCAGCGGTGCGGCCGTTGCCAACTTCAACCTGGCGACCAACTACAGCTTTAAAAACAAAGAAGGCAATTGGGAAGACCAGACCGAATGGCATCGCATTGTGTTGTGGTCCCGCCTCGCGGAAGTGGCCAAAGAATACGCCAGCAAAGGCAGCCGGGTTTATATTGAGGGTCGCCTGCAAACCCGTAATTGGGAAGACCAAAGCGGCCAGAAACGTTATACCACGGAAATTATCGCCAACGATCTGCAATTGCTGGACAGCCGCGGGGAAGGCGGTCCCACCGGCGGCGGCATGAACCCTGCCGACGCACCGGCGCAGAATTTCAAGGCCTCTCTGCCGGCCGACGACGATCAAAATCCCGATGACGTTCCCTTCTAAACCGTCAGTAAAACTCACCCGACCGGCCACGGTCGGGTGAATTTCACCATGCCAAAACCCCGCAAAAAATTCCAGCACCTCAGCTTCGCGATGGGGATGTTTACCTTTTCGATCTCGGCGATGGAGGCATTCAACAGTGGCCTGATCGCCCTGACGATGGTCAGCCTGGTGGCTGTTTTTTTGAACCTGCTGGCTATTTTACGGCGCCACCACCCCACCCCTGGCCTGGATATTGCTATCGATCTCTTTAATGCCGCGGCCGCCTTCCTCACCGCTCTGGCCCTTTTTGAGGCCGGCAAAAAAGGC
>JAGRBF010000314.1:0-2533 GCA_020434205.1 Calditrichota bacterium | reverse complement strand
ATCGTGGTCAATAAAAACCGGCTTACACCGCTTTGAGTGTGCAAAAAAATGTCAAAATTTTCCCGCACGACGACAATTCAGGAAGACGGGTGGCGCTGCCAAAAACTTGGGTGCCCGGAGATACGGACTTGCTTTCGCATCAAAAATCGCAAATATTAATTAGTGTCATGGAGAAGGCTGTCCCGGCCATCTCAAAACATCCTTTTATTCTGAGCGGAGCTTTACATGAAGACCAAAATGTTGACGGCATTTTTAGCATTGATGTGGCTGGCTTCCCCGGCATTTTCGCAATATGAGGATCACCTGGACTTCACCGAGCCGATCCATAAAAACGAAAGCGCCTTCACCATCAGCCTTACCTCCAATGGCCTCGCTCTGGGCGGGGTATTTCGCAAGGCCCTGCCGGATTACCTGCATCTCGGAATAACCGCGGAGTTTATGATTTTAAGGGATGACAAGGAATTTCAGCAGATTACCTACTTCGGACAGCTGATTTCGGTAAATGACGCCAATCGCCTCTTCATGGTCCCGATTAATCTGGAGCTGAAAAAACGGCTTTTCGCCAATTCTATCGAAGATAATTTTCGCCCGCACATCATGGCCCAGGGCGGGGTAATGCTGGGGATGAACTTTCCCAAGGAACAATACATCAACGGCAATATCGAGAAGTTCTCCAACGAATATCAGGTTGGCTACAACGCGGTAATCGGCTTTGGCGTGGACATCATCACCCGGGACAACTTTTTCGCCTCCATTCGCCCCCAATACCGCTTTACTTACTTCAGCGAAGAAATTGCCAACAAAACCAACCACTCCGCCTTCGAAATCAAATTTGAGCTGGGGGGAAATTAGGATTTTCTTCCCCGGCTCCCGCCGGATCCGGCCAACGCCTAAACGCTGCCATCCAAAGGTTGTACTGCCGATCTCGCCTCCTCAGTGCCCCGAACATCCCTGGCAATTTGCGGAAACTTCCGGTGCGGAATTTGATCTTTTATACCTTTTTTGTAGGTTATAAACGGGCTTGGGGATGCCAGAAACCATAAGCGTGGAGAAAAGCGGCCATGCCGAAAGCTTCACAGAAGAGCGAAAAACCCGACATCCGCGGTTTCCTGATCGACATCGACGGGGTGCTCTATGTCGAAAAACAGGTTATCGAAGGTGCCGTTGAAACCCTGAACTATCTGCAGCGCGAAAAAATCCCCTTTCTCCTGGTCACCAATACCACCCGGCGCAGCCGCTACTCCCTGCTCACCAACCTCAACCGCATGGGATTTAAAATAAGCCTGGACCAGATTTTTTCTGCGCCCTTCGCGGCGGCCCAATGGCTGAAGGCCAACAAGGCAACCTCTATCTGCCTGTTTGCCCAGGGCGACACCTACCGGGAGTTTAAGGATTTCCGCAACACCACCCATAATCCCCAGTACGTGCTGATCGGCGATCTCGGCGAAGACCTCACCTATGAAATGCTGAACCAGGCTTTTCGCCTGCTAATGGACGGCAGCGAACTCGTCGCCCTTCAGAAAAACCGCTACTGGCGGCGCAGTAGCGGCCTGGCCATAGACAGCGGCGCCATTGTGGCCGGATTGGAATACGCCGCCCACAAAGAAGCGCGGATTATCGGGAAACCCAGTCCGGATTTTTTCGAACAGGCCTTCGAAACCATCGGCCTTCCCGCTCAGCACCTGGCCATCATCGGAGACGATCTGGAAGCCGACATTGACGGTGGCGCGGCCGCAGGACTTTTTACCATCGCGGTCAAAACCGGGAAGCAGGCCGGACGCTCCCCGGTTCCGGGTGACAGCACCCCAAATCTGTGGCTGGATGCCATCGCCGCTCTGCCCGCCTGGCTTCGGGAAAATTACAGTTAGCCCATCACAACAGGACCACTAATGCTCCGCCACTTCTCCCTGAAAAATCCGGTTCTGGCCATCTGCCTCGTGTTTCTGGCCAGCGCCTGCCATGAGGCCGCTAATGGCCCTACCGCAACTTATCGCAAACAAATCCTCTCTGAGCGGGCGGTTAAGGACAGCCTCTTTGCCATTGCGGGAAAGTCGCCCATGCCCGCCACCGAACTAAAGGACTTTCACGGTCTCCATTATTACGATGTGGACCCTCAACTGCGTTTCGAGGGACCGATAATCCCGGTTGAGAATGCCCCCATAGACACCATTCTGGGGAGCAAGGGGGACAAACGCCCCGCCCAAAAATTCGGTTATTTTAAATTTGATTATCAGGGCAAATTTTATCAACTGGCGGTCTACCGGATGCTTAGCCGCAAACCCGGATTCGAGGATTACCTTTTTCTGGGATTTTTTGACGGCAACTCGGGAGAGTCGACTTACGGCGGGGGACGTTACATAGACCTGACCCTCAACCCGCAAAACCACTATACAGTCGATTTCAACCTGGCGTACAACCCGTATTGCGCGTATGGCGGCGATTATTCCTGCGCCGTGCCTCCTCTGGAAAACAAGCTGGATTTTGCGCTAAATGCCGGCGAAAAAAGCTGGCATTAGGGCGTGTTGACAATCAT
>JAGRBF010000313.1 GCA_020434205.1 Calditrichota bacterium | reverse complement strand
CCGGGGGAACGCCCTATGGGGTAACCGTGCGCGGGGGAACCTCCAACAACATTATCGGTGGCACCTCCGCGGCGTCCCGGAACGTGATTGGCGGCAATATCTCCAGTGGTGCGGGGGTGTGGATCGAAGATGTCGGGTCGGATTCCAACCTGGTGGTCGGCAATTTCCTGGGGGTGAATAAAAACGGAACCGGCGCCGTAAGCAACTTTTTCGGGGTTTACGTTACCAACGCCGCCAAGGACAATCAGATCGGCGGGGCCACCCTGGCCGAACGGAACCTGATCTCCGGCAACACCGGATACGGGGTCTTTCTGCAAAGCGCCGGCACCTCCGGTAACAAGGTATACGGCAATTATATCGGGGTGGACATCAGCGGGACGTCCAAACTTCAGAACGACGTTTACGGGGTCAATATTGATAATGCTTCCGGCAATATTGTCGGCGGGGCGGGCATGGGCAACATCATCAGCGGCAACGTTAATGCCGGGATCAATTTCAACAGCAGCGCTTCCGGCAATATTATCCAGGGCAACGCCATCGGCACCAATGCCGGCGGGGTTACCAACCTCGGCAACACCAGCACCGGAATTTCCTTCAACAGCACCTCAACCAATAACCTGATTGGCGGTACCGGGGCCGGTGAGGGCAATGTGATCGCCTTTAACGGGGGCTACGGGATCACCGTGGTGCCCGGGTGCACCCAAAATGCCATTCTGGGCAACGATTTCTACAGCAACGGCAATATCGGAATCGACCTGCGCTCCAATCCCTTTGTGGGCGGGGTCAGCGCCAATGACGCCAACGACAGCGACACCGGCGGGAACGATATGCAGAACTTTCCGGTGCTCACCGCCGCCTCGGTGGATGGGGGGAATATCACCGTGGAGGGAACCTTGTCCACGGAGCCCGGAACGGCCGGCCGGCTTTACCGGGTGGAATTTTTCGGGGTGGTCACCCCGGACGGCACCAACTTTGGTGAGGGAGACAGCTACCTTTTCGGGGTGGACGTTTCCGTGAATACCCTGGGCAACGGCACCATCAATACCACCTTTCCCGGGTCCGTAGCAGTGGGGGCTTTTATCAGCGCTACCGCCACTTCCCCGGACAGCAACACTTCCGAATTTTCCCAGGTTATCGAGGTTGCCGACGGTTCCCTGCCGGTGAGCCTCAGCGGATTCAGCGCCCAGGTGAGCGGGGGAACGGTTCGCCTCTCCTGGTCCACCTTTAGCGAAACCAACAATGCCGGATTCGAACTGTGGCGCAAAGGGGAGCAGGAAAGCGAATATCGCCTGGTGGGCAGTTACCGGGTCGATTCTTCCCTGGAAGGCCTGGGCACCAGTCCGGTAGGGCGGGATTACCTTTTTGAGGACCGCACCGTGGTGGCCGGGGCTTCCTACAGCTATCGCCTGGCGGACGTAGATTATAACGGGGTGGTTTCCTTTCATCCCCCCCTGCGGGTGATGGTTACCGAGGGGGGACCGGCGGAGGGTTTCCGGCTATACCCCAATTTCCCCAACCCCTTTAATGCCGGGACCGTTATTCAGTATGAAGTCCCGGGAGGCCCGGAAGATACCCACGCCCTTTCCCTGAATATTTTCAACATTCGCGGTCAGTTGGTGAAAACCCTGGTGGAGGATTATCAGGCGCCCGGCAGTTACCAGGTCGAGTGGAAGGGACGGGATCAGTACGGCAATCCGATTGGCAGCGGGGTGTATTTCCTGGTGATGCAAAGCGGTCCCCATCGCCTTACCCGGCGTTTGGTGCTGCTGCAGTAGGGCCTTGTTTAGCGGCCCAGTAAATGCCGGATCGCCGAAAAGTCGATGCAGAAGAGGCCGGTGAGTTCCAGGACCCAGTTGAGGCGGATGCCCAGAGGAGCCAGGTCGATGATGTGGTCGATCAGGTGGAAGGAAACGGCGCGGATAACCACAAAAGTGCCCAGGAAAGCCAAGCCCAAAAGGGCGTAGGGGTTTTCCCGCCGAATGGTGGTAAATCTTTTTTTGAGCCATTTGCTGGCTTTGAATCCCGCAAAAATCAACCCCAGAACAAAAAGCAGCTGGATACCCCGCCGCCCCTCATACCAGCCCTGGGAGAGGGCCAATGCGCGCCCGATGTCGGTGAGCAGGGTTTGCAGGTCCAGTTGTTTGTTGATCCCCAGGAAAACGAGCAACAGGGCCAATCCCCCCCAAAATAAGCCGGCCTCTTGCGTTCCCTCTTCGCCCTTGTGGTGATTCCGCCAGGCCATCATGGCCGCCAACAGGGCGGTCAGAAAGTAGACAAATACGGTCAGCCAGCCCATAAAAGTGGGATCCCCGATGCCGGGGCGCCAGGTAATTTGTTGTAAAAAATCCATTTTCTTTTTGTCCTTATTAACTGATGTTTCGCGCCAGAAGCGATTTGCGGCCCATTAACCGCGAAATCACGAAATCACGAAAACTGAAACGGGATGGATCTGACCCTGTACCGGAAAATCTGCTCGTCCTTCGGTATTTCGCGGACCAACATGGATAGCTGCTTTACGTCCGCTCCCCAAAGCAGGTGTGGGCAGCGAAATTCTGTGTCTGGCAAAAACCAAACACATTAATTCTTCGCGGCTTTGCGCCTTCGCGGTTAAATAGCAAAAATGGGTTTGGTTGCGTAACATGAGTTTTTAATCCCGGTATTATGTCAATCGCGATTTGGTCTGGTGCGACCTCTTCGCCGCCACCCCGGGGAGCCTGCCCCGGTAGGTTTCAGGCCGGGGCGGGATGACGAACAGGACAAATCATATATGACGCACCAGCGTTATTCCAAAAACACCTGCACCCCCATTTGGCAATCAGATTACGGCAAAACGTGATTTGCGTCCTTGGTTTAAATCAAATTTCGCCTCTATATTAATTAAAATCAACCCGTTTTAGGGCTCCGGTTCAGGTGCCCATTCCAGAGCCCGGGAGAAAAACGATGAGCAACCGTATTCTCTTCATCGGTCTGAGCGCGTTTTTATTTATTTCCTGCGCCAAAACACCCCCTGTTGGCCAAGTCGCGCCGATGGTTTCCTTCACGTCGCAAACCTCACGCACCCTGGTTTTTCCTGATCCGGTCCCCCGGGACCCGGGAAACGTTACCGCTTCAGTGAGCCCGAAATTGGCAACCCTGCTGGAAAAACGATTGGGGGAAGCGGCCCAAAAATCCGGGGCGACCGGCATCAGCGTATCCATTTGGAATCCCGATGGGGGACGCTGGACCGGGCAAAGGGGACTGGCCGATATGGCCAGGAATATCCCGGTGGATGCCGGGTCGGTTTTCCATGCCGGAAGCGTCGGCAAGGTATTTACCGCGGTATTGATCTTTCAACTCATCGAAAATGGGGAATTGTCTCTCGAAACCCCGCTATCGCGATTTTATCCGGATTTTCCCGGTGCGGACCGGATTCGGATGACCCATTTGTTGACTCACACCAGCGGCATCTTCAGCTTCAATTGGGAGGAGCGCTTCCGCAAACTGGATCAGGTTTTTTCGCCGCGGGATTATATCTACTTTGCCGCGGAAAAGGGCAGTTTGTTTGAACCGGGCGCCATGTGGTCTTATTCCAACACCAATTATGTTATCCTGGGAGAAATTGCCGCCGAAATCCTGGGGACGGATTATGCCGGAGCGGTGAGGACCCGTATTATCGAGCCGCTCGGATTAAAGCATACCTTCGTTCTCACCCCGGAGAACGAAAACAGCGTGTTGATCTCCGGACATCATCAGGGCCAGATCGTAAACGACCAGGTGAACCACGCCGGTCCTTTCGGGGCCGGCTGCATTGCCACCACCCCGCAGGATTTAACCGACTTTTTCTACGGCCTGCTCAACGGCGAGCTAATTCGACACGCTTCTGTGCTGGAGATGGCTAAACGCTTTTATCCCATGGGCACCGGCCGTTCCTTTTACGGCAAAGGTCTGATGATGCTTGATGTCCCGGATCTTGGGGTGATGCTCTGCCACGAAGGCCGGATTGCCGGGTTCGGGGCCATGGTGGGTTACCTGCCCTCGCAAAATGTCTATCTGTCGGTTATGGTAAATGATGAAACAAATGTCGATCCCATTTATTATCATTTACTGAAAGACCTTCCCTGGCAGGGCCGGTCACTTACCGGGATGAGATAAGCCTGAGAGGTTTGAGGACCGGTGTGGCTCCTTAATGATGAACCGATGTTGCGCAGGCCCTTTTAAAACCACAAAGGCAAAAAAACACCAAAATTCACCCAACCCTTCACCGGAGATACCTCATGCCCAGACTGCCAGCCCCGCATTATCTCGATCTGCAAAACGGCGCCTTCAAGGAAACTTCCCCGGCGGATCTGGCCACCCTTTTCCAGGCCCTGCCCCAAAGCCCGCATAAAAACAATCTGGTTATACACTTTCACGGGGGATTGGTAAACCGCGAGTCCGGCCATAAATCCGGTCTGATCCTCAAGGAAAGCTACGAAGCGGCCGGGGCTTACCCCATCTTCTTTATCTGGAATTCCGGGATAAAGGACACTCTGTGGGGAAATCTGCAGGAGATTTCCCAGGAAAAAATTTTCCGGCGCCTGGTGCGGCGGGTGGGGCAACTGGTGCTGGGCAAAATGGGGGAGGAGGCCGGTCAGCGTGGGGGTCAGCTGGAGCTGATGTCCCTGAAGGAGCTGCCCGCGGACCTGGAGGCCCTGGAGCAGGATCTGCAAAATCTGGAGAAAACGGCCGGAAGGCCGGTCGACTGGGAGCTGACCACCTTGCAGGAAAAGCAGGTGCGGGTGGAGCTGGAACGCGACCGGGTCCTAAATGAGGAGGCCCAGAAAATTGCCAACGGGCTGCGGGACGCGGATGAAATCGACAATGCCATAAAATCCCGTGGCGGTTCGGCGGTGCGCGGCTCCACGGAAACGTTGATGTCCCCGGAAATTCTTCGGGAATTGGCCGATGAAGGCGGGGAACCCGGGGAGCGCGGGATCACGGTCTTCTTCACCATCGTCAAACATACCATGTCGGTGGTGGGGCGGGTGCTGTCCCGTTATCGCAAGGGGCGGGACCACGGCCTCTATACCACCATTGTCGAGGAAATTCTGCGCGCCCTGTACATCGACAACGCCGGGGCTCTGGTGTGGAAACTGATCAAAAAAGATACCGCCGATGCCTTTGGCGGAGATCCCCGGAAGCACGGCGGCACCGCTTTTGTGGAGCAACTGCGCCAGGCCTGGCATGCGGACCTGAACCTCACCCTGGTGGGGCACAGCACCGGGGCCATTTACATCGGGCATCTCCTGCAGCACCTGGATGCGGTTTTGCCACCGGAGGCCCGGGTAAATGTGGTTTTTCTGGCTGCGGCCTCTTCGTTTGGCTTTATCAACGATCGCCTCGATGTTTTCCGGCGCCGGGTCCGGCATTTTCACAATTTCGGGCTGAGCGACGAACGGGAGCGCACCTACTGGGAATTCCCGGGTTATCGCGGCTCCCTGCTTTATCTCGTTTCCGGAATTCTGGAACCGGATGAGGTGGACATGCCCCTGGTGGGGATGGAGCGCTACTGGGACGCCAGCGGGCCCTACGATCGTCCGGACATCAAAAATGTGATGGCCATGATTGCTGACAAGGAACGGGTTTGGTCCCTCTCCGAGGCGGGTGCGGGACGGGAATGCGACGCCAAAAAACACGGCGATTTTGACGACAACGACGAAGCAACCCGCCGCAGCCTGACTTTTTTGATCGGAAAGGAATTTGGGAATGCCGGGTAAAAATGAGCAGGATTTTGCCCTGGTGGTGGGCATTAACCATTATCGCGCCCTCAATCCGCTGGACGGGGCCATGGATGACGCCCGGGCCTTTCACCACTGGCTGCTGGCCGAAGCGGGGGGTAATCTTCCCGAAGAGAACATCACCGCTTTTCTCTCCACGCCGGACGCCAAACACCCGCGCCTGGACGAGCTGGTGGATTGGTTTATCGAGCTGATCGAGACCCATTCGCCGGATCTGGATGAAAAAATCGGACGGCGCCTCTACCTCTTTCTGGCCGGCCACGGCATTGGTCCGGGCATCGACGAAGCCGGTTTGCTGACCCCCAATACTTCCGCCCTGGCCGTCAAATATCTGGCCGCCCGGCGCTTTGCCGACTACTACCGGGAGGCGGCCCTGTTCGACGAGGTGCTGCTGTTTATGGATTGCTGCCGGGACCACGAATGGGATTTGCCCCAGCCTTATTTTCCCCTGCGCCGTCAGGTGGACGTCGGCGCTGCCCAGGCCGTCAAAAATATGTACGTCTACGCCACCGGCTTCGGACGCAAAGCCCGGGAGCGGGATTTCGACGGGATGATCGGCGGGATCTTCACCCGCGCCCTGATGGAAGCCCTGAGCGGCAAGGCCGCGGACGGCAAGGGGCGGATTACCGGGGAAGGGCTGAAAAGTTACCTGGCCCGCCGGGTGGAGGATCTCCGCGCCGACGGCACCGACCAGAGCCCCCATATTCTCCTGCCCAAAGATTTTGTGCTGTGCGAAGGTTTAGAGCCGCCGCGGGTAACGGTAACCGTGGAGCTTAGCGATCCGGCCAAGGAGTTTGTGATTCTGCTGGGAGACGGGCTGGTTCCGGTACCCGGCGAGGTTCGTCAGATTTCCGACAAGCGCCGCGAGGTGGATTTGCCACCCAACGCCACCTACCTGTTTCAGCTGATGGATAACGGTGCGCCGGTGAAGCTGGCGGGAAGGCTGATTACCGAGGAGGATCGTTATGTCACCCTCTAATCCCCAACAACCCACCGCCAGGCTGGTGTGCAACGCCCGGGACGAACACGTGGAAATCGCCGTTCTGGACGGGCGCCTGCGGGAAATCCCCCTCCTGGACAATCTCGGCATGGTCGAGCTGGACCTGGAGCCCGGGGTCTATGTGGTGCAATTCCGCTCCGGAAGCGAAAAAGTGGAGCGGATCGCCACCCTCACCACCCCCGGCAAAACGGTTTATGTGGATCTGGACCAGCCCATCGAAATCGCCACCCCGGTGCCGGTTTTCCGGACCCGCACCAGCCATGAGTATCAGAGCTATCCCGCCCAGGGCGCCAGTATGGTTAATCCCCAACCGGCCCCCGGGCACCAGGGGGAGGGAAAACTGTTTTTGTTTCTCCGCGATCCCTTTGGCAATCCGGACGACCTGTCCGGCTATGTCCCGGAAGCCTTTCGGCTAAAGATCTGCGATGAAAAGGGCATGGCTCTGTTTGACTTCGCAGCGGATGCCCATCATCAGCGGGATCAGCGCTGGTCTTCCATACATCTCGCCCTGGATCCCGGCCTCTATATTCTGGAAAGCGACCTGGGGGAAGGGCGTCTGCGCCATCAGGGTGTCTACGTATGCCGGGACTGGCAAACCCAGGTTTTCGCCAATGTGGCTTTATCGGATTGGCCGGAACATCAAATGGTGATAGACCTCGAAAACCTCTCCCTGCTGATGGCCCGGCCCGGCATGGGTTTCGATCCCGAACGCGAGGATTTCCACCTGGCCGAAGTGGCCCTTAAAGCTCTCAGCACCAGCGGTAATATCCCCGGCGCCCAGCGGACCGATATGCTATGGATGAAGTTTGAAAATCCCCTGCTGGGCATTTACGCCGCGTATTTGCACCTGCGTCGAAAAAGAGTGATTTACGGGCTGATGAACGACGTTTTTCACAACCTGCACGGACTGCTGGGACCAATACCGGAAGTGCTTTGCCTGGGCCAGGGCCTGCTGCGACGCGGCTATGAAGAACACCTTAATGTGAACGCCGAGCTTAGCCGGGTTGTCGAAGTCCTGAACCTGTCCGGTTCCATTTCCCGGCCGCCCATGCTGCGCTGTGCCTGGCAGGAAGCGGTCCAGGCCAGTATTGCCGACCACGAACTGATCCCCACCGGAAGCCTGGCGGAAAGGGTGGCAGCCCAACTGCTGGGTGGCAGCCGCTGGGTGGCCTGGCAGCACGATCCGGAGTTAGATTTCCTGATCGACGGCGGCGATATCGACGATGCCGATCCCCGCATTGCCGTTACCCGCGGTGGCGCGGTGAAACAGATCCAGGAGCTGCTGGACGAAATTTCGGAGCTGATCAACCGGGATCCGGTGGCGGTGGCCGGGGAGATTGCCGAAAAGATCAGCGGTCCGGTGGCCCTTCGCCTGGTGCAGCAGGCCTTTCCCCAGCTGGATCCCTTTACCATTCGCCTGCTGGCCAAGGACGAAAAACGCCGCACCCGCCTGATCGACCTGTTTTCCCTGCAGGCCCCGGATGCCCAAAATTTGATTTCCCGTACCCGCCTTCCCGGCCGCCGCTTGCTGAAGCTGCTGGTGAGAATCCGGGAGGAGCTGGTCAGTTAGATTCCATCAAAGCAAACAAAAACGGTCCCGCTTTTCCACAGGAAGGAGCGGGACCTTCAGTTGGAAAACACCGCAAAATATGAACGGAGCACCCATGGAAGACCGGACATCCCTCGTCCTGAATCTCGCCAAATACCCCATAATCGTTTTCTCCATTCTGATCGCGCTGGTGGTGGCGGAAGCCATGCTGGATATCGACTTCAGCCGCCTTACCCGCATCAGCGCCGGGGGCATCGAATTCGCCGAACAACGCCAGGAAACCCTGGAAGCCCTGAGCGGCATCGAAGAGCGGGTTAATGCCCTATGGGAACGCGTAGAAGTTTTGGAGGCCAGCTCCCACGGGAATATTTCCCCCCAGCAAATTCTGGAGATCGAACAGCGCACCGCCGAGGCCGCCCAGATGGTCTCCGACGAAACCGCCAAACTGGCCCGGGATCCCGAAACCGCCAGCAAAACCCTGCTGCGCGGTAAATCCGGCTATATCTGGATCGGCAATTGGGATTCCCAGAACAAAACCTGGAGCACCGTTAACCTGGCCTTGCCGGAGACCGGGGAAGGGCTCACCATCAGTCCCAAGGATCTCAAAAGCGGCACCCGCCTGGTGGTAACCGGCAATCTGGTTTTACGCGGCGGTATGCCTGCCAACGACACCGATTATTACCGCGGCGAGCGACGCGAAGGGGTGGTTCCCAAAGGAACCCAGGTGTTGCTGCGCAGCGTTCCGGAGGTGATCAACCGGGAGTACGCCCTTCAGGTTTGGGCCCGGGTGGAGATCGTTGAGTAAACGCAGCGCGATACTGCTCAACCCTTTTCGGACAGCGGCTCGGCGCGCTCGTAGCGGATCACCCAGCGATCGGTCCAGGTTTTACCGCCGTCCTCCGAGCGCTGCCAGTGCCATTTGAAGCTGTTGGCCGCGATATCCCGGAAAACCATCCGATTAACGATGGTTTTCCCGTCCCGGTTTACCGGCGCGGTTTTGAGGATCATCTCCGCGCCTTCCATCCCCCCGGTAAAAACCAGGTAGCCGCCCTGATTGTCCACCCAGGTTTGTTGCCACGTCCCTCGCTGGGCAGAATAAGTCGACCAGCTTTTGCCGGCATATCCGCTCTGCAGGTTCTCAAAATTTTCCTGAACGATGCAACCCCCCAGAACCCGGGCAATGTGGTTGCGGCCCCGCCCCAGCGAATCTTCCGGCAGACCGGTCTGCGGACCGGGCCAGGAGAGCTGCCAATCGCCGACCCAGAAGTCCATCTGGGATTGTGCCTCTGCGGCGCAGGGATTATTTTGGGCGGATACCACGCCGCTAACCAGAAGCAACATCAGTAAAAAAACGCCATTTGTTTTCATTCCAATTCCTTTCCCATATAAGACCGGCGCTGGTTATTTCACCAACATCATTTTTCGCGTTTGTTGAAAGGAGTGGCCGCCCTGTTCCGGAACGGCGCTGAAGCGGAGAAAGTAGATCCCGCTGCCCACCGGGGCGCCCTCCCGATTCCGCCCATCCCAGGTGAGCCGGTAGCGCCCGGCCGGCCGGTAACCCGCCGCCAGAACGGCAACTTCCTCGCCGAGAAGGCTGTAAATGCTGAGCCGCACCCGGCTGGCCTCGGGAAGCTGGAAGCGAACCGAGGTAGAAGGGTTAAAGGGGTTGGGATAATTGGGGGCCAGGGCAAACCGGGTGATGGCGTTGTTTTCCCCGGGCTCAATGGCAGTGATGACCTGAATGCGAAAGCGGATCGTTTTCTCCAGGTTGGTGGGGATCCGGGAATAGCGGGAATTTACCACCAGAGCGCAGTTCACAAATCCGGGTTCCGGGATGACCTGGTTGGGGAACAGGGTAAAATTGACCGGCAGGGAATCTCCGGGCGCCAGATTGTAGCGGCCGGCATTGGCGGAAACCGCCGCAGGGGGATTTACCCCGCCCGGGTCCAGGCTCAGGGTTATTGAATCTGCCGCGAGGCCGCGATTGTAAACCCAGAAAGTGGTGTCTATGCTGGCCAGGGTATCCGGTATGGTGCCAAGGGCAAAGATGGAGGCATCGAAGACGATTTCGGGGAAAAGGCCTGCCACCCGGATATAATCGACCCGGGTGCGGGTATCGCTGCCCTGGCCGTTGGAGACGGTCAGAGACACCGAATAGGTATCGGCGCCGGCAAAGGTGAAAACCGGGTTCGCTACGGTGGCGTCGGTTTGGCCGTCTCCGTCGAAATCCCATTGATAGCTTTGAATGGGGCTGTTCGGATCACTGAAAGAAAGGTCGCTAAAACGGACCGTCAGGCTGTCCCGGTTCAAGGTTTCGGTTAGATCCGCCCGGAAGTTGGCCCGCAGAAAACCGGCGGGAATATCCTCGGTGAAAAATAAAAACCGGTTTACCGGAATTGCTGCCAAACGGGAAACCTGCCCACCGGGCCAGTGGATGATCAGCGAATCCGCGATGGTGGCGTCTCCCAGCCCGAAATGCACCCGCTGGCTGTTGTGGCTGTTGAAGCCATTCTGAGCGGAAACCTCGCGCATTTGCCAGGTGGGATTTCCGTTGATGGTGGCCAGCACTTCCACCCGGGCCCCGATTGCGCCGGCATTCCCCAGGGTGCCGCGCAAGGTGGCGATCATCCAATTGTTGCCGGGGGCCAGATCGTTGCGGAAAAGCCCCCGGGCACTGGCGCTGCCGGCAATAAAAAGGTCCAGATCCCCGTCGTTGTCATAATCCCCGAAGGAGGCCCCCCGGGAACTCCCGGAGAGGGAAAAGGCCTCGCTGACCGGGGTAAAAGTCCCGCCGTCGTTGCGATAGAAATGGGTAATCCCGCCGTCATTGGTAATCACCACATCCAGGTCCCCGTCGTTGTCCACATCTCCCCAGGAATTGCCCAGGCTGGATTCCGAGTGGATCAGGGGGATATTGGTCAGGGAGGTGTAGGTGCCGCCGTCATTGCGGTAAAAACGGTCCGGGGCTCCGGCGTAGTTGGTGAGGTAAAGGTCCACATCGCGGTCGTTGTCAAAATCGATGCCGTTCCACACCTGTCCGTCCTGCAGATCGCTGGAGAGGGGAGCGAGGTCGAGACGATCCAGATTCAGACTGTCCACGGTTCGATTGTTGCGGTAAAGGTAATCCACTGCCGCCGTTCCCGCCGGTCCGGAACCGATAAACAGATCCGGATCGCCGTCCAGGTCAAAATCGTTCCAGGTGCTGACGGTATAGGGCGCCAGAAGCTGGGTAAATTCAAAACGCACCTCACGGGACAATCGCCCGTCTCCGTCATTCACAAAAAAATGACTGGGCCCGGCCAGGGGGGTAAATCCGTTGGGATTGGCAATCACCAGGTCAATAAAGCCGTCCAGATTGGCATCGGCCCAGGCGCAGGACCAGCCGTCCTTGCGGAAATTTTCGGAGAGATCCCCGTCGGTGATTTTGGTGAAGAGAAAATTGCCGTCGTTTCGATAAAGCGCCGAGGGGGTTCCGGCCAGGAAACAGTCGGGATCCCCGTCGTTATCGTAATCGCCCCAACTGAACCCGTTACCCAG
>JAGRBF010000312.1 GCA_020434205.1 Calditrichota bacterium | reverse complement strand
ATGTGGGGTTTTCATAAGACAGCATTCCTTGTCTGATGGACGGATCGTCAGGGTTATTAACTGATGTCGGGTGCCCGGAGACAACCTAACCTTCGCGGCCGGGGTCCTGGAAAGGTTTGTCGCCGGCAAAGTCCAAACTGAAAAGACTTTCGTGCTTTCGCGATTTCGCGGTTCGTTTCCCCGAAACGGCTTTCTGCGCGGAACGTCTGTTCGTAAGGTTTGCCGGGATGACGATTTACTCTTTTTTACCTGGCGCCCTGGCGCCTTGCTGGTTAAATCATTGTTATTCACTGACGTTACGCGCCAGAAGCGATTTGCGGCCCATTAACCGCGAAATCACGAAAACTGAAACCGAACGGATCTGACCCTGCACCGGAAAATCTGCCTGTCCTGCGGTTATCCGCGGACCAACATGGATAGCTGCTTTACGTCCGGTCCCCAGAGCAGGTGTGGGCGCCGCAATTCTATGTCTGGCGAAAACCAAACACATTAATTCTTCGCGGCTTCGCGCCTTCGCGGTTAAATAGCAAAAATGGGTTTGGTTGCGTAACATGAGTTATTCATACTCATACAACGAAAAGCGCACGATCGAAATATCATCCAGGAAAATGCGTACATGGCGTCCCTGGTGGGTTTGATCCCCGTTTAAATGGCGAATAACCTGCCAGGCGCCGTCCACAAAATGGCCTTCTTCGGTTTTCAGAATCCCGGTAATCTTCTCCGGATTCGCCCGGTTTTTGAAGGTAAGCACCACCCCCGAACCGGCCATCAGAAAGGTATTCTTTCCGGTTTGGATGATCACCGCCCCGCCGGGAATCCAGTCCGCATTGCCCGCCCCGGCCTCCCAGCCCAGGGTATGGCTGTGTTTGACGTTCAGTTCGTAATCGCCCATGTAGAGGTCGGTAAAGGGCTTGTCCTTTTCCAACAGAACCCCTTCCACCTTGCCCTGCCCGTGATGGGCGGTTAGAACGGGCAGGATCTGAGCCAGGACGTCATACATTTTTCCGAGGGCGATCGCGTGGGGTTCGTCCTCGCCGGATTCGATGAAAAACGGGGAAAATCCGATGCTCTGATAATGCCCGATGGTAAAAGCGGCTTTGGCGGCCACGGTATTGTCGAAGCGGTGCTCCGGGATAAAAAGGGAATTGTCCCGCCGGGTAAAAAGGTCGCACCAGTATTTGATATTGGGGAAGTAAAAATCCGGCGCCAGAAAGTCGATGGAGGGCGCTCCGGCCAGCCACACATCCATAATGTGCGGCAGCGGTCCGGCGCTGGGGTATCCCTTGCCGGGTTCGCGATCGGGGCGGTTGAGGGCCGCGTTAACAAACATGGGCAGGGGATAGACCGCTTTGCCACCCGCCACAATTTGCTCCGTATACCGGGCGTAGAACCAGGCCATAAAAATTTCGTCGCTGTGGTAGCCTTTTCCGAAAATGTCTTCCCAGGTCCCGTTGTTCCTGAAGCCGTTGGCGGCCCACACCTGCTGAAATTCCGGGACCATTTTGTCCCGGTTTTGGGTGAGGTAATCCATAAGCTCCCGGGGAACCGGGGCATTAAAACGGGCATTGGCCAACGGGCTGTGGTCGCGGGCCACAGGCAGCATCCCGATTTCATTTTCCGGCTGGATCATGATTACGGTATGGTGCTTCTGGTCCGTCTTTTTAACGTGGGCCATCAGGGCCTGAAAAGCCTTGAGGTCGGCCTGCAAATTGTTTTCGCTGAAGGGGGTAAGGATCTCCTGGCTGTGGCCCAGATCGTCCTGCACCCGGGGAAATCGGGATTGATCGGTTTTAACCCAGCCCGGGGCATGGCTGGACATGCTGTTTTTCCAGGCCCCGAACCACAGCAAAACCAGGCGCAGGTTATTTTTGCGGGCTTCGCCGATCAGCTGATCCAGCAAGGCAAAATCAAACTGGCCTTCCACCGGTTCGATCAGCTCCCAGTACACCGGGGCCAGAACGGTATTCAGGTTCAGCTTTTTGAGGCGGGGCCAGATGGGGGCCATGTATTCGACGCTGGTAAAGGAGGAATTGCCCAGTTCTCCCCCGAGCACGATAAAGGGTTTGCCATCCACGATCAGCTGTTGGGTATTGCCGGAACGGGTCAGGTGGGGGAGGGCGGATGCCGCGGTCTGGCCAAAGGCGGAGCCCGTCGCAAAAATGATCAGGAAAAAACCGATTAGGAGTGCTCTCATGAGTGGACCTGCTGTTCTCGCTTTTTAAAAACCCCGCCCGGAAGGACTTTCGGAGAAGTCCGGGGTTTGCGGATATTCGGAAAAACGGCGGGCGTCTCGGTTGAGGCCGGCGAAGCCCGCCGGGGTTGGTATAGTCGGTCAGACTATGGCATCTCCCCGGGAAACAAATGCTGGGTAAAGGTTTCCCGGGGAAACACGCCTTACTTCAGGAGGATGAACTTCCTGGTGGCCACAAAATTACCGGCCGACAAACGGTAGAAGTAAACGCCGGAAGCCAGTTTCTGACCGTCGAAGGTGATCTTGTATTCACCGGCGGCCATGCGGTTGTTAACCACTTCGCTCACCACCCGGCCCGTGACGTCGTAAACCACCAGTTTGATGTCCTGGGCTTCCGGCAGACGGAAGCGAATGGTGGTCGACGGGTTGAACGGGTTGGGATAGTTCTGATCCAGCGTATAAGTCTGGGGAACCGGAGCATCGGGAACTTCTTCGATACCCACCACGGTCGGAATCGGATCGCCGAGGTCGATCAGCAGGTCGCGCACAAACAGCCCGGTGGTGGTGGCATTGCCGGTGGCGAAGTTCAGGCTGTTGATGAAGGTCGTGGCGAAGGTCGCCTGATCGTCGCGAACCACATCCGAATAGGTATAGCTGTCGTCGTCCTTGATCAGATTGAAGTGAATGGGCATGTAGCCATTCTGAATGGGGCCGAAGGACATCGAGAAGTTGTAGACACCGGCGCTTCCGACGGCCAGGTCCGGCAACTGATTGCTTTGGCCCATGGTAAAGTTATCCGGGCCCATGGTCTCCAGCCAGGGGTCGTCCACGATGCCGCCCTGAGAAGCCATAACCCCGTTAGCCCATTCGGCATGGTCGTTATTGCCGCTTCTGGGGACAAACAGATAGCCGTTGCTGTGGTCCTCGGTGCCGTTCCAGAAGGATTGCTCGGGAATGGAGTCTACCAGGGAGCCGGCGCTGTCGCTCATAAAGGCCCCAAAGCGGAAGCTGGAGACATTCTCGAAACCGCCGCCTACAAATTCAACCAGGCCGGTGATCACCACCGCGGTATCGGCGGTAATTTCCAGGGGTTCGAAAAGTTCGGCGCGCATGGCGGCAACGCCGTTAACCGGATTGGCGCCGCTCATCCCGCCGTTGCCGATCACCGTTCCGGGCACAA
>JAGRBF010000311.1 GCA_020434205.1 Calditrichota bacterium | reverse complement strand
TCCCATTTTCTGAGCCAGGGCCGGCTGATAGGTTTTGGCCAGGGCAAAAAGGGCCAGCCGCAATTCCTGCAGTTCCCCGGGCAGGGCCGAACTGTTGCTCAGGTTGATGGTCCGGGTTTTTCCGCCGTAAGTGGCGGTTAGCAAACTTTCCCCGGCATCGGTGCGCTTCTCGTCCGCGGGCATCTCGATGTCGTGAAAATCGATGGACTTCATCATTTCAAAAAGCTTTTGCGCCTCCCCCTCCTTCAGAGAATAAGACTGGCTCTCCGGCGCGGCATTGGGCCCGCTCTGGTAAGCAACCTGGAGTTCTTCGTCGCTGAGCACGAAGGCCATAGACATGCCCATCAGGGCATTTTTACTCGAATATGCCAGACTTTCCTTCCCCGCCGAGGCGGTTTTCTGCCCGCAGGCCGCGGCCAGCATCGCCAGGATCATCAAACAAAAGATCATCGGTTTTTTCATCATCATTCCGGATTAAAGGTTGGGTATTAACGTTTGTCCTATTTTACCAGGGTCATGCGTTTGGTTTGGGTAAAGTTGCCGGCCGTGATGCGGTAAAAATAAACCCCGGAGGCAAAATTGGCCCCGTCGAAGGTCAGGTTGTGCTCCCCGGCCGCCAGGGGACCGTCGACCAGGGTGGCCACCGATCGCCCGTTCAGGTCGTAGACCTTCAGCTCTACGTGCTGGCTCTGCGCCAGGCTGAAACGGATGGCGGTGGTGGGGTTGAAGGGATTGGGATAATTTTGCTCCAGTTGATACCCTTCCACCACAACCGGCGGCTCTTCGCCAACCCCGGTAATGGGATTGTCGTTGATTTCCCGGATGTAAATGCCCCGGCCGTAGGTGCCGGCCACGATAAAGAAGCGATTTTCGGTGGCCAGTTTGTTGACGTATTTAAGTTCGGAAACGATGGTGTTGGCCGGCATGCCGGTGCCCCAGGGGAGCCAGAGCGTCCCGCCGTCGGTGGAACGCCACATCCCCAGCTCGGTAGCCTGATAGAGCAGGTTGTCGTCGGTGGGATGGGCCAGCACCTCGGAGCGCGTCAGCAGGGGAAGGCCGCCGGTAATGTTGGTCCAGCTAACCCCGCGGTTGGTGGTTTTCCACACCTGTTTCCCGATCGAAGCCACGGAAATACCGTTCATCACCAGATAGGCCACATCGGGATTGGTGGGATGAGGGGTCACCTTGCGGATGAAAACGTCGGCCGGAAATTCCGGAGAGCTGCGTTCATACCAGGTCCCGCCGTCGTAAACCCACAGGCGATTGCCGGGGGTCAGGTCCGCCATACAGGCGTAAACCACCCCGCTGGAACCCGAAAAACGGGAAACCGTCATATCAAAAATCTGGGTCGCGAAGGCGGTGGAATTCAGCTTGCCCCAGTTATCCCCGCCATCGCGGGATTCATACACCCAGGGACCGGAGTTGTTGTAGAGGTAAACCGGGGTAACCTGATCGTGGCGAATCTTGTGGTACCATTGTCCGGAGGCATCCACCCCGTTGTTGATAAAACTAAAGCTGGCCCCGCTGTCGGTGCTGCGCAGGCGGTTAAAAGCCCAGGCATTGCCGTAAACCCCGTTGGTGATCCACATGCGGGCGCAGTTGGCCGGGTCGAAGATAACCCCGCCGCCGTCCCCGCCGATCACATAACGCCAGGTTTGCCCACCGTCGGTGGTCAGAGAATGTCCGTTATCCTGGGAGCCGCCGTCGATGATGCTCAGGTTGTCCGGGCACACGTCAATATTGACGTATTGGGTGATGGCCATATTGTTGAGGCCGCTGGTGGTCCAGGAGGAACTGCCGCCGTCCGTGGAATAGGCCACCCCGCCGTCGTGCCCGCTATACAGGCGATTGGTGCCGGGAACCCACACCAGGGCGTGATGATCCGGATGAACGTTGGGATTGCTGACCTTGGTCCAGTTGCTTCCCCCGTTGGTGGTGCGCCACATATCCACCCCGCCCACCACAAGCACATTGTCATCGGCGGGATTAACCGCGATAACGTTGTCGTACCAGCCCTGGTTGCCCATATAATTTTCCGGGGGGCTGATGTCCGTCCAGGTGATACCGCCGTTTGCGGACTTGTAGACCCCTTTCAGGAAATTGGTATTGCTTTCGGCGGCGGCCATGTAAACCACGCTGGAGTTGCTGCCGCTAACGGCGAAGGATACCCGGGCGGTATTGGTGATTAAACCGCCGGCGGCATTCACCATAACAAATGGCACCCAGGTGGTGCCGCCGTCTACGGTCTTCCAGACGATGTCCTCCCCCCACTTGGAGGTGTACATGATATTGTTATCGGAAGGATCGACCACCAGATCGGTGGTATTGCCGGCCAGAACCTGAGTCCACGCCACCCCACCGACCGAGCGGTAATAGCCCAGATCGCTAACCAGGTGGTAAAAATAGCCTGCAGTGTTCCCGGGGGTGTGGCGGATGCGGTAGTAAGCGCCCGGTTCGGGACTGAGAGGAAGACTTTCCGTCCAGTTGGCGCCGGCGTCCGTGGTAATCCACACCCCGTTTCCGGCCCGAACCCCGGGCTCCCCGGTGGTAATGAAAATGATATTGGCGTTGCTCGAAGACGTCGCGACCGAACTGACCACCAGGCTACCGGCTCCATCGCCGATGGGCACCGGGGTGGTACCGTCGATCCGCCACAGTCCTCCGCTGGCCGCCGCGGCCAGGATCTGGCCACTGCTGTGCACGTCGATATCCAGCACCCGTCCGCTGTAAACCGCGTTGCTACCGGGAACCGACATGCCGTTGGGGCCCGCGGAAACCCAACCCACCACCGACGGATCGTCCGAGATTTCGCTTTCCCGGGGAAATTGTTCGACAGTACTCATCAAATGGTCCATCACCGGCCTGGGCAGCACGTTGCCGTAAGGCTGGTGCCATTGCTCGAAAAACCATTTTTCCAGCTCCGGTCCCTTGCGCGGTTCTTCCTCAGCGCGGTTCATTTTTTCCACCAGGGCATTATCCGGGTTTACCGCCAGGGAAGCCCATAACTGTTCATCAATTTGCGGCGCCTGCGGCCCGCTGAGCATCCACCAGCTTCCGCCGGCAAGAACCGTCATCACGGTCAATAACACTAACATTTTTTTCATCAATATCTCCTCAATGAGAAAGTGAATCCGGGCGGGGTTTCTCCGAATGAATTAGCCGAAAAACCGGTATTTTCGGGAGATCCGGGCCTGACAATTTTGAGAGCCGATTTCAGAACAAAGCCATTCCCCAAGCCGGGCAACGGTCAAGGACCTAAAAGTCTGTCAAGTGTGCATAGTCTGGTTGTGGCCTCCAGGGCGTGTTGACGGACAGAACATACCTTAATTGACGCCCCAGGGGGTGTTGATAATCGACGTTACGCGCCAGAAGCGATTTGCGGCCCATTAACCGCGAAATCACGA
>JAGRBF010000310.1 GCA_020434205.1 Calditrichota bacterium | reverse complement strand
TCGGCGAGGGCCCCGGCCACGTGTTTCATATCGCCGCGGCCAAACTGAACCGCTCCCAGGGCCTGGAAGAAGGTGAGATCCCACATGGGTTCGGGCCGGTAAAAATAAATGGAGCGGGCGCTGTCGATATCCCCGATCATGGGCATCAGCCCGTCGGGGCGCACCAGGGCCATGGAGAACTCCAGGGCTTTTTCCAGGGTGCTCCACACCTTGTCCGATACCGGTAAGCCGTTTTGTTTGCGCAGCAGGGCCACCTGATAATAAAAGCCGAGGGTAAAGTGGTGGTAATAGCTGGCCTGCTCCACCGTAAACCCGTCCGGATGGAACTGCAGGGGCAGCTGTTTTTCCATCTCCTGCCAGTAATGGTCCCGCCAGCGCAGGGTTTTGGGGGAATTGGGATAAACCGTGCCCAAAAAAGCCAGGGCGGCGATTTCCCCGATCAGGTGATTATAGGGGCTGAAAAAGTGGGAGAGATTTTCTTCGATGATCTCGCCCTGCAGCAACAGTTGCCGGGCCAGAAAGCGGGTGCGTTCTTCATTCCAGACCCCGGCATCCCGGGTAAAATAATAGGCCCAGACCCAGGAGAAGATGCGAACCGCGTGCTCCAGAACCGAGGTGTGGTTAACCCCGATTTTATAGGGAGCATCCTCCACAAACTCGGAAAGCCACTCCCAGATTTTATGGGCGTATTTTTCCTCTCCGGTCAGGTAATAGGCGCGGCCCAGTTCGACAAAAAACTGGTGGCGGTTGAGTTCCCAAACGTATTTGACGTCTCCGTACCGTTCGGTATTGTAGGTATCCAACGCGGAAAAATGGACCAGGGGATACTCTTCTCCCGTTTGGGGATTGGCATTCCAGCGCACCCGGCCGGTTACTTCAAAATCCTGCCCCAGGAGGTGGAAACGATGGGCGAGCAGATCGTCGGCTTCTTCCCGAAGGGTTTCCATACGACCGGGAAAGCGGTTCTCGAAGAGGAATACATTGCCGGGATGGGGGCCGGAAAGCCCGAAAAATTTCAGTTTGCCGTCGGGAAAGGGGAATTGGTGCACCGGCCAGTTGGCAATCTCTTTCGGAACAAAGAGGTTGTGCAGGTCTTTGGCATTTTTGGCCCGCATTTGTTCCCGGGTGTTGCGCAGCTTCTGGTTCACCCGGAAAGAAATCTCCGCCCCGGACATTTTGCTCAACTTGGCGATCATTTTTTTGGGATTCATTCGCAGTCGCTTTCAGTCGGATTTCCCGGGATCAAAGGGAGGGTTGGATCCGCACCGCCCCCGTTGCCCCGAAAAATGTTATCGCCCGGAACCCGCTAAACGCCCGGCGACCGAGTCCCAGAAAGGGCGCCAGGTGGGCATGGGATCCCGCCATTGGAAATGGGGCATCACATGGGGTTTCAGGATGCTGCCCAGCCAATCCCCCAGGGTAATTTCCCCCAGGGCCCGCAATTCCAGAAAAGCCTTGAAATCGCGATGGGGGAACCACAAGGTTTCCCCCTGCCGGTAGCTTTCGATTTTGGGTACCGGTAATCCGGCCAGGTGGCAATAGATCAGCCAGTCAATCTCCATCCCACCGCTTACCAGCAGTTGGTGGGCGGCGGTAAAGCGCGGATTACACTCGATTATTTTCAGTTTATTGTCTTTGAGGTCCAGCTTGAATTCCACATTGCCCAGCCCGCGCAATCCCATGCTGTCGAACAGCTTGCGCCCTTCGGCCGCGGTATCGGGATACCACTTGGAAAGGTGCAAACACCCCTGTCCGTTGTTTTTGGGAAAGCGCCGGATCACACTTTTGGTGTATTCGAACAGGCGGTTTCCGTCCCGGTCCACGTAGGTGTAGTAGCTGCTCAGCAGGGTATCCGGGCCTTCCAGCCATTCGGTCAGGATAACGCTCAGCTCCTTGGCGAGGGCGGCCTGGACCTTTTCCATCAGGTCTTCGAAAGTGTGGACAAAAAAGAGTTTCTGGCCGCCAAAAGCCTTTTGAAACAGGTGGGAATGCACCGGTTTGACGATCAGGGGCAGGCGGATTTTGGGATCGATTTTCTGGACATCCGCAGCGTTCTCGATCAGCTGATATCCGGGAACTCCCACCCCGGCGGTGCGGGCCATTTCGATGGTCTTTTGTTTGTCCAGCATATCCAGATGCAGCCCGGAGATGGCGTCGTCCAGCAGGTAATGTTCCTGCAGGGCCTCGCGGTTGAGGTTAACGAACTCCACCCCGTCGTCGTTGCAGGGGAAAATGACCGCCCCGTGCAACTCCGGCATTTTTCCTCCCAGCAGCAGGTCCTGCCAGATATCCAATGCCCGGGACTTATCCTCAACCGGCAGCAGGCGGTAACTGTAGCGCGAGAAGGCGGCGGGATTGTTGCGGGTTACCGACAGGTAAACCCGGACCCCGTGTCTGGCCATATTACGGCACATCGCCAGGGCGTTGGAGGAGCCACCCAAAATAATCAGGGGCGGCCTGGCATTGGTTGGGGCGTTCATGCCTGAACTTTCTTCATTTTGTTTTCCAGGATATAGGCGATAATGCGCTCGGCGACCCGGTTTTCCCGGGAGAGGTTGTTCACCAGATAATGGTGATGCAGGCCGGGATTGGTGTTGATTTCGTTGATGACCCCGCCCACTTCGTCCAGAGGCCGGGAGACGTCCGGGGTAATCAGATCCACTCCCAGCAGATCGATATTGAAGATGGCCGCAATTCTGCTGCCCGCCTCAACAATGGTGGGATGGACCTGGGCGGTAACCGATTCGTTTTCGCTGCTGCGATTCTGATTGCAAACCGTTTTTACCGCCACGGTGCGCCCCGCGGGCAGGACGGTTTTGGGCGAAAGCCCTTCGCGGGTCAGGTGCAGGCGGGCTTCGAAGTCCAGCACCAGCGGGGACAGGGCCACAATATTATTGCCCTCCAGGCGGGCGGCGTTTTCCATGCGCATCAGCTCGGCGATGCTGTGTTTGCCGTCCCCGGTTACCCGGGGAGGATCGCGGCGAACCGCATCGATAAAGGTCCCGTTCAAAAACAGAAGGCGGTAGGAGTCGCCGGGAATTTCTTCTTCAATCAGCAGGCGGGGCGAAAAAGTGGCCGCCCACAGGGAAGCGCGTTTCAGCTGAGCGGCATTGGCAATATGGGTGGTAACCCCGTTTCCGGCCCCGGAACCGGCCGCCGGCTTAACCACGCAGGCCCCTTTTTTTTCGGCCATAAAAGCCTGGGCGTCGGGCAGGCGGGACATTTTGTATTCGCGATATTCCTGAATGCTGAAGCCGTTTTCGGTTAGCAGGCGATGCACCAGCGGCTTGTTGCCGGCCATTCGCAGGCTGAGGTGGTCGTCCAGTTGCACCTTGGATTCCAGGACAAAGGTGCTGTTTTGCCCCTCTCCCAGTCGGAAATAGCCGTTGCCGAAATCCTCGACCGGCAGATTAAGGCGCTCTGCGGTTTCCCGCCACAATTGTTCGTAAAAACGGAAGCGGAGCTTCTCGAACATAGGCCGGTTGGCCACCCTGCGATCCTGATAAAAACGCCGGAGTCGCCAGTAAAAAACCCGAATATCTGTCAGCAGGTTGGCCATAAAATTGGGTGACAATCTTTGGTTGAAATACGGAACTAAACAGATTCAATGGTGCCGGGGCTGAGCGGTCCGGATCTGCTTGGGTTCGATTCTGAATAACGATGGAGCACAGCGTTCCCGGGCGAAGGAGAAACTATTGGAACGTCTAACACAGGTGGGATATCTGATACGCAAAACCCACAAGCCGTCCGGCTTTCGGCCCGTATTTAAGCCGCGAAAACAACCTTCAACCCACAAAAATCTGCGATTTTAGCCCAAATTTTCAGCATCAGCGGCATGCATAAAATAAGCAGACCCCCCGGCCTGTTATTGTGATTCATTACACAAAAAAAACAACCCCCATAATTCTACTGCATTAAGGCAGTCTGCTGAGGGTCGCTCACTTTAGAGAATCGGCCCCTTTTTGAAATTCTCCATCATTTTTTTCCGGGGAGGGCGCGGCAAAATCCGGCATTTCGGAAAAATATCCATATTCGGCCAGGGTGTCGATCAGGATCGGGTTAAAGACCGCCTGACCTTTGGCGCTCAGGTATTCCCGCTTCTGAAAATGTTCGCGGAAGTTGAGGGGCAGATCGCGCTGGTTGAAGTCGATAAAACGCACCCCGATCTGTTCGGCAAATTCGGCAAACTGGCGGGAGACCTCCGGATAATTGGTGATGGCGGTCAGATTCCCCCGCGGTTCGGGTTTGGTGACCAAAACTACCTTGCCGCCGTGGGCGCGCACCAGTTCCACCATTTTGGCCACATAATCCAACTGCATCTTCTTGGGATAGATGGTTTGGCTGCCGTGCACAACCTCCTGAGCGGGGTCTTCGTGCAGGGGGTCCGGTTTGGTATAAGTGACCAGACCGCCCGGAATATACGCCTCGCCGTCCCGATGGCGCTGGCGGGTGGGCGGACCCTCACCGAAATGGTCGCGCATCCACATATTGGCCAGTTGCTGATAAGCATGAGGGCTGCCGACCGCCATGGCCATCTCGGCAAATTCGTAGGAATAGGACAGATTGGCGGAAAGTTCGTAGAAACTCTCCAGCCCGTCGCGATCCATCACCCGGTAAACCAGGTCGATAACCACCAGCTTCGGTTGGAGCTGGTCGTAATAACGTTTGAGCAGGAAATATCCGTTGAGGGGGGTTTGCCCGGTGGAGCCCATGTTGAAGGCGCTCAGACCGTATTCGGCAAACACCCGCGGGTCGTAGGTGCGGTAGCAGTGAGAAGATCCCAGGAAAACCACGTCCACGTCGTGGTAGTTTTCGATATCGCGGAATCGCTGCAGGGAATAGCCCATACCACCCGGGCGCACCGGGCTGCGCGAGGAAACTCCGAGCAGGGTATTGTCACCGAATTTTACAAAGAATAGCAGGGGAATCGCCACTGCCGACAGGATCAGGGCGATAAGACCGAATATTGCCAGTTTTTTCCACATGGTTCTTATTTTTTGGTGATTGGTGATTGGTGATTGGTGATTGGTGATTGGTGATTGGTGATTGGTGATCGCTTATCGCTGATCGCTAATAGCTGATCGCCGATTCCCACACCTCGACACTCCCATACGCACCGCAGACGCTACCCTCTAAAACTGAAAATAAATGAACTCGCTATGGCTGAACACCCCGAAAAAGGCGATGCTCATCAGCGCGGCGAGGTAGAGACTCCAGCGCCAGCTGCGCGGCCGTTGATGAAAGAACAACCCGCTGCGTCCGGTGGCTTCGATCCAGTGCACCAGCTCCATGGCGGCAATCGCCACCAGAACAATGCCCAACTCCCCCCACCCCAGGGCGATATTGAGGTCGGCAAGGGAGAAATTTTCCCGGGGAATGAGGGCAATTTTATAGAGGACCAACAGGGCATCCCGCAGCGATTCCGCCCGGAAAAAAATCCAGGCAAAACACACCAGATGGAAGGTGAATATCACCTGCAGAATGGTTAGCAGGGCGCCGTGCCGCACCAGCCCCAGACGGGAGGCCAGGTTGCTGCGCCAGGATTTGCTCATCACCCCGAAAACCATGTATGCGCCGTGCAAAGCTCCCCAGATCACGAAGGTCCAGTTGGCCCCGTGCCACAAACCGCTCACCACAAAAACGATCATCAGATTGCGAAACCAGAAGGCCCGGGAGCCGCGGTTGCCACCCAGGGGGATGTAGAGATAATCCCGAAACCAGGTGGAGAGGGAGATGTGCCAGCGCCGCCAGAACTCTCCGATGGAGCGGGAAAAATAGGGCTGCCGGAAGTTGTCCATCAGGTCGTAGCCCAGGATTTTGGCGGTGCCGATAGCGATGTCGGAATAACCGGAGAAATCGCAGTAAATCTGGAAGGCGAAAAAATAGGTGGCCAGCAGCAGGGCCACCCCATGCACTTCGGCGGGGTTGGCGAAGGCTTCGTTAACGTAAATGGCCAGGCGATCGGCGATCACCAGTTTCTTGAAAAATCCCCACAGCATCAGGCGCAGCCCCAGCACAAACTCGCTTTCGCTGAACTGGAAGCGCCGGTAAAACTGGGGCAGCAGACGGGTAGAGCGCTCGATCGGCCCCGCCACCAGCTGGGGGAAAAAGGCCACATAGAGGGCAAAGCGCCCCAGATGGCGCTCGGCGGCGCGCTCCCCGCGGTAAACATCCACCGAATAGCTGAGGCTTTGGAAGGTATAAAAGGAGATCCCCACCGGCAGCAGCACGTTGAGGGCCGGGAAATGCCAGGTGAGGTTGTACTGATCGGCGATAAAGTTGAACGATTCCCCGAAGAAGTTGGCGTATTTGAAGGTAAACAAAATGCCCAGATTGGCCGCGATACTGGTGATCAGCAGGACCTTGCGGCGCATCGGGCTCTCCGCTTTTTCCATAAAAAGGGCCACCAGGTAGTCGATGGCGGTGGACACCAGGATCAACACCAGGTATTCCGCCTTCCAGCTCATGTAAAAATAGTAGCTGGCCGCCAGCAGCAACACCCAGCGGTGGCGATCCGGGGTCAGGCGGAAAAGCAGGTATAC
>JAGRBF010000001.1 GCA_020434205.1 Calditrichota bacterium | reverse complement strand
GAGAGGGCGAGAGGGCGAAGGGGCGAGGGGGCGAGAGGGCGAAGGGGCGAGAGGGCGAAGGGGCGAAGGGGGAATGGCCAATTTTGCCGTTGGCAACATCCCCCCCGGGAATCTCAGGCGATTTTTACCGACGTCATGGTGAGGGAGCCCCCAACCGCTTTGTCATTGAATAACTGCACCCGGTCCTCTTTTTCTTTGAGGGCAAGGGTGTAAAGCAGCGGCAGATAATGCTCCGGAGTGGGGATGGACAGCCGCACCGCATCGCCCAGCTTCCCGTAATTTATCAGGGCATCGTGATTGTCGTCCAGAATGAATTTTTTCATTTTGGTATCGGCTTCAATGGCCCAGTCGTAGCCAAAACCGCTCACGTTGAGCTTGTCCCAGGCCACCATTCTAAGGTTGTGAACCAGATTCCCGCTCCCGATAATCAGCACCCCTTTTTGCCGCAGAGAGGCCAGCTGTTTCGCCAGGTCGTAATGATATTGAGGCGACTGGCGGTAATCCAGGCTCAATTGGATCACCGGAACGTCCGCATCCGGATACATGTGTTTGATGACGCTCCAGGCGCCGTGGTCCAGCCCCCACTTGTTGTCCGCTTCGACATTCGTTTGGGTGATGAGGCGCCGGGTTTCCTCGGCCAATTCCGGACTCCCGGGGGCCGGGTACTGCACCGCGAACAGGTCCGGTGGAAAACCGCCGAAATCGTGGATCGTTCTGGGGCTTGGCATGGCCGTTACGTAGGTGCCCCTGGTCTCCCAATGCGCAGAAACACAGAGGATGGCATTGGGTTTGGTGATTTCGGTGCCCACTTTTCGGAAGCCGGTCACGAATTCGTTTTCTTCGATGGCATTCATCGGGCTGCCATGCCCCAAAAACAGCACGGGCATTTTGGCCGTGCTGTTAAAGGAACCAGCGATTTTGTTCAGATCATTCAGTTTCATGGTTGTTTTCACAAATGGTAATAGCGCCAGGTATTTTAGGAATTGTCGTCTTTCCATTTCACAAATGCGCTTATTCAGCGGATTTTTTGACAAACTGCATATCGCCCTGGATGCGCACTTCTTCGCCGACCAGAATGCCGCCCGTTTCCAATGCCGCGTTCCAGTTTAACCCCCAATCCTTGCGGTTGATTTTTCCGCTCAGGGAAAAAGCCGCCTTTTCATTGCCGTAGGGGTCGGTGGCGATGCCGCCGAATTCCACATCCAGAACAACGGGTTTGGTTACGCCTTTCAGGGTCAGCTGGCCGGCAAGCTGGTAATTTTCATCATCCACTTTCTTGAAAGAAGTGGACGCGAAGGACATTTCCGGGTGGTTTTCAACATCGAAGAAGTCGGCCGATCGCAAGTGCGCATCGCGGTTTTCCTCGTTGGTGAAAATGGAAGCCGCATCAATCGCCACGCGGACGGGGGCGGCGGCAAATTTTTCTCCGGCAATTTCTGCGGAAAATTTGCGGAACTCACCTTTTACATTGGAGATCATCAGGTGTTTAACCTTAAAAGACAGTTCGCTGTGGGAGGGGTCCAGCACCCATTTGGTTTGATTCTGAGTGTTTTCCATTTTGATATTTTCCTTTTGTTGAATATGAAGTTTGGAATTCGCGGTCATTTTCCTTTCAGTCGTATGATGAAACTGACCTCGATGACAAAGGAAAAATACCCATATCAAAATGAAGGGCGGTAACAGTTATAGGAAGAAGGGTTGTAAAATCAGGAAACGATTTTGCGCATTTCCCGGCGAAATTCGGTGGGGGTTAGACCGGACTTTTTCTTGAAGACGTTGGAAAAATAGGACTTTTCGTTGTAGCCCAGTTCGAATCCGATTTCGGCAACGGACAAATCCGTGGCGGAAAGAAGGTTCTTGGCTTCAATCAGTTTGCGGGTTTCAATGATCTCGGAAACGCTTTGTTGTAAAATATTCTGGCAAATCAAATTGAGATTGCGGCTGCTCATGAACAGCTTTTCCGCATAAAATTCCACGCTGAGCGATCGGTGAAAATTTTCTTCCAGGATTTTCAGAAAATTGACAAAAGTGGTGTTTTGGGTGGATTGAAGGGCATTGTCGTTGCCGGGCAGTTTTCTCCTTTCGGATTCGAACATGGTGAACAGGGCGCTTAGCAAGTGCCTCAGAATGGCATAATCCGGCGCGGGCTGCTGCGCTTCGTCGTACATCAGTTCGCACAGGGTCACAAAACGTTTAAAGCACCTCTCCGAGGGCAGGGAGAGGTTGGCATTGTCGTGAAAGCAGGCATAAAGCTGGAAGATGGTCCCGGGGATAAATTCGCTCCGGAAGCGGATCACCCAAATATCGCATTTGCCGTCCTTCATCCGGGGGGTTACCTGGTGGACCTTCCCCTTGGTGACGAAACTGACAAAGGGGGCGTCCATTTTCGAGGTGCTGAAATCGATAAAATGCTCCAGGGTGCCTTCGATCCCCACCAGCAATTCTTCGTAGTCATGGCGATGGGGTTGGTTGGCAGATTCGGATATCTCCCGCACTTTTTCCGGGGTCACTTTAAATATTTGGAATGGCGCGATCATTTTGACCATTTTCCCCTAAAAATGATTGTCAACACGGCTTCCAACCGCCAGCCGCTCCTCGCTTATCGCTCCTCGCTTATCGCTCCTCGCTCCTCGCTGATCGCTCCTCGCTGATCGCTCCTCGCTGATCGCTTATCGCTCCCCGCTCCTCGCTCCTCGCTCCTCGCTTATCGCTTATCGCTTATCGCTCCTCGCTTATCGCTCCTCGCTGATCGCTCCTCGCTTATCGCTATTGGTCAGCCACAGGCACTGGTAGGGCTTCAATAGGATGGCCTCGCGGAAATCCTCCAGCCGAAGTCCGCTGATCAGGTCGCACCACGGATCGGTAACCACCAGATTCAAACCGGAAAGTCCTAAAAGAATGTCCCGATCGGTGACGTTGCAGATCACAAAGATGCTCTGGTCGCGCCGGGCGCTTTGCCGCCAGAAGGCGAAAACATCGCTGCCCAGGTGCAGGGTATACTGGGTGGCGTTGGGATGAAAAGCCGGTTGGGCGCGGCGGATGCGCAGCAGTTCGCTTAGCCTTTCCAGCACCCGGGCGTGGTGGGAGGCGGGATCTGCCAGGCGGCGGTTCAGGGCCTCCTCGTCCCATTTATGCCGGTTGATGGAGCGTTTGCGTCCGGTCCGGCCATATCCTTCCCGGTCGTTTTCCGTTCCCAGAAAGCTATGGAGGTAAAGGGCCGGAACCCCTTCCAGGGACATGGTGATGATCTGCGAGCACAGGAAACGCTCCAGTTGCAGACCGTCCGGGCCGGCATGGGTTCCCTTCAGCGCATCCCAATAGGTGACGTTCATTTCGTAGGGCGCTTCCCGGCCTTCCTTTTGCCGCATGCTGATTTCCCCGCCAAAGCGCTGAACCGTGGTGATCATCGCTGCCAGCTCTTCTTCGGCGAGCAGACCTTCGGCCGGGCGCAGCCCGATGCCGTCGTGAGAGGCGGAAAAATTGAAGTAGGCGCACCCGTAGGGAGCCGGGGGCATGCTCATCATCCAGCTCTGCAGGTGCCGGGCGTCCCCGCGCAGGAGGGCATCCAGCATCAGGGGGGGCAGGCTGAAGTTGTAGATCATGTGCGCCTCGTTCATGTTCCCGAAGTAGCTGAGGTTTTCGCGGTTGGGGACGTTGGTTTCGGTGATGATCACCGCGTTGGGTTCCACCAATTCCGCAAAAAGGCGAATCAATTTGATCAGCTCATGGGTTTGCGGGAGGTGGATGCACGGGGTGTCCAGCTCCTTCCACAAAAAGCCCACCGCATCCAGGCGGATCCAGCGGGTGCCGTTTTCCAGGTAAAAGGCGATGATTTCCAGAAAGGCGATCAGCACGTCCGGGTTGGCGAAATTAAGGTCGATTTGGTCCGCACTGAAGGTGGCCCATACGTGTTTGGTTTCCCCCGCACAATCGAAGGGAACCAGCAGGGGGGTGCTGCGCGGCCGGACCACGCTGGCGGTGTCCGTGTCGGCGGGCAGGACGTGGAAATAATCCTTGCCGGGGGCCCGGTTGTTTAAAAACTGGCCAAACCACAGGCTTTCCGCGGAAATGTGGTTGATCACCAGATCGGCCATCAGGGTGAAGTCCCCGGCGATGGTGCGAATATCCGACCACCCTCCCAGCTCGGGATTTACCGCCAGGTAGTCGATAACGGAAAATCCGTCGTCCGAGGAATAGGGGAAAAAGGGGAGGATGTGCACCCCGGTTACCACCGTCTCCAAATGCTGCTTCAGAAAGCGATGCAGGGTTTGCAGCGGCATTTCGCCTTCCCGCCGGATGGAATCGCCGTAGGTGATCACCAGAACATCGTCCTGGGACCATTTGTTGGCCAGTTCCGCCTCGCCGGTGGTGGCGTGTTTGGCGCAAAGGTCCAATATCCGGGGCAGGAGTTCCCGGCAGACCGCCTCCCCGTAGACGTTAACCAGATAGCGTTCGAAGCGGGTTTGGGAAGAGGGAGAAATGTCGATGCTCATGGAGATTCCGTTGTCAGTCCTTTCTGCTGCCGGCCCACCCGTTGCCCGGGGACTAGTCGGCAAATGTGCTCAATTAAAGATATAAGGAAAATTTTAAAATCAAATTGATGCACAGCAGTGTGGCGAAGGGGCGAGAGGGCGAGAGGGCGATTGGGCGAAAGGGCGAGAGGGCGAGAGGGCGAAAAGCGAAAAGCGAAAAGCGAAAAGCGAAAAGCGAAAAGCGAAAGATTTGATTTCGCTGATCGCTGATCGCTGATCGCTACTCGCGGAACGTCCCTATCCCTGCGCATCCAGAACGGCAATGGCGGTCATATACACCACGTCGACTTCGTCGTTGTCGCCGATTTGCAGCATGTGCACCGGTTTTTCCATGCCCATCAGAATGGGACCGACCGCCTGGGCGTTGCCGAGGCGCTGCAGCAGTTTATAGGCCACGTTTCCGGCCACCAGGTTGGGGAAAATCAACACGTTGGCCCCTCCCTTGCCGGCCAGGGGACTGAAGGGGAAAACCTCGTCGAGGATCCGGGGGGTAATCGCCGTATCGGCCTGCATCTCCCCGTCTACCAAAATGTCCAGACCCCGTTCCTTGATGAGCTGGGTAGCCTGGCGCACCTTTTCCGCCAGGGGATGGCGGGAGCTGCCGAAGTTAGAGAAGGAGAGCATGGCGATCCGCGGGTCGATGCCGAACAGCGGGGCCCGGTTGGCGCACAAAGTGGCGATATTGACCAGATCTTCGCTGTCGGGATCGATATTGACCGTGGCGTCGGCGAACAGGTAGGTGTTCTCCTTAAGAATCATCAGGTAGGCCCCGGCAACTTTTCGCACCCCCCGGCGCATTCCGATAACCTGCAGCGCCGGCCGGATAACGTCGGCGTAATGCTGGGTGAGGCCGGCCACCATGCCGTCGGCATCCCCGGTTTTGACCATCACGGTGGCAAAGTAGTTGGGATCCCGGATCAACTGCTCGGCTTCCTTGCGGATCATGCCCTTGCGCTGCCGCACCTCGTAGAGGGTGTTGGCGTAACTCTCCAGCCTGGGGGACTGGCGGGGATCGATAATGTCCACCCCGTTCAGAATATCGACGTTCAGGTTGCGCAGCTTCTTCTCGATCACTTCCGGCCGGCCCAGCAGAATGGGATGGGCAATGCCCTCGTCGAGAATAATTTCGCAGGCCTTGAGGATGGTATCGTGTTCCCCTTCCGGATAGACGATGCGCCTGGGGCTCTTTTTGGCCTTGTTGATGAACTTGCGCATAATGTGGCGGGACAGGCCCAGGCGGTTTTCCAACTGTTCCTTGTAGGTCTCGAGCTCGATGTGTTCCCGTGCCACCCCGGATTCCATGGCTGCTTTGGCCACCGCGGAGGCAACCCAGATCAAAGCCCGGGGATCAAAGGGTTTGGGAATAAGGTATTCCCGACCGAAGGTGAGATTTTTGAGGCGGTAGGCCTTGATCACCGAATACGGCACCGGCTCGTGGGCCAGTTTGGCCAGGGCCTGCGCGGCGGCGATCTTCATCTCCTCGTTGATCTGGGTGGCCCGAACATCAAGCGCGCCCCGGAAGATGAAGGGGAATCCCAGCACGTTGTTGATCTGGTTGGGGTAATCGCTGCGCCCGGTGGCCACGATGGCGTCCGGGCGGGCGGTGCTGGCCTCTTCGTAGCTGATTTCCGGATCCGGGTTGGACATGGCGAAAACGATGGGATTTTCCGTCATCCCCATCAACATCTCTCCGGTTAGCAGATTGGCGCCGGAAAGCCCGATAAAAACGTCCGCTCCCCGGACCGCCTCGGCCAGGGTTCTCGCCTCGGTTTCCACGGCAAACGCTTCCTTGTAGGGATTCATACCCTCCTGACGCCCGCTATAAATAACGCCCTTGCTGTCGACAAAGATGATGTTTTCCTGCCGGGCGCCCAGTTGCATGTAAAACTTGGCGCAGGCAATTCCGGCCGCCCCGGCGCCCAACACCACGATCCGGACCGCTTCGATTTTTTTGCCGGCCAGCTCCAGTGCGTTCAAAAGGCCCGCCCCGGAAATTATGGCGGTGCCATGCTGATCGTCGTGAAAAACCGGAATGTTCATCTGCTTCTTGAGTTCTTCTTCGATGTAAAAACATTCCGGTGCCTTGATGTCCTCCAGATTGATCCCCCCGAAGGTCGGTTCCAGCAGTTTGACGGTGCGGATAATTTCATCGGGATCGGCGGTATCCAGCTCCAGATCGAAGACGTCCACGTCGGCAAAACGCTTGAACAATACCCCCTTGCCCTCCATGACCGGTTTACCGGCTGCCGCCCCGATGTTGCCGAGGCCCAGGACCGCGCTGCCGTTGCTGACCACGGCGACCAGGTTGCCTTTGGCGGTATATTGATAAACGTCTTCCGGGTTGCGGTGAATGGCCCGGCAGGGACCGGCCACCCCCGGGGTATAGGCCAGGGACAGGTCCCGTTGGGTCGAGCACGGCTTGGTGGTGGTAACCTCGATCTTGCCGTTTCTGCCCTGGCGATGATACGCAAGTGCTTCCTTTTCGTAATCCATGATGACCTCACTACTGGTGTTTGGGTCTATATGACGGGTGATATGAAGTTAGATGATTGCCGTTTGGGCGAGGAACCCCAAAAAATAATAATTACGGCTCACATTTTGGCGGAAATAATCTTCTGATGTCATTATCGGCATATTTCGGCCCTTCCCATACCCGGAGACTCCCGCAGTGGGGTCCTCCCTTTGCCGTTGGCTATCTTCCCGCCATGGCGTAATTTAAACCATGACCCTGCTCCTGCGCACCCTGGCCTTTCTGGCCCTCTGCTCCACCCTGCTTCCCGGCCAGTCCTGGCATCTGGTGGAGTCCCCGACCCATCAGAACCTGGCGCGCCTGGATATGCTTTCTCCCGGGGACGGCCGGGCCATTTCCTACGACGGACTGATCCTGCAATTCGACGGGCTGGATTGGGTGATCGAAGACTCCCTGCACAATATTATTTCCCGCAGCCGGGAAGAGGGCGATTCCGCCTTTGCCGGCGAGGGGGCCTGGGGCGATTTCTACACCGTTCGCATGATGAACGAACACCAGGGGTGGATTGCCGTTAACGAGGTGGATTCGCGCAGCTATCGCCTGCTGGAATACGACGGACGGCGCTGGCGCCCCGCAACCGCCAACCTCCCCTTAAAAATCCGCTCCCTGGACTTCAGCAGTTCCCACACGGTAATTGCCGCCGGAGAGGGAGGGGCCTTCGCCCTCACCGGAAACGGTCTGCGTATGTTGAACCTGCCGGTAAGCGCGGACTTTCGCAGCGTTCACATGTTATCGCCGGAACATTATTTTATTGCGGGGGAAAACGGGGCCATCCTGGAATTTCATGACGGCTGGGAGCGTTTGTACAACCCCCGGACCCAACTTCTGCGGGATATGGATTTCGTCTCCTTTGAGGAAGGTTGGTTGGTGGGGGATCAGGGAACCATTCTGCACTACCTGGACGGAAAGCTCAGCGCCGAGGCCAGTCCCACCACGGAAAATATCTGGGCGGTGGATATGCTCTCCGCCCGGCGCGGTTTTGCGGTGGGGGCCAAGGGAGTTCTGCTCGCTTATGAGGAGGGGGAGTGGAAGCAGCTTCCCACTCAAACCGAGGCGGACCTGCACGATATCGAAATGGTCGGGGAAAGCGACGGCTGGATTGTCGGGGGGCGCGGGGTGATCCTGCGCTACGGCGAGCCCGATCAGCAGAATCCGGGAATCCGCCAGCCGGATTTTCTCTTTCGCGATCAGGTCTATCTGGGGACCCGCCACCTGATGGACCTCATCGACGACGTGCATGGGGTCACCGCGGCGGACTTCAATGGCGACGGTTTGGTGGACATTTACACCACCTGCGAGCGCAGCCTCAACCATTTGCTGCTCAACGACGGCAGCGGCTTTTTCCGCGATTATACCATCACCTCGGGAACCGGCGGGGATATCGAGTCCCGCAAGGGCCTTCAGAAATTCGAGACCGGGGCCCTGGCTGCGGACCTGGACCGGGACGGGGATACCGATCTGCTCCTGTGCGGCAAAAGGGGCACCACCCAACTGCTGGCCAACCGGGGGCAGGCGATTTTCCAGAACGTGACCGAACAGAACCAGCTGCCCCAGGACCTCAACATTTCCGCGGGCGTGCTGGGCGATTTTTACCTGGACGGTTATCCCGATCTGGCATTGGTGGATGAATTTGAGGGTCTGCGGCTTTTCCGCAACCAAAAATACCTACGCTTTGCCGAGGTGAATCTGGACACCCTTCAGTTGCCCCAGACCGGGCTGCGCGCCCTGGCCGCGGCGGACTTTACCGGAGATCACCTCACCGACCTGGTGCTTTTTTTTCAACAAACCGGCCCCATTCTGCTGGAAAACCGCTCCGGGGCGGGCTGGCGCAGCAATGGGGCGCCCTTTGCCGGTTTAACGGTTTCGGCATTTGTAAACGGGGCGACGGTGGCGGACTTCGACGGGGATGGCCTCAACGACCTGTTCCTGTGCACCGAGGACGGCCGGGACCAACTGCTGATCTGGGATGATGCCGCCCGGCGATTTGCCGACCAGACCCGGGCCCGGGGAATCCAGCCGGAGGGCCGCAGCTACACCGCCGTGGCCACGGATTTTGACCAGGACGGCCGGGTGGATTTGTTCGTGTCCCGATTCGGTGCGGATCTGCTGTATCTGGCCACCCCGGGTGGGGTTTTCCGGGAGGTGGCGGAGAGCCGGGTCTATTCCAAGGCCGGCTACCTGAGCGGCTTCAACACCGGGGCGGCCGCGGCCGATGTGGATGGGGACCGCGATCCCGATCTGGTGGTCGGCAACCGCGATTTCTGGTCCTCCCTGCTGGAAAACACCCGGCGGGATTCCGCCTTCATTCATATTCAGCCGGTGGGAGTTCAGGATACCCGGGAAGCCCTGGGGACCAAAATCTGGATTTGGGAAGCCGGCAGCGGGCGCAGCGAATCGGGATTGATCGCCTTCCGCGAACTGGTGCTCAGCAACGGTTATTTCTCCCAAAACGAGGGCGGTTTTCTGCTCGGCATCGGAGAGGCCGCGGCGGTGGATGTTCAGGTGCGCTTTTTGAACGGCGACGCGTTTTTCTTCTCAAATCTGGCGCGGGGCGCCTCCCTGCGGGTGGATCAGGCCGGGCAGTTCACCCAAATCTTCTACAGCACCGCCCGCTTCATCCGCCAGTTTCTGCACACCCCGCACATCTTCTTTGAGATCATCAAATTGCTGCTGTTTGTTCTGCTGCTGCTGCTGAGCGTGCGTTTCATCGAAAAGCGCTATCGCTGGCGCCCCACCCATACCGTGATTTACGTGCTGGGGGTGATCGCCCTGTACGCCATCCTGGCCTTTTCCCTGCCCCGGGACCAGGGGCTGCTCTACCATTTGCTGCCCTTCGCCATGATCCTCTTCGCCCTGGCGGTGCTGGTGACCGTTAATGAGCCGATCAAAAAAAGCAATGAGCGCCAGGCGGAAATCCGCCGCAGCCTGCAGCAGGCCGGGGTCAGTTTATCCAACGCCCAGATTGCCGATCGGGCCGTCGCCATTTTCGGGGAAGCCCTGCTGGAGATTTATCCCTTCGATTTTGTGGCGGTCTATCTCTACCAGCCTCACGGCAACATTTTTCTGAGGAAATTCGCCGGCGGGGAAAAATTACCTTCCCTGCGCAGCCGCTTCCATCTGGAGCGCCGCGAGGTGACCACCCTGGCCGGGGAGGAGAACCCCTCAGTGGATGTGCCCG
Organism: Calditrichota bacterium; assembly: GCA_020434205.1. GTDB lineage: Bacteria > Calditrichota > Calditrichia > RBG-13-44-9 > J075 > JAGRBF01. The sequence continues at coordinate 1,809 of JAGRBF010000001.1, read as the reverse complement.
GCATGCTGCTGCCCAGGTTGATCCGGGAGGGAGACACCACCGGCGGGGCAGGGGAGATTCTGCTGCGGCCGGTGGCTAAGGAGGGGGAACTGAAGGCGGTTCTGGCGGCGGGAATTCCGGCCGGAGCGGACCGCAACAACACCACCGCACTGGCCCCGCCGGATGCGGAAACGCGTTCCATGGTGGATTTCCTGGTGCCCCAGCTGGCCAACACCCTCACCCATATCCGCATTTTCCGCGACGCCAGCGAGCGCGACAAGCTGGCCGCCATCGGCTCCTTTTCCAGCGGGATTCTGCACAATCTCAAAAATCCGGTAGACGGATTGCGTATGATGATCGAAGCCCTGTATCACGACATGCCGCCCGGGGATCCCCGCTTCGAGTACGTGCGCGAGCTTTACCAGGGGGTTCTGCACCTCAAAAACGCCCTGCTGCATTCCTTCGAATTCGCCACCCGTACCGGGGGAGACCAGGCCCCGGTGGACATCCACACCGTACTCGGGGAGATCAGCGGGCATTTTGCCAACCTGAGCTATCTGCCGGTGCAATTGGAATTTACCGGGCGGAACTTTAAGTTGATGGGGAACGCCCAGCAGCTTAAGGTGGCCCTGGAGAACCTCATCTCCAATGCCCTGGAGGCTTCCGGGGTGGACAAAACGGTGACGGTGTCCACCGAATTCCTGGCGGCCGAGGAGCTGCTGCGCATCGATGTCCGCGATAGCGGGGCGGGAATTCCCGCCGAACAAATCGATAAAATTTTCGACATCTTTTATTCCACCCGCGGGCAAAGCCGGGGCCTGGGGCTGGCCATTACCCGGGAGATCATCCGGCGCCACGGGGGGCACATCGACGTAAAGAGCGCACCCGGAAAAGGAACCTGTATGAGCATTTCCCTGCCGGCCGTATCACCCATTCCGGAGGTAGCGGATGAACCGCATCCTGATCATTGACGACGAGCCCAACGCCCGCCGGGGACTAAGCCTGATCCTGCGCGCCCTGCCCGCGGAGATCTCGGAAGCCGAACATGTGGCGGCCGCCCGCCAGCTTCTCAGGAAGGGGGAATACGACCTGGCGGTGGTCGATCTGCGCCTGCCCGGGGAGGAACAAGGGCTGGGGTTGGTGGCGGAGATCCACCGCAGCTATCCCCGCATTCCGGTGCTGGTGATGACCGCCTACGGCTCCTTCGAGAGCGCCGTCAACGCCATGAAGGCCGGGGCTCAGGATTACATCACCAAGGATTTTTCCCGGGATGAAATTCTGCTGAAGGTGGAAAAACTTCTGGAAACCCGCCGCCTGTGGCTGGCCAACCTGCGCCTTTCGGAAAAGGTACAGGATTTGCAAAATAATCTGGCGCTGTGGGGAGAGCAGGATCAGATCGTGGGAGAAAGCGCGGTGATCCGCAAAACCCTCGACCTGGCCGGGCGGGCCGGCAAGGATAACGAATCCACGGTGCTGATTACCGGAGAAAGCGGGACCGGCAAAGAGCTGATCGCCCGCACCATTCACCTCAACAGCACCACCCGCAGCAAGGAATCTTTCGTGGTGGTGGATGTGGCCAATATGCCCGCCTCCCTGCTGGAAAGCCAGCTGTTCGGTCACGAAAAGGGAGCCTTTACCAGCGCCCACCAGCAGCACATCGGGCTCTTTGAACGGGCCAGCAAGGGGGACGTTTTCCTCGACGAAATCGGGGATTTTCCCCTGGAGCTGCAGGTGAAGCTGCTGCGTTTTCTGCAGGAAAAAATGTTCTATCGGGTCGGGGGAACCCGCCCGGTTTTCGCGGACGTGCGCATCATCGCCGCCACCAACAAG
>JAGRBF010000309.1 GCA_020434205.1 Calditrichota bacterium | reverse complement strand
GCGAACCGCGAAAAGCGAAAAGCGAAAAGCGAAAAGCGAAAAGCGAAAAGCGAAAAGCGAACGGACTGATTAGATTTCGCTCCTCGCTCCTCGCTCCTCGCTCCTCGCTCCTCGCTACCGCCGGTTTACCGCGCGCACCAGCTCCAGGCGAATTTTTTCGATGTCGAAGGGTTTGTGGATGATGCCGTCGATCGCCGCGGAACCGTTGCCGGACGGCACGTCCGCCTTGTTCCAGCCGGTGACGATAAAAACCGGAATGGTGGGATTGATCTGCTTGAGTTTGCCGGCCAGTTCCACCCCGTTCATGCCCGGCATGCTGAGGTCGGCGAAGACCACGTCGCAAGTAAATTTCTGAAACTTGAGCAGGGCGTCCCGGGCGCTGTTGGCCGCCAGCACCTCGCAGCCCTCTTCCTCCAGCATCTCGGTGAGGGTTTCCCGCACAATGCCCTCATCCTCCACCAACAGTACTTTGTAGCCCAGGCGCTGGAAGAAGGCCACCTCCGGGGTTTCCGGCATGGTGACGTCCCCGCCGCTGGCGGTGGGGAATTCCAGCATAAAAATGGAGCCTTTGCGGGCAATGGAATCCACGAAAATTTTGCCGTTGTGCTTGCGCATAATCTCCGCGGCAATGCTGAGGCCCAGACCGTTGCCCTGTTTGCCTTTGGTGGTATAGAAGGGCTCGAAAATTTTGCTGCGGATCTCCTCGGGAATCCCGATGCCGGTATCGCTGACGAACACCAGGGCCCGATCGTTGCGCAGGGTGGTCTGGATGGAGAGTTTGCCCCCGCGCGGCATGGCGTCCAGGGCATTGTTGATCAGATTGAGAATGACCTCCCGCAGGGCCGGGGCATCCCCGAGAACCGGCAGGGTCTCTCCCAGGGTAAGGTCCAGCTCGTAGTGAATCCCACGGGACTGGGCCTCGCCTTCGAAGCGCGGGCGGGCGATCTCCACCACTTCCTGCACCAGAAAATTGAGGTTGAGGGCGCTGCTTTCTCCGCCTTCGTCCATTTCCCCGTGAGAGGCGTAGCGCTGCAGGCGGTCGATGCTTTTGGCCCCGTCGGCCGCGGCCTGCAGTAGCACCTTGATGTCCCGTTCGTAGTCGGTTCCGGCCAGACTGCGCTGCAGGAGCTGACCCTTGCCGATAATCACGCTCAGGATATTGTTGAGGTGATGGGCGGTGCCGCTGGCCAGTTCGCCGGTTACCTTCATGCGCTCCAGATGCTGCAGGTATCCTTCGGTTTTTTTCTGCTGCTCGGCCACCACTTTCTTTTCGATCAGTTGGGCGATCACGTAAAAAATGAACTGCAGCAGTTGCTGCTCTTCCCGGGAAAGCTGCTGCTGGTCCCGCTGAAAGGCCACCACAAAAGCCCCCAGGAAGGTGTTGTTGACCTGAAAGGGCAGGAGCATAAAGGCATTGACCGGGAATTTTTCGGTCAGTTTGCCCAGGCTGGTTTGCAGCATGTGCCCTTCGCCGCGTTCCTGATGCCAGAAGAGCTGCTGATGTTTGAGGAAGGGCTCCTTGGGCAGTTTATGCAGACCTTCCAGAACCCCCAGCCCGGTTTCCGAAAAAAGGTCGTCCTGAAAATGTTCGTTGAGGAGGCGCCAGCGATTTTTCTGGCGGGAGCGCAGGAAAACCCCGGCGTAGCGCACGTTGTGCTGCAGCACCACCGAGTTGAGAAGTTGTTCGATAACCCGGCGGGTGGAATTGCCGGGGGTGGCGGTGGGGGAAACCTGGTCGAAAATTTTCATCGACCCGTTTTTTTCGGCGATATAGCCGGAGAGATACTGGTTTTCCAGGGCGAATCCGGCGATCTGGGCGGTGCTGTTCAGGAACTGGCGGTCCTGCAGCCGGAAGTAATGCCGTTCGTCTTCATCCCAGATCACCACCGCGCCCAGCACTTTGTCCCGCACTTTGATGGGAACCCCGATCCAGGCGCTGGCGGGCAGATCCATGGCGTCCAGATTGAGATTCTTGCAGAAAATGGGGTAATTGTTGGTCAGGACGGTTTTCTGGCGTTCCAGCACGAAGTTATAGAGGGTGTTGCGCTCCCGGAATTCCGCCACCGGGGCCATCTGACCGATCTGGGTATTGTAGGCAAACTTGACCGGGGCCTGCCCGGGTTGCCAAAGGATAAACTCAATTTTTTGATTGAGATAAATCTTGTAGAGCTCGTCGTGGAAGCTGTTGAGAATGGTCTTGAAGTCCCCGGCAATGAGGACGTTCTGGGTAAAGTTGGCGAAGTAATCCAGCAGGAGGTTGGTGCTCTCTGCCTCGGTAAACAGCGAGCTGAGGGATGAAAAGAGATTTTTTTTCATAAACAGCCTTCTCCTGGCCTCCGGTTGATCCGTCCTGAACCACGTCTACCGAAGCGCGACAATAAAACTTGCACCGGACAGCCCTATCCTGACGCCCTGTGGGTAGGACGCCACCCCCGCTGAAGATGAATCTGCATAAAACTGCGGTCCGGTCGAAAAGGTTTCACGCCATACTAAAATAGTACGGTTATAACCCCCGGAAATCAAGGGGAAATGGTGTATGTGTAAAAATTTTGCTCACTTTTTCGGATAGGGTTTCGGGTGTCTTAATCCGGTTATCGGACAAAAAAAAGGTCTTTTGAGAAAAATATATAAAAAATGATAGATTACGCGTTCCTGTGGCACAAAAGGTGAAAGAGAAGTTTTGACGGGTTGTGGCGGGGGGAGGGTCCCCGGGAGGGTGTTAAAAAGGGTGGTAAAAATAAATACATTTACCCTTGCGCCGGTGAAAAAACGGTTTATTTTGCTTCAATCGTTTCATATATTTAGCGCATATTTTCATACTAGGATGTGCCGTGCATGACCTCAAAATTGCGGAGACAAAAGCAGATTTTTTCGCTTTTGAATTCCAGAATTATTAATGAGCAGGAGCCCATTGACCTCGGGAATGCTGCTGAGGCGCGCGAAAACAGCACGGAATCGCCAGCATCTGATCGTCTGATTAACCAGATTTTTCATTTTCACAAGAGTATTATTCAGCATATTAATGCCGGGTTGATCACCATCGACCTGCAAGGGCGGATCACTTTCGCCAACCGGGCGGCCGCGGAGCTGCTGAAAACCCGGGTAGCGGATTTACTGGATGCCCCCTTCGAACCTATTTTCGAATCGCCGGAAGAGGCCCGGCTGCTGCTGAATATCTGCGACGAGCAGCAGGGGCGTCTGGACAACCTGGAACTGCGCATCCGCCGCCTGGATGGGCAGACGGTCGTCGCCGGCATTACCGCAGCTTTTTTTCAGGACAAGGCCAATCAGGTAGAGGGTATTGTCCTGCTGTTTCAGGACGTTACGGAATTGCACCACCTCCGCCGTCGCATGGAGCAGATGGAGCGCATGGCTCTGCTAGGGGAACTTTCAGCCGGAATCGCTCACGAAATTCGCAATCCGTTGGCGGGCATTAAGGCCGCGACCCAGGTACTGGAGGACCAGTTTCCTCCGGGGGATCTGCAGGCCGAGCTGATGCGCCGGGTTATCCGCGAAGTGGACAAGGCGAACGCTCTGCTCAAGGAGTTTTTCAAGTTTGCCCGCCCTGCGCGTCCCGAGCCGGCACTCTGCCGCCTGGCCGATATGGTCGATCACGTGCGGCTGCTCCTGGAAGCCCAGTTCAAGAAAAAGGAAATCGACCTTCGGGTGGATTGCCCGGAAGACCTGCCCGCCATTTTCGCGGACGACCAGCAGGTAGAGCAGGTGCTGATCAACCTGTTTCTGAACGCCATGGATGTGCTGGACGGCAATGGGGTTATCTCGGTAAATGCCCGCCGGGACGGCGCAATGGTGCGCATGACGGTCGCCGACAACGGCCCGGGGATTTCCGCGGAAACCCAGGCCAAAATTTTTAACCCGTTTTTTACCACCAAGTCCAGCGGGGTGGGGTTGGGCCTGTCGATCTGCAGCCGCCTGGTAAGCGAGAACGGCGGCACCATCGAGGTGGAAAGCGAAACCGGCCGGGGAACGCGCTTTCACGTGCGCTGGCCTACTGATGAAGTGAAGGATACCACGGCATGAGCCATCCCAAACGTCTCCTGATCGTCGATGATGAAGAAACGCTGACCTTCAGCCTCTACCAGACCTTCATCAACGCCCCCATCGCCTGCGAGGTTATTACCGCCCCGGACGGGCTGCAGGCCTGGCATCGCTTCAGCGAAGCCCCCTTCGATCTGGTGATTACCGACATCGCCATGCCCGGCATGAGCGGATTGGAACTGCTGGAAAAGGTTAAAGCACAAAAGCCGGACACCCAGGTGGTGGTGATAACCGCCTACGGCTCGCAGGAAAGGCGGGAGGACGCCCAACGGCTGGGCGCCGATCAGTATGTGGAGAAGCCCTTTGATATCAAGGAGCTCAAGGAATTGGTGATAAAATTGCTCGGATCGTGATTTATGGCGCTTGTCGGAAATCTAAAAGACCTTAAACTGGCCAACATTATTCAGATCAATTGTAATGAACGCAATGTCGCCAAGGTTTCGGTGCAGGGACCCGATTTAAGCGGGGCGGTGTTTTTTGCCCGCGGGGCCATTATCCACGCGGAATACGGTCCCTTCGAAGGGGAGCGGGCGGTGCACGAAATGCTGGCCCTGGACGAAGGACAGTTTATCGTGGAATCCGGGGTGGAAGCGCCCCGCCAGAGCATCACCATTCCCTGGAATTCCATTATGCTGGAAGGGCTGCGCCTCCTGGACGAGCGCAAGGTGATCAACGCCCCCATTCCCCAGCAAATGTTCGATCTGCTTTCCGGGCTGCGCAGCGTTAAAAATGTCTTTGTGCTCAATTATAACGGGCAGGTGGTGGAGGGGAAAATCGAAGACGGCATCCATCCCCTGTCGCTGACCTTCGTCTGGTACAAACTGAAAAAGATGCTCAACCTCTTTTATTCGGACATGTTCCAATACATTCTGCTGCGGCGGGAAAAGGGCTACCTGTTCATTTTTGAGTTTCGCCCCAATCTGGTGGTGTTGGAGACCGATCACAAAGTGGTGGCACCGGAATTTACCTTTATGGTGAAAAAAGTGCTGAAACAAATCAATTCTGTGAAATAAGGACCGACCGTGCTGCTGCCCCAGGGAATTGAGAAACACAAAAATCTGAGCACTTCCTTTACCCGCTTCGACCACCTCCTGCAGGATCTGTTCGAAAATCGCTTCAGCGGGTATCTGAAGCTGAACTTCTGGGGCTTCGAAGGGGTGCTGGTGTTTGATACGGGCCGCATGATCGAAGGTTATACCTCGGAACAGGACGTTTACCTGACCGGGGAGCCGGCGGTGCTGAAGGTGCTGGAAAAAGGGGTGGAGCCGGAAGGAACCCTGGAGGTTTACGACCTGGCCAGCGAAATTGCCCTGGCCCTGGGATACGCCCTGCAGGCCACTCTCTACAAGGATGAAAACGACCTGGGCAACTACGCCCTCACTCACGTGTTCGAAATGCTTGAAAACGAAGGACTTACCGGCTACGTGGACCTGCAGTTCAGCGGGAAGCGCGGCAACGGGACGGTCTATTTTCTGGAAGGAACCTCGGTGGAAGCGGTGATTATGTCCGGCACCGGACGAATCGCCTCCGGAGAGCAGGTGTTCAACAAGTTTTTGGAGATCGGCGAGCTGATCCAGCCGCGGGTAAAGGCCTATCAGGTGCTCAATCCGACCAGCATCAACGAGGATGAATCGTTCGTTATTCCATGGATTCACAAACCTTTTGTGCATTTTTGGGGAGAAATATTGCAATTGTTGCGTGGGATCATGGACGATTATTTCAAAAAAAATAAATTTTACCCATTGCTGGAGAAGGTCTGTAACGACAATACCGACCATTATCCGTTTCTGGACCCCCGAAAAGGCATTGTCCGGCTGTCGCCAGAGGGATTTGACATCACGCGGATCATCCATTATCCGACCTTTGTTCAGGGCATGATTATTGTGTTGAACAAAGCCTTTTTGCAGGTGCCGCCGCGCCCCTTCAAAAAGCTGGATGTCGCCCTGGTGGCGGCGGAGGTGGGCAAAATGGCGGAGAAGGTGGACCTGAACCGCCCCGGTTTTGACCCGCATAAAACGGTGATGCAAATTTTCCGGGGATTTGCTTAATGATAGAAAAGTTTTTTAAGGACCTGACCGAAATCACCGGCGTGGAAGCGGTAATCCTGTATGATAATGCCAATTCCGTGCTGGATTCCTGGGCCATACCCAAGTATAATCCGGGTATTTTTACCGATGTGGGCGAGACTTTTTTGCACGCCTTCGGGGTTCTGGAACACCTGAACTACGATTTCGGGGAAATCATGATCCCCTTCGACAGGGGATTGGTTTACGCGCGCTCTCACTCCCATTTTTACCTGGTGATCATTGCGCGCCTCTCCACCCCGGTGCCCATGTTGCGCCTGGCGGTAAACGTGAACCTGCATGACTTCCTGGAAAATCGCAAGGTTCAGAAATGGATGAAGAAGCTCAGCGGCAAGAAGTTTTTCCAAATCAAATCGGTCTCTTTGGATGATGTGGAAAAAATAATGCTGGAGAACATGCTGGAGGATCAGTCCAATGGCTGAAAAAAGTAAGCCGGACATCCTCCCGGATATGGTTTTCAAACTGAGCCACAAACGATCGCCCTCTGAGGTAAAACTGCGTTCTCTGGAATGGGCGATCGTCACCCAACTGGATGGGGTCAAAAGTGTGGGACAAATCGGGGAAATCCTGGCCCTGAGCTGGGAGGAAACCCGGGCCATGTTCCGCCGCCTGAAAGAGGAGGGTTTGCTGGTGATGCTGGATGCCTCGGCGCCGGTGCAGCGCGACATACCCAAAGGCCTGCTGGAAAAGGTGGAATACGAGTTTACCCTGCACCTGGGTCCGGTGGCCAGCGTGATTCTGGAAGATATCCTGACCGAGCTCAAGCGCACTCGCGATACCCTGGAGCCCGGTCAGGTTCCCCTGCTGGTGGAGCTGATCAGCCTGGAAATTTCCCATCCGGAACACCGTTACAAATTTGAAAAAAGCATGCTTGAAACGATCAAAGCCATAGTCTAAAGTCGCATACGGAAAGGCGAGATATGAATCTTCGGGTCAAAATAGCCATATATATCCTTATCGGGGCTATCCTTTTTAGCGGTTTGGTCATTTTTGTCGCCTCTTTTTACCTCAACCGAACCCTTACCGACTCCCTGATTATGCAAGGGCGGATTATCGCCGGCAGCATCAGCGAGCTGGCCGCCGAACGATTAATCGAAGAAGATGCGGTCGGATTGCGAAAAATTCTGGAAAATTACCGAAATTATTTAAGTAATGAGTATGTTCTTATTGTCGATGCTGATTATAATGTAGCGGCACATACCTATACCGGTGATGTTCCGGCGGAATTGGTCGATCCTTCTTTATACGAATCCCTGGACTTTTCCGAAGGTCAGCAGTTTGCCCAACACGAAATTACCGTGGCCGGCCGCGATATTTACGACATCACCCTACCCATTAAGGAAGGGCTGCTGGGTTACGTTCGGGTGGGCCTGCGCAAAGCCTACGTGGCCGATCAGGTGCGGACCCCCCTGCTCTACATCGGGCTGATTATCGCTATCGGAACCCTGGCGGCCATCGCGGTCGCCTTGATGATTATCACGGTGCAGGTTACCCGCCCCGTTCTACATTTGGTGGATGCGGCCAAAGAGATCAGCATGGGCAATTTTGACGCCCCCGTGGAAGTAAAAGTTAAAAATGAGCTTCAAATGCTGGGCGAAGCGATAGACCGGATGCGCGAAAGTCTGAAGACCAGCCTGGAGCGCCTCAAAACGCGATCGACAATCGGACGTTTCTAGAACCTTTACAGGGAGATCCCAAACCATGGTACAAGTAAAGAAACTCAAGGATGGCAGCCGGCAAATTATTTTGACTGCCAAGCAGTTCGACCAGATCACCAAGGTCCTGTCCGAACTGGCCGCCAAAACCAAGGCTTCCACCATCCTTCTGGCTGATATCAGTGGGCAATTGATCACCCAGCGGGGCAATACGGACGACATCAATACCCAGATCCTTTCCGCTCTGGCCGCCAGCGACTTTGCGGCAACCTCGGAAATGGCCAAGCTGGTCGGGGAAGACGCCAAGTTCAAACTGCTCTTCCACGAAGGGGAAAAACGCAATGTCTACCTATCCAACGTTGGGGATAATTTTTTCCTGGTGGTGGTTTTCGACGTCAGCGTAACCCTGGGTCTGGTGCGGATCTACACCAAAAAAGCCATTCAGAATCTGCTCAACGTTTTCGAGTCCTCGGAACAGGGCGACGATGCCAGCAAAATTCTGGATCAGGACTTCAGCAGCATGCTCGGCGACATGCTGGATGAATCCTTCAAATAAGCCCACAGGTCTATTACCCAGGTTGTGAGACAACAGCTGAACACTTAAAGCGAGGCACGTAAACGATGTTTATTAACTGGGCGCTCCAAGAAATCAATCTCAAGATCGTATATTACGGACCGGGGATGAGTGGGAAAACCACCAACCTGGAATACATCCACTCCAAGCTCGATCCTTCCTTAACCGGCGAACTGGTGACCCTGAAAACCAAGGAAGACCGCACCATCTTTTTTGACTTTATGCAGATTGAAGTTGGACGCATCAAAGGCAAAAAGCCCAAGTTCAACCTGTATACCGTTCCCGGACAGGTTTATTATGCCTCCAGCCGTAAAATTATCCTCAACGGGGTAGACGGGGTGGTATTTGTGGCGGATTCTCAGAAGGACCGCATGGAAGGCAATATCGAAACCCTGCTGGACCTGGAAAACAACCTGATGTCCATGGGATACTCTCTGGAAAACTTTCCCTGGGTTATCCAGTACAACAAACGCGATCTGCCCAATACCGAATCGATGGACATTCTCCAGAAGAAGCTCAACTTCTTCAATGTGCCCTCCTTCGAGGGGGTGGCGATCAAGGGGACGGGGGTATTCGATACCCTCAAGTCCATCATCAATCTGGTGGTCCAGCACGTTCAGAAACAGCTTTAAAGCTCCGCTGCCCGGCCTCACCGCCGGGCAGTTTTTTTTTCCGCAGTCCGGCACTCACCCTCACAGCGAAGCCGTCCATGATTGCATCCCTCAAAAAATTGTTCTCCTTCGATAAAACGGTTTGGGGATGGGCCTTTTACGACTGGGCCAATTCCGCTTTCGCCACCACCGTTATGGCGGGTTTCTTTCCCATTTTCTTCAAAAATTTCTGGAGTTCCGGGGTAGACGCCAACGTCAGCACCTTCTACCTGGGCATGGGAAATTCCATTGCCGGGCTCATTATCGCCCTGATGGCCCCCCTCCTGGGCGCCATCGCCGATAAGGGATCGGCCCGCAAAAAATTCCTGATCTTCTTTGCCTTCCTCGGGATTGTGATGACCGCCGCTCTTTTTTGGGTAGGGCAGGGGGCCTGGCAAATGGCGGTGCTGGTTTTTGTGCTGGGCACGGTGGGATTTTCCGGCGCCAATATCTTCTACGACGCCCTGCTGCCCCTCATTGCCCGCGAGGAGGATGTGGACCTGGTTTCCGGCCTGGGTTATGGGCTGGGCTACCTGGGAGGCGGCCTCCTGTTTGCCGTGAATGTGGCCATGACCCTGATGCCGGAAACCTTCGGGCTGGAAAGCGCCGCCCAGGCGGTGCGCTTTGCCTTCCTCTCTGTGGCCCTGTGGTGGGCGGTATTTTCCCTCCTGTTGATTTTCTGGGTGCCTGAAGAAAAACGCCCGACCGGCGCGGAACCGGGAGGCCTGGTGAGCCAGGGCTTTCGCGAATTCAAAAACACCCTCTCCAAAATGCCCCGCCTCAAAACCCTCTTCACCTTTCTGCTGGCCTACTGGCTGTACATCGACGGGGTCGATACCGTAATCCGGATGGCGGTGGACTACGGCAAATCCCTGGGTTTCGAGGACAGCATCCTGATCTCCGCTTTGCTGCTGGTTCAGTTTGTGGGTTTCCCCGCGGCCATTATCTATACCCGCATGGCCCAGCAGTACAGCATTCGCAAGGGTATCTTTTTCGGGATTTTCGCCTACGGCATCCTGACCCTGGGCGGCATGTTTATGACCAACTCCCTGCATTTTTTCGCCCTGGCAGTAGGCGTTGGACTGGTTCAGGGAGGGATCCAGGCCCTCAGTCGCTCTTATTTTGCCAGATTAATCCCCACCCCGGAAACCGCCGGCGAGTTTTTTGGTTTCTATAATATGATCGGAAAATCGGCGGTGGTTATCGGACCGGTCCTGATGGGGGCGGTCGGACTTCTGGTGAAGGCCATTCTGGAAACCTCCGGCAGCGGACTTTTGCCGGAAGGGGAAATCTCCTTACTGGCCACCCGTTTTAGCCTGGGGGCCCTGGTCATCCTCTTTGCCGGCGGCGCCCTGTTGCTGGCCCGGGTGGATGAAGCCAATGCCCACGAGGAAGCCCGCCTTTTTCGGGAGAGTCACCCCGGGCATCATTCATGAAACCGCTTCTCGCCAAATTTTTTTGCCGCGTTTTCCTGTTTTTCCTGTGCCTGTCCCCGGGGTTGTGGGGGCAGGATTCCCCCCGGGACAGCCTGGAAAGCGGCCCTTTTACCATCTTTTTCCATCCTGAGGACCGCAATCGCGCGGTGGTGGTGGATCAGGTGCTGGCCAATGCCCGTCCCCGCCTGGAAGGTTTCTTCCGGACCACCGTTCCGGCCGGCATGCGCATCGAACTTCTGACCGGACTGGAGAGCGAGCAACAGGAGCGCAATCTCCCGCGCTGGGCCGGAGCCCTTTACCTGACCCGGCAATTCCGTATCCTGATCAACCCGCCCCAGCAGGGGGCCGGTTTGCGCGGGCTGGAAGAAAACCTGACCCACGAACTGGTTCATCTCTATACCGACGTCAAACTGGGAATCCAGCAATTGCCCCTGTGGTATGTGGAAGGGCTGGCCGAATACTTCAGCGGGGAAACCATCGGCCTGGGGGAGGGGATCACCCTGTCGCATGCTCTGGCAGCCCGCCAGATCATGGATCTGGATGCCATCAGCGGAGTGCTGGGATTTTCCGCCAACAAAGCCAACCTGGCCTATCTGCAGAGCCTCTCCGCGGTGATGCTGCTGCGCGAGCGTTTTGGGGCGGACAGCAACTGGCAGGATTTCCACGATTCTGTGGTCATCTCCGGCTGGGCGACTGCCTTTCCCAAATACACCGGTATGGAATACCCGCATTTTAATGATTTCTGGTATGAGACCATCTCCGGGCGTTATCGCTGGCTGGTGCTGTTTAACGCCGAACTGCTGTTCTGGGTGATGCTTTTGCTGGGGGGAATCGCCGGTTTTGTGGCGGTAAAAATCCGCACCCGCCGCAAGCTGCGCCACTGGGCCCGGGAGGATTCCGAGGAGGGAAACTGGGAAGATCGTTTTTTCGCATAAAAAATTGCCGCTTTGCCAAATTTGACCAAACCTTTTGACCGTTTTCGCCGATACTCTTAGATAGCTGTTGTTTCCAGCTCTGTTCCCGTTATCTGAACCGCCATCTCACTAGACCAGGAGTGTTGTCCATGCCCCGTTTTGTCAAAAAACGTCCCTTCCTCACCAGTGCCATCATCTTTTTGGTGACCCTGGGGGCTTTCCTGACCCACAACGCCTTCGCCGATATCCGCGCCGATATGGAAGGGCAGATCCGCAAGCTGGTTTCCGTTGCCAGATTGGCCCAGATGTACTATGTGGAAGAGGTGGACTGGGATACGGCCGTGGAAGGGGCAATCTCGGGGATGCTGGAGAAGCTGGATCCGCACTCGGTTTACATCCCCCCGGACAAAGCTCAGGAAAACAAAGAAAACTTTAGCGGCAAATACGAAGGCATCGGGATTCAATACGACATTATCGACGGTTATCTGACCGTTATTTCCCCCATTGCCGGCTCCCCCTCCTACAAATTGGGCATCAAGGCGGGCGATCGCATTGTTAAAATCGAAGGTAAAAGCGCTTATGGGATCGAGCGGGAAGAAGTGCCGGACAAACTGAAAGGTCCCAAGGGCAGCCTGGTCAACGTCACCATACAGCGGGACGGGGTAAAAGGCTATCTGGATTTTGACATCGAGCGGGATGAAATCCCCATTACCACCATCACCGCCAGCTTTATGGAGGACGACAGCACCGGCTATATCGCCCTCTCCCGCTTTGCCGCCATTACCGCCCGCGAGGTGGAGGAAAAACTGCGCGAGTTGGAAAAACAAAACCTCAAACGTTTGATCTTCGATCTGCGGGGCAATTCCGGCGGTTACCTCACCGAGGCGGTTAAAGTGGTGGGCAAATTCGTTAAGGGGCATAAGATTGTGGTTTATACCAAAGGTCGCTCCGGGGAAGTGGACGAAGAGTACTTTTCGGATGAATTCGGGCGCCGTATGGTCCGCAATTACCCCCTGGTGGTGCTGGTGGACCGGGGATCGGCTTCCGCGGCGGAAATCGTGGCCGGGGCTATCCAGGATTACGACCGCGGCCTGATCGTCGGGGAAAACAGTTTTGGCAAGGGGCTGGTTCAGAAGGAATTCCCCCTGCACGACGGCTCGGCGGTGCGGGTGACCACCGCCAAATATTACACCCCGGCGGGCCGCTGTATTCAGCGCGACTACAAGGGAAAGGACCCCGAGGAATACTATCAGGAAATTCCCGATTCCACCTGGGCCAGCGAAGATTCCCTCAAAAACCGGCC
>JAGRBF010000031.1 GCA_020434205.1 Calditrichota bacterium | reverse complement strand
ATGAGCGATGAGCGATGAGCGAAATTAATCAATCTGTTCGCTGTTCGCTGCTCGCTTTTCGCTTTTCGTTTCCCGGCATTGGAAGGCTTGCGGAAAAGTGCTATATTTCAAAATGACGTCAAAAAAGGACTAAAACGACTTAAGCGGAGGCTTTAACCTATGCAGGAAATTATCAACAGCGGCGGCATGTTTCTTTATTTCGGCCTGATCTTTCTGATCTTCTATTTTTTCATTATCCGGCCGCAGTCCAAGCAGCGCAAAGATCGCGAAAAAATGCTCAGCAACATCGAAAAAGGCGCCAATGTCGTGACGGTCGGCGGGGTGCACGGCAAGGTGATCGGGTTCAAAAATGAGGGCGAAATCCTGATCGTCAAGGTGGATGACAACGTCAAACTGAATATCGAAAAAAGCGCCATTGCCAGCCTGAAAGGCGAAAAAGCCGAAGAAAGCTAACCTGTAACCCTGTAATCATGTAACCATCATTCTCTATGGCCTTATTACCGATTATACAACTGGGACATCCCACCCTGCGCAAACGGGCGACGGAAATTACCGACTTCAATGAAGATCTGCGCACCCTGGCCCGCAATATGTTCGACACCATGTTCGAGGCGGACGGCATCGGCCTGGCCGGACCGCAGGTGAATGTCGACAAGCGCATTTTTGTGATCGACATGTCCGTTCTGGAAGAGGATCTGGAGCCGGAAGCCTTTATCAATCCTGAAATCCTGGAGAAGGAAGGTCAGGTTACCATGGAAGAAGGCTGCCTGAGCATCCCCGGCATTTCCGCGGAAGTCGACCGTCCCGAAAAGCTGGCCATTCGCTACCAAACCCTGGACGGGGAAACGGTGGAAGAGGACATCGACGGCATTCTGGCCCGCGTTTTTCAGCACGAGCTGGATCATCTGGACGGGGTTCTTTTTATCGACCATCTCCCCACCATCCAGCGCAAGCTGCTGGAACCCCGGCTCAAAAAGATCCGCGACCAAAACGCACTTTCCTGAGGACCGATTTGAACGGATTACGCGTCGTTTTTATGGGAACCCCGGAATTTGCGGTTCCCTCCCTCCGGGCCATTCACGCCTCCCGGCATCAGATTGTGGGCATCGTTTCCCAGCCGGACCGCCCCAAAGGGCGCGGCCAGAAGCTGATCCCCACCCCGGTTAAGCAGGCGGCCCTGGAACTCGGTCTGGGGCCGGTGCTGCAGCCGGAGAAACTGCGCGAGCCGGATTTTCTGGCGGCACTGCAGGCCCTCAATGCCGATCTTTTTGCGGTGGTGGCCTTTCGCATCATGCCGGAGGCCGTTTTTGCCATGCCCCCCCAAGGAACCGTCAACCTGCACCCCTCCGCCCTGCCCAAATACCGCGGCGCCGCGCCCCTGCACTGGACCGTCCTCAACGGGGATTCCCAAACGGCCATCACCACCATTTTCATCCAGCGGGAAATCGACGCCGGGAACATCATTTTGCAGGAACCCCGCCCGGTTTATCCGGAGGATACCACCGGGGATCTGCACGACCGGCTGTCGGAAGACGGCGCCCAACTGCTGGTGAAAAGCCTGGACCTTATAGCGGCAGGAGAAGTGGTGCCCCAACGGCAGGACAATAGCCTGGCCACCCCCGCCCGCAAACTCACCAGGGAAGATTGCCTGCTAAGCTTCGACCAGCCGGCCCGGGCGGTGCGCAACCGGATTATGGGTCTATCCCCCTTTCCGGGAGCCTACACTTTTCTGGGAGATCAGGTTCTCAAACTCTATCGGGCTCGTGTTATTGCGGAAAACGAGCAGGCCGGAAAGCCGGGTACCGTGCTGCGGGCCGCCGGCGACCAAATCCTGATCGCCTGTAATCCCGGGACGGTGAGCATCCTGGAATGCCAGCTTCAGGGACGCAAACGTCTGGACGCGGAAACCTTCCTGAGGGGAACGCCGCTGGAGGAGGGACAGGTATTGGGGAATGGGGAAAATGAGAAACGGTGAAACGAAAATTTTGCGCCGTTTAAAAAAAGGCCCCGCAGCATCGCTTCGGGGCCTTTTCGTTTTAGGCATCTTCGGTTTGGTAGTGCTGAATCAGGATTTCAGCGACTTCCGGCCGGGAGAACTCCGGCGGCGGGGCTTCTCCCCGTCCCAGCATCTCGCGCACCGCGGTACCGGACAGCAGAACGAAGTCCTCTTTGCCGTGGTCGGGCACGTCGCGCATCATCACCACTTTTCCCAGCTTCTTGGACCAGGCGGTATGGTCCGCTTCATAGATTTTGATCTTCAAAGCGCCTTCGGGCACCTGGTCGTGGAAAATGGTCTGGGCGTCGAACGGCCCGTAGTAGCTGCCCACCCCGGCGTGGTCGCGACCGACGATCAGGTGGGTGCAGCCGGCATTCTGGCGAAAAACCG
Organism: Calditrichota bacterium; assembly: GCA_020434205.1. Classification (GTDB taxonomy): domain Bacteria; phylum Calditrichota; class Calditrichia; order RBG-13-44-9; family J075; genus JAGRBF01. The sequence goes on along the minus strand of JAGRBF010000031.1, from coordinate 5,262 downwards.
CGTGCAGAACCGCTTCGCGGGGCCCGGCATAAAGCATATCGAAGCCGTAGCCGGTTACCAGCACCGTATTGGGTTCGAAATAAACCTCCACCATCTTGCGGATAGCGTTGTCGCGGACATCGGCGGGAATATCCCCTTTTTTCAGCTTGCCAAGCAGCATGTGGATCAGAATACCGTCCGCTTCCACATCCCGGTAGGCCATGCGGCACAGCTCTTCGTGAGCGCGGTGCATGGGATTGCGGGTCTGGAAGGCCACCACCTTCTCCCAACCCAATCCGGCCATCTCCTCGCGGATCTGGTAAGCGGTGCGGAAGGTATCCGGGAATTCGCTTTCAAAATAAGAAAAATTAAGGACCTGGATCGGCCCGGACACCGCGATTTTGCCCACCGAATTGAAGGCGGCGACCCCGGGATGGGCAGGGTCCGTGGTGGCGAAAATGCTCTGGGTCATCCCGGTCATTTCCGCATCGCTGAAACTTTCCACCGCTGCCACGGTCTGGATGGCCAGAACGGGATTTCCGTCCACATTGGGATCGCACAGGGCAATTTTGGCCCCGGGTTGGATCCCCTCGGCGTTTTCCAGAATATTGAGCACCGGCACCGGCCAGAACAGCCCGTCGGCGGTTTTCATGTTTTGGCTGACGCTCAGGGCATCGGCTTTGTTCATAAAGCCGGTGAGGGGATTAAAATAGCCGCTGCCCAGCATCACCGCATTGGCGGCGGCCGCCGAACAAACGACAACCGAATGCAGGCCTTCGGCTTCTTTGATGAGTTGAGCTCTCTGCGCATCGTCGCGCACGAACAAGGGATTGAGTTTGTCAGAGCCGTGAGGGGAAATCATTGACGTCCTCCTTTTTATCTGCTGAATCGGCAAGACAGCAGGGATGGGTCTTTCGGGGTTTTGGATAGTCGGGTGAATTGCGTTTGTACCGCTCCGTATAATTAACGGTATGGAACCTGCGGACTTGAAAACTGCTTACAGAATCCCAATATAAGATGGCGGGGCAGCAAAATTTAGTTACAAATCAATTATTTCCCGGTGTTGATTATGAGCGGGGGAAATGGTAGGTTTTTGTTGGATGGTTGGATGGCCCTATAACCCTGTAACCCTTTATCCTATGGAAATGAACGTCCTCGGCACCCGCCTGGAAAGCTGTTCCCGGGATCCCCTGACCGGTTTTATGCGGGACGGTCTGTGCAAGGAATGTCCGGGAGATCGCGGCAAACACATCGTTTGCGCCATGATGGACGAAACGTTTCTGGCCTTCAGCGCCGAGCGGGGCAACGATCTGACTACCCCGCGCCCGGATCTGGGGTTTCCCGGCCTGCGTCCCGGAGACAAATGGTGTATTTGTCTGACGCGCTGGATCGAAGCTTTTCAGGCCGGAGTTGCGCCAAAGGTGGATCTCAAAGCCACCCACGTTACGGTTTTGGAAACCGTCCCCATGAAGATTCTCAAGGATTTTGCCCTCAACGATTTTATCAATTTGAACTGATCCCCCTTATCTCTCCCCAAAAATTGCTTTTTTGCGCTAAGCTATAGCGAATCCCGCCGATCATTATTAGTGCCCCATAGGTGGTGGGTCGTGGTCTTCATCCCGTTCCGGCTTAAGACATACCGGGGTGACGTTTATGAGTTCGCAACTGACCATAGCATGTTGGGCGGCCTGAGATCTGATGATCCGGCGGCGCGATTTTTCACCGCATTGCGAAATTGGGATACGCATTTAAAAGGAGTTTGTATGCGTTTTATCGGGATGATGCTCTTGGCAACCACTCTGAGCGGTTGCTTTTGGGGAGGCGGCAAAAAAACGGCCATGAGCCGGGAAAACGCCGCCTTTCCCGAAGAAAGTCTGATCTACAAACTTTCCGGATCGGTTGAAGAAAACCGCCTCAAAACCATCGATTTCCTCTCGGATAAGGGCATTCGCTACCGCCAGCTTCGCAAAAACGAGGCGGTTTTTCTGATTACCGGGCCCATGGCCGAACCACCCCTGAAGGGCGACGAAACCCGGCGGCGCAGTGCCTTCCGTTTTCGGTTTGCGGACAGCCCGGCAGACAGCGGCTGTGTTTTGGGCGCGGTTACCTGGTTAGTGGAAGCCCGGCATGGGGACCGGGAGCAATGGGAAACCGGGGATGCGGAACTCACCTACACCCCGTCTGTTCTCAAGGACTTTCAACAATTTCTCAAAAAAAATCGCTGCAAATAAAGGTTTAAACATTTTCGGGGTTCACACGCGACTGCCTGAAGAGGTTGATTATGAAGAACTGGAAACTGGGAACCAAAATTATCGGACTCATTATTTTGGGCAACATTATGATGGGGGTGCTGGTTTTTGCCTACTTTATGCCGATGGCCCGACAACGGATGTTTGATGACAAACGGGAATCGATTCGTTTTCTGGTGGAATCCGCCACGGGCATCCTGGCCGAATATCAGCAGCAGGAAAAAAGCGGGGCCCTTTCCCGGGAAGCGGCGCAGCAATTGGCCAAAGCCGCTATTCGTCCCCTGCGTTACGGCAAAAACGGCTATTTCTGGATCGATAATCAGGATTACGTCTGCCAACTTCTCCCTCCCAAACCCGAGGCGGAAAATGTTTTTCGCGGGAACCTGAAGGATGTTAAGGGCAATCTCTTTATTCAGGACCTGGTTAACGGGGCGGTCCGCAACGGCTCGACCAACGTGGAATACTGGTTTCCCAAACCGGGAGAACAGGAAGCTTCGGCCAAATTCGGTTTTACCCAATACTTTGAGCCCTGGGGATGGATTATCGGCACCGGGGTTTATGTGGATGATGTCGACGCCCAATACGCCGCCATGCGCACCGGCATTCTGTCGGGATTCCTGCTGGTGATGGTGGTATTCAGCGCCCTGGGTTTTTACCTGGCCCGCAAGATCGCCAACCCCCTTAAAGCCCTGGAAAAGGCCTCGCAGGACATTGCCGAAGGCGATCTGGAAATTGTTGTGGAGGCCACCACCCGGGACGAGATCGGCAACCTGGCCACCTCGTTTAACAGCATGCTGCAATCCCTGAGACAAAAAGCCAACGCCGCCCGGGCACTGGCTTCCGGAGATCTCAGTTGCGAAAAAGTGGCCGCCTCCCCGCGCGATACCCTGGGTATTGCCATGGACCGTATGCGGGAAAGCCTGCTCGCCTTAAAGGAAGAGCTCGAGGTGGTTATCCGGAATCAAAAGGCCGGCGATACCGATGCCCGCTGCAACCCGTCCCGCTTAACCGGCGCCTACGCGGAATTGCTGACCGGCACCAACGATGTGTTGGTTACCGCTTTAAACCCCATCCGCATTACCGCTGAGATCCTGACCGATTATGCCCGCGGCAATCTGACCCGGGAAATGCCCGAACTCCCCGGCAAACAGATTGTCCTGACCCGGGCGATGAACGGCATTCGCAAAAACCTGGAAGCTTTGCTTTCCGAGACCGGACAACTGATCACCCACGCCCGCAACGGCCGGCTCTCCGAACGGATAGACCTGGCCGGTTTCCAGGGCAGCTACCAGCAACTGCTGCAGGGCATCAACGAACTCCTGGATTCCACCGTGGCGCCAGTTCAGGAGGCCAGCCGGATCTTGAGTGAGGTCGCCGGGGGCGACTTAACCCGCCGGGTAGAGGGCAATTACAGCGGGGAACACGCCACCATCAAAAATGCGGTAAACAGCACCGTGGCGTCCCTCGGGGATATTCTTCAGCAAATTCAGGGCTCCGCGGAGGAGATTAATGGCGGCACCAATCAGCTGGCCCGCGCCAGCCAGTCCCTCTCCGAAGCCACCACCGAACAAGCCAGCTCGGTTGAGGAAATCAGCGCCTCGATGACGGAAATTCTCGGCCAAACCCGCAACAATGCCGAGAGCGCCAAAATCGCCAGCCAACTGGCCAACGAAGCGCGGGGATTCGCCCACCAGGGTAATCAGCAGATGCAGGAGATGCTCTCGGCCATGATGGAGATCAACACCTCTTCCGGGGAAATCTCCCGGATTATCAAGGTCATCGACGAAATCGCCTTCCAGACCAACCTGCTGGCCCTCAATGCCGCCGTGGAAGCGGCCCGCGCCGGGGTGCACGGAAAAGGTTTTGCGGTAGTGGCCGAAGAAGTGCGCAACCTGGCGCAACGCAGCGCCAGAGCGGCCAACGAGACCACCCAACTGATCGGGGATTCGGTTCAAAAAGCGGAGAACGGCACCAAACTGGCCACCCAGACCGCCAAAGCACTGGAAAAGATCGTTACCCAGGTTTCCCGGGTCTCCGACCTGATCACCGAAATCGACACCGCCTCCCAGGGGCAGACCCAGGGTATCCAGCAGGTTAATCTGGGGCTGGAGCAGATCGATAAGGTCACCCAGTCTATCGCCGCCAATTCGGAAGAAACCGCCGCCGCGGGTACGGAATTGTCCGGGCAGGCAGGGCATTTGCAAGAGATGATCAGCCGTTTCCGCCTCTCCCCCGGCCAGCCCAAAGCGGCCAGGGAGAGCTCCTGGGCAGAGGAGGAACAAAGCTGGTAAGGATAGCCGTTTCCGCTTCAGATGCGGCGCCAGTGCGGCTCCACCCAAACCCAGCCGTGGTTTACCCGCTTCCAATGGCCGGAAACGTAGGTCATCCCGTGGCGGGGAGCAATCCAGCGACCGCTCACCCAAACGTAGCGCCCGTGCTGGTAACCCCAGTGCCCGGCCACCCAGATCGCATTGCGAAAGGGGCGATCGGGACGCACTTCTACCCGTACTGCGGGCGGGGCTTTTTTGATCACCACCACCCGGGCTCCGGCCTGGGCGGGATTCCCGATAAACAGAAGGCCCATTAATGCTGCGGCGAAAACAGATCCGGCAAATCGTTTCATGTTCGGCTCCTTTTTAATTTCGGTATTCTTCCTGCTTCGGCAAACATGCGCCGGGAAAGAATCCTTGACGTTAAACCTGAAAGGGTTAAATGCCAGAAGCGTGCCAATCCATTTTAATGGGGTTTGAGAGCTGTATGGCGGGTTTTTCGTACCAAACGGTACACTATAGGGTACACTTTAACTGACCTTACGCGCAAGAAGCGATTTCCAGTATATTAACCGCGAAATCACGAAATCGCGAAAACTGAAACCGCACTGAGCTGACCCTGCACCGGAGAATCTGCTCGTCCTGCTGTTATCCGCGGACCTTCATGGATAGCTGGCTTGTGTCCGTTCTCAAGCAGGTGTGGGCACGGAAGTTTTGTCTGGCAAAAACCAAACACATGAATTCTTCGCGATTTCTATGGTCTG
>JAGRBF010000308.1 GCA_020434205.1 Calditrichota bacterium | reverse complement strand
TCTGCAGTCCCAGTTTTTGGTTTAAATTGACAAATTATACGCGCAAAACCCCGACACTCCGAGGGTCCGAGGGGCCGAGGGTCCGAGGGTCCGAGGGGCCGAGGGTCCGAGGGGCCGACACCCAAAAAAGTCTGCATCAAAATTACGCTTTTGAGACTTTCAGGCAAGGGGTGTTCCTCTCCCGCCGCTTTTTTCAGCAAAAAAACAATTTTGTCTTTTCCGGGTTGATGAAGAAAGTCTGTGATTTATATTGAGGGCATCGCTCAGAAAATACCCGGAACCGAGATGCCGTCCGTCCTTTACCGATTTTGGGGGATCGCCCTGCTGGCAGGTTTTTTGGCCTGCAGCCCGGAGCGCGATGCCGCCCCCAGCGCCTCCCCGACCACTGCCAACCGCTATGCCCGCGGCTTTTCCATCCAGCAAATGCCCGGCTACCGCCTGGTGACCCTGACCCACCCCTGGGAACCGGGGAAAAATTTTGCCCAATACGCCCTGATCCCCCGGGGCGCCCCCCGGCCGGTCGATTTGCCGGAAGGGGTAGCCCTCATCCATACCCCGCTGCAACGGGTGGTCCTGATGAGCACCGCTCACGCCGGTTTTATAGCCGCCCTGGGCGCTCAGGAAACTGTGGCCGGGATCGGCGAAAAGCAGTACCTCAGCGATAGCCTCCTGCTGGCGCGCATCGGGCGGGAAAATCTGCCCGAACTGGGCCGCGAATCCGCCTTCAATTTCGAAACCATGATCGCCCTGGCGCCGGAAGTGGTCTTTTTCTCCGGCCTTTCCGAGATGAACGATCGCCTTACCCGCTTGCAGGCGGCCGGGATCGTCCCCTTTTACTGGATCGAATGGATGGAGAAACATCCCCTGGGCCGGGCGGAGTGGATTAAGCTGCTGGGAGCCCTGATGCAGGAAGATGCCGCCGCGGAGCGTTTTTTTGCCGAGCGGGACAGCGCCTACCAGGCCCTTCTCAGCCGGAGCGCAGACCTCTCCCGGCCCCGGGAAGTGCTGCTGGCCAGCAATTATCAGGGCACCTGGTACATGCCCGGGGGCCACAGTTTTATGGCGGCGCTGCTAAAGGATGCCGGAGCCCGCTACGGCTGGGAGTCGGACAGTTCCGCCGGCAGCCTGCCCCTCAGCTTCGAGGTGGTGCTGGAAAAGCGCCTGGACGCCGAGGTGTGGCTGCATCCCGGAGCCTATACTTCCCTGGGGGAGCTGGCCGATGCGGATCCCCGCTACCGCAGCTTCCGATCCTTCCAGAACGGCATGGTTTTCAACAACGACCGGCGCCTCAACGGCCGGGGCGGCAACGACTACTGGGAAAGCGGGCTGGTGAATCCCCATTTGATCCTGGCCGACCTGATCCACATCCTCCATCCCCAATTGCTGCCCGCGCATCAATTGGTCTATCACCGGCAGTTGCGCTGAAGATGTCCGACCAACGTCCCCCATCCGCCCCGGCGAGAACCCTGCGGGCCTTCGCCCTCCTGGCCCTGCTGCTGGTCGCCCTGTTTATGGCCGACCTGATCTACGGCAGCGTCACCATTCCCCTGAGCGGCATCGCGGCGGTCTTCAGCGGCGCGGAGAACCTCAACCCCGCCTGGAAAATTATTCTGCTGGATTTCCGCCTCCCCAAAGCCCTGACCGCCATTCTGGCCGGAGCGGCCCTCTCCGCTTCCGGGCTTTTGATGCAAACTCTTTTTCGCAATCCCCTGGCCGGACCTTTTGTGCTGGGCATCAGTTCCGGGGCCAGCCTGGGAGTGGCTCTGGTGGTGCTGGCGGGAGCCTGGTTTACCCTGCTCAGCGGTCCCGCCGCGCTTATCCTGGCCGCCATCGCCGGGGCCGCCGCCATGATGCTGGTGGTCTTGCTGGTGGCTTCCCGCACCCTGGACAACATGACCATCCTGATCGTCGGGGTGATGTTCGGGGCCGCCACCGGAGCGATGGTGAGCATCCTGCAATACTTCAGCACCGCGGAGCGCATCCAGTCCTTTCTTTTGTGGACCTTCGGCAGCCTGGGCGGGGTTACCTGGGCCCAGTTGCTGTGGCTGCTGCCGGTTTGCCTGGGCGGCCTTACCCTCACCCTGCTGCTCCCCAAGCCGCTGGACGCCCTGCTGCTGGGAGAACAATACGCCGCCAGCCTGGGCATTCCCGTCAAAAAGGTGCGCCTGATCCTCATTGCCGTTACCGCATTGCTCACCGGGGCGGTGACCGCTTTCTGCGGGCCGATCGCCTTCGTGGGCCTGGCGGTTCCCCATGTGATGCGCTCTTTGCTGAACACCGCCGAACACCGCCGCCTGATGCCCGCCACGGTGCTGGGCGGGGCGGTCCTGATGCTCGGCTGCGATCTCATTTCCCAGCTGCCGGGACGGGAAATCACCCTGCCGATCAACGCCATTACCGCCCTGTTCGGAGCCCCGGTGGTGATCTGGGTAATCCTCAAGAACCGCAATCTGAAAGGCGGTTTTTGAGATGAGCCATCCCGCCCTGGAATGCCACGGCCTTTGCATCGGCTATCCCGAAAAGCCGGGCGATCCCGGTCTGCTGTTGCAGGACCTCAACCTGAGCGCCGGCAAGGGAGAGCTGATCTGCCTGCTGGGGCCCAACGGAGCCGGGAAATCCACCCTGCTGCGCACCCTGGCCGGTCGCCAGGCGCCCCTGGCCGGGACCATCCTGTGGGAAGGGCGCGACCTGCGCTCCCTTACCGCCCGGGAAGCGGCCCGCTACCTCAGCATCGTGCTTAGCCAGGCCCCCGCAGTGGGATTGATGAGCGTGAGGGCCCTGGTGGCGCTGGGACGCACCCCGCATACCGGCTGGATGGGGCAGCTCTCCGAAGCAGACCGGCGGATGGTGGCGGAAGCTTTGCGCGAAACGGGGCTGAGCGATTTTGCGGAGCGGGAGAGCGCCCACCTCAGCGACGGCGAGCGCCAGCGGGTGATGATCGCCCGCGCCCTGGCCCAGGACACCGCCATCATGGTATTGGACGAACCCACCGCCTACCTGGACGTGGGCAACCGGATCGACATCCTCCAGCGCCTGCACCGCCTGGCCCGGGAGCGCCAAAAGTGCATTCTGCTTTCCACCCACGACCTGGAGCTGAGCCTGCAGATCGCCGATCGCATCTGGCTGATCGATCCGCAGCGCGGCTTCGGGAGCGGATCGCCGGAATCCCTGGTATTATCGGGGCAACTCCAGGGGGCCTTTGCCCACCCGGCGGCGCACTTCAGCGACAGCAGCGGCACCTTCCGGCTTTTTTCCGCGCAGGGCAAACCTTTTTCGGCCTCCGGGTCCGGTCCGGCCCATTTCTGGGCCCTCAACGCCCTGCGGCGCAACGGCTGGCAGTTGGTTGAAAGGGAGGCGCACCTGCCCCATCTGGAAAGCGGGGAAAAAAGCTGGCACTGGAAGGAAGGGGAGCAAGTCCGGGCGTTTGAGAGTATTGATGAGCTGGTTGCATGGCTGGGTAGGTAAGTGGTTGGGTGGTTGGGTGGTTGGGTAGGTAAGTGGTTGGGTGGTTGGGTAGGTAGGTAAGTAAGTGGTTGGGTGGTTGGGGTAGTGGTAGGTAGTATCGGTAGTATCCGTGGTAATATCCGTTTTTTTGTGCTTTCGGTCCCCAGACCTTTTGGTCTCAGAATCTTTTGGTCAAAGAGTCCTCAGGTCCTTTTGTCTTCGGATCTTTCTGTCCAAGGATCTTTCTGTCCAAGGATCTTTCTGTCCAAGAGTCCTCAGGTCCTTTTGTCTAAGGGTCTTTCAGTCCAAGAGTCCTCAGGTCCTTTTGTCTTCGGATCTTTCTGTCCAAGAGTCCTCATCACTCCCTCACTCCTCCCCGATCGCCGCTTCCAGGAACTCGCGCAGCTGGTGCATCTGCTCCGCCCCGAGGTGCTGACCGTACTGGGCCATCATCCAGGCCACCACTCCCAGAGAAGCGGCCAGCGGCACGCTCCACAGGGCAAAAGAGGGAATGCCCAGGCTCATTTGGGACAGCCCGAAGATCCCCCCCACAATCCCGGTAAACCCCGCAAAGGCGTAGAGCGACATAAAAAAGGTCCACACCTCCGGCTTGGGTCCGAACAATCCCCGGATGTAGGTGCCCTCGTCGTTTTCTTCCAGACTGATGCTGAGTTGCGGCGACCAGTAGTGCTGATGCTCCCGGGGGATCTTCAGCACCGCATGCCCCCGCAGCACCTTGCCTTCCACCGCCCCGTCCCCATTTTGCAGGCGTTCGAGAAGGCGCTTTTCCAAAACGGGCGGTTTTTGAGGGTGGTTGAGGTAGAACCGGGGACGAACGCGATTGAGTTTCATGGGCTTTCCGGGGCTAAGGTAAATATTTGGTAGAAACCGGAGCAAAAAATACGGCGATTTTGTTATTAAAACAAGATTCCCCCCCTGGCTTTTTGGCGCCGGGTAGCCGGGGAAATTTTTTCGTTTTTTTGAGAGGAAAACCGAATTGGGGACATAAAGATAATAACGGACGAAAGGGCGAACATGCCTCGCGGACGAGAGGACGAGGGGGCGAAGGGGCGAAGGGGCGAGGGGACCAGTAAAGCCGCAATGCTTTGCGGCTCAATAACCA
>JAGRBF010000307.1:7237-8957 GCA_020434205.1 Calditrichota bacterium | reverse complement strand
CGTCCAGCCAGATTTCGTGTTTGGTGGTTTCATCGTCGGTAACTGAGGACATGGTACTGGTATTGAGGGCCCCGAAGATCAGGTAGTCGATATTATGAAGCCCCGGCTGACCCACCACGATAAATTCCCGCCCGTCGCTGGTTCTGCGGTAAAAAACATCCCGCTCGGCGTTGGAGGCAGGCACCCCGATTCGGGTACTGTCCAGATTGAGGTATTGATCCTGTTTGGTGTCGGTCAGCTCACCAAAGTCGATCTCCACGTCGTTGTTGTTCCACCCCTCATACACCGGCTGGCGGTATTCGTAATAGATTTGGTCGGTGGGGCCGAACCGCATGTAGAACATCACCGTATCGGGCTGGGAGGCGGCGTCGATATTGCGCCCGTACATAAACATTTTAAGGCGCTGGTAATTGAGCAGGTTGATGCGTTCCCGCAGCTGCTTGCGCGCTTCGGCCCGCATCCCCGGCCCCAAATCCTTGATTTCCATAACCAGGGACTGCTCCTTGGAGACCGCCTGGGTTATCCGGTCCTTGATCCCTTCCACCCCCGGAGGGCTTTGATAACTAACCGGCGGGTCGGCGTGCTCTTCGGTGTTGTAGACGGTGATGCTGAATTTGTCGTCGTCCAGGGTGGGACCCTGGCCGTTGGCGGTGTAAAGGCCTTCTTCTTCCCACTCGTTGCCCACGAAATCGAAGGCGGCAATCTGCATGTTGTGCTGCTGTCCGTCCGGCTGCAGGTCGTTGAGCCACAAGCGCACGTAGTAGATTTCCTGAAAATTGGGGTTGGGATTGCCGATTTTGAAGCGGAAATCGTCCAGGGGAATGCGGTACTGTTTCCAGCCGGTCAGCTCCCCGCTTTCCGGGTCCCGGGTGCGGCTCACCAGGTATTCTTCCTGGGAGAGGTCGAAGCTGTAGGCAAAATAATCGTTGAGGGTGGTCAGGCCACCGTCCCCGTTGAGGTCCTCGGTATCGGGGTAGCGGGCTCCCTGGATCTGGGAGTTGCCCTCGGTGCCGTTGATGCCGGCAACGTTGGGATCGTCCTGCTGAAGTGCCCGGAAATCGTCATTTCCCGCGTCGTTGGGCACGTTCTGGCCGTCCGCTCCCGGAACCCCGTCGATCCCCACGTCTTCATCATCTTCCAGCAAACCGTTGAAGTTGACGTCCTCGGTATTGAGCCCCTGGTAGGAATCCAGAAAATCTCCCGCCACATCCGGATTGGGATACTGGCCTTTGACGTAAAAGTCCTCGCTGATGCTACCGATATCAATGTTGACCTGCCCGGTTTCCCCGCGCACCCACAGCTCCAGGAATTTGGTTTTCTGCTGGTCGGCGAAAGTCAGGGTGCTGCGCATAATTCCCGCCCAGGCGCTGTCCGCGTCCACGTCATCGTTCTGCCAGCGGAGGTTGAGGACCTTGGTGGTGGTCCCGGTCTGGCTGTTAACGTCGCGATTGGGAAAGATGCTGCGGATCGGCACATCGTCGAAGGGGTTGTACCAGTTGAAGTCCACCCGGTTGGCATCCTGATTCAGGATGTAATCCTTCAGGGCCGGCCCCCCGCTGGGCGCCAGGTGCCCCTTGTTGGGGGAATTGATGCGGGTAAAGCGCACCGGCACCGAGGATCCGGTCCAGACCCGGTATTGAATGCCCAGGGTGGTGGTGCGTTTGCTGCCTTCGAAGTCATCGATATAGGCCACCCCGTCCTTATCCCCCAGTTCTTCTTC
>JAGRBF010000307.1:3942-7123 GCA_020434205.1 Calditrichota bacterium | reverse complement strand
TTGAAGTTAAGAGCGGTGTTGAGGTCCCAGATAAAGTTGCGGATCGGCTCCTGCCCCAGGCGCACCCGCTGGTCCAGGGTGGATTTGCTGTAAAACATGGTGGTGAGGGCCACGAAGTCCGTCTCGCGAAATTCGTAGGCCAACCGCCCGCCCAGCAGGGTCTTTTTGTCCAGTTGGAAGAGGGCCCCGCGCTCGTATTCGATATCCACCTTGGCATCGGCGCGCCGCGCCTCCGGATCGGTAATTTCCAGGCGCCCGCTGAAGTAGTCGATAATGTAATCCTTGTCGCGCTGGAGGATGGCCCCGTTCAACCGCACCGTTTCCGACCCCTCCAAAACGTTGAAGCCCAGATCGAAGGTGGAGGAGCTGGAGGTGGTGGTGACCTCGATGGCGAATTTGCTGCGTTTCAGCTCTTCGGTATTGTCCTTGATGTCGTAGATTTCCACCCGTTGCGCATCGGGAAAATCGGTGAAAACATTGGCCCCGGAGGAGGGAAACAGCCCTGGGGAAAAGGGGGTCAGGGAGGGGAAAACCAGGTAGCCGTCCTGCAGATTGAAAATAAAACTTTTGCCCAGGTCCACCTTTTTGTCGCCGCCTTCGGCAATCGCCCCCTGCTCGTCCACCCGGTCCAGACCCATCAGAAAGTTGTAGGTCCGCCCGTTATCGTCCACCTCATCGTCGTTCCCCTCCTTGGTGTAGATCACCCGGGTCTCAAAACCGTCCGCGGTAACCGCTCCTCCCAGGTTGTAGACGTTGCGCATGGTCAGCGGCCAGGTGGGATAAGTGGGCTGGTTCCCCTGGGGTTTGATCAGGCGCAGCAGCACAATGGTGGAGTCGGTCAGATTGGCCTGGATATCCTGGGCCAGGTCCCCCACGTTTTCGATGTTCGCATCGGGACCGTAGGAATAAGAAACCGCCAGCACCTCGCTGTTTTCATCCACCCGGCTTTTCATGCGGAAATAACCGCGCAGGTAGTCCACCTCGTAATCTTCGCCTTCGGTAAGGCGTTCGAACTGCCCTTCATGAACGTAACCGTTGCGAGTGGAAAGGGTGTCCAGAACCCCGCGATTCTGATCGTAAACCGCCGGGTCCAGAACTGCCACGGCATGGAAGGAGTTGGTGCGGCCGTTGCCCCCGGCCACGTTCACGGTTTTCCAGACATCCAGCTGGCGCACCTTGCGGTCCAGGCTCACGGTTAACTGCATGTTTTGGGTGATCAGGTCGCCCTCGAAATGCTCCTGATAGTAATCGTCCACGAAGAAAAACTGGTTGCGGACGTATTCGGTGTCTTTGATGTTGCGGGTGTTTTCGTTGGAGGAGCCGGTAACGCTGAGGGTTTGGTTTTCCCCGCGCTCCAGGCTGGCGATGCCGGTAAAGCTCAGCTTGCCCACTTGCATTTCGGTTTTCAGACCGAACAATCCCTGGTGATTCTGGCTGGCGGAAACGTAGTTGGTAGAGGGCAGATTGAGGGCCACGTTACCGGCCTCGATACGCTGGACGATCTCGTCCTCGTCGCCTTCGTAGGTCAGTTTGAGGGTGTTTTCAAAGTCGAAGGTGGCCTCGGAGTTCTGGTCCACCGAAACGGTAACCTTATCTCCCACCCGGCCTTCCACACGGAACTGCTGGGTTTGTTTGAACTTGGGGGCAAAGTTGTTGCGCTGGTCGATGGAGGAGATCGCCGAGCCCTCGCGGGATTCGGTGCGGCCGGCCAGCTCGAAGGTGATATTCCCGGAAACCACCAGTCCTACCCGGTCTCCCCCGAAAATGCGGCGAAAGGCGTTGTTTTTGATGCGCAGGGGAATGTTAAGCTCAATCCCCGCTGCCCCGCTGCGATTGCCGTATTCGATGTGTTCCAGCACGCTGCGGGTCCAGAGATTGCGCACATCCTCTTCCAGGCGGAGCTTCTGGTAATAAGCCAGATCCACTGCGGCCGGCAGCCGGTAATCGTCGTCGAAGTATTTTTCTTCGACAACCAGAAGTTGCTGGGAGGAATCCAGACGGGTGTCGCGCCTCAGGCGATTCAGGCGCACCTCAAACAGGGTGGAATCGACGAAGAAATGGGTTAATCCCCGATCCTGCTTTGGGACCAGGGAAACGGTTCCCGGAGGTGGCGGGATTTTGGAAAACCCCTGCGCGCGGAGAGAGCCGGTGGAAAATAGAACGGAGGCCAATACAAGCAAAAATACCACTGCCTGAACCGGCTGGCGGAACTGGTTCGTCATCTAAAAAGAAAGTCTCCTAAAACCTCAATTCACTTTGAGCCTGGCCCCAGGCCCACATTCAGCAGTAGCAATTTCTTTATAGAGTAGCCTCCGACTTGAACCAGAACCTAATATAGCTGAACACCCCTGCCCAAACAAGCGCCTTATTTGACCGGTAAAAGCGCCGTTGGTTCCATTATCAGCCATTATTTGAACAAAAAAAAGGGCGAAATTTTAACCCGCCGGATCCTTTGATCCTTTGATCCTTTGATCCTTTGATCCTTTGATCCTTTGATCCTTTGATCCTTTGATCCTTTGATCTTGATGAAGTTTCCGTCTTAGGATCTTAGGATCAAGTCTTTCCGTCTAAGGATCTTCTTTCCGTCTAAGGATCAAGTCTTTCCTTCTTAGGATCGTTCTTAGTCCTTCAGTCCCAAAATCTCCCGGGCCTTGCGGTAAATCATCTCCACCTGCTCCTCGATGGACAGCCCGGTGGTATCGATGCTCAGGGCATCTTCGGCCCGGCGCAGCGGACCAAACTCGCGATGGGTGTCGTCGTGATCCCGCCGTTCAATCGCCGCCAGGATCTCCGGATAATCCGCCTCCAGACCGGAACGCTGCATTTCGGCCACCCGCCGCCGGGCCCGCTCCCCGGCGGAAGCCTCCATAAAAATCTTGAGTTCGGCATCCGGGAATACCACCGTGGTGATGTCGCGACCGTCCATCACCACCCCGCCGCTGGCGCCCATCCGGCGTTGCTGAGCCACCAGGGCTTCCCGCACGCCGGGATTGCTGGCAATCGGTTTAATATGGTCGGTTACTTCCGCGGTACGGATGGCGTCGCTCACGTCCCGGCCATCCAAAATTGTTTTGATGCCCTTCTCCACCGCCTCGAAGCGAATCTGAGCTTGCCGGGCCAGGCCAGCCAGGGCCTGGGGATCCGCCAGGTCTACCCCCTGCCGCAGGGCAGCCAGGGTTAC
>JAGRBF010000307.1:2972-3736 GCA_020434205.1 Calditrichota bacterium | reverse complement strand
TCGCCGGCGGACAACTCCCGCCATTCGCCCGGCTTGAGGTCGTTGAGGGTGAGTCCGGCAAAATTGATGCGGTGCAATTCTTCTACGTGATACCCCAGTTGATCGAACATCCGGCGGATCTGGCGATTGCGCCCCTCGTGGATTTCCACCTCCAGGTAGCTGCGATTGCCCATACGGCGCAGCTCCCGAATCTTACAGGGGGCGGTTTTCCGCCCGTCCAGATCGATACCGTTCTGGAAATAATGCAGATCGATGGCGCGAATCACCTTGTTCAGCATTACGCGATAGGTTTTGGTAACCTCGAACCTGGGGTGCATCAGGAAATAGGAGAGCTCCCCGTCATTGGTCAGCAGCAGGGCCCCGGTGGTCATAAAATCCAGGCGTCCCACCGGAAACAGGCGCTCCGGCAAACCCACCAGATCCAGCACCGTTTTGCGACGGCGTTCGTCTTTTACAGTGGTGACGGTGCGCAGCGGTTTGTGCAGCAAAATGTAGATGGGCGGCTGGGACATGTCGACCGGCTTGCCGTCGATCAACACCTTGTCCTTATCGGGATCGACCCGCATGCCCAGGCGTTCCACGGTCTCCCCGTTCACCGTTACCCGTCCTTCCAGGATAATCCCGTCGCAGCTGCGGCGACTGCCCACCCCGGCCATGGCCAGGTAGCGGTTTAAACGGATCAACTGTTCTTCATTCACCGGTTGCGGTGTCTTTTTGCTCATCAATTCTCTCTTTATTCAATGGTTGTCCCGGCACGGGGGCCG
>JAGRBF010000307.1:0-2816 GCA_020434205.1 Calditrichota bacterium | reverse complement strand
TCCTTCATGCCCAGCAGCTCCGGGGTAATTTCCTTCAGGAATTCTTCGCCGAAACGCTCCTTGATGTCCGTATCGGATTCGACGATTTCATCGAGTTCCTTGAGACGGGGCAGATCCTTGATGGTCTTCAGGCCGAAGTATTCCAGAAAAGCCTTGCTGGTTTTGTAGAGAAAGGGATTGCCCGGGGTACTGGCCTGGCCGGCGATGCTCACCAGATCGCGGGAGAGCAGGGTCCGCAGCACCCCATCGGCGCTAACCCCGCGCACCTCTTCGATTTCCAGGCGGGTAACCGGCTGCTTGTAGGCAATAATGGCCAGGGTTTCCAGAGCTTTGGCGGAAAGGCGATTCTGGGAGCGTTTGGAAAACAACTGCCCCACGTATTCGCTGTATTCAGGGCGGGTAAAAAGCTGGTAGCCGCCGGCGATAGCGCGCAGTTCGAACGCGCGCCCGCTTTCCTGATAGGCCTCGTTGAGAATCCGGACAATCCTGCGGGTATCGGCCCCGCGCAATTCCTCCGGCATTACCTCGCGGATACGGCTGATGCTGAGCGGTTCTTCGCTGGAGAACAGCAAGGCCTCAAAGATGCCGGCTGCCTGCAGATAATCCGCATCGCTGAGCTGGGGAGCATCGGGACCGGGCTCTGCTGCCGGGTCTTCATCTCCCCCTGTCTCTGCCTCCTCACCTGCTTCGTCTTTTGCGGAAGCAGCCTCGACTGCGGGATCAGGGACCGGGGTTGCGGGATTCTCCGGGGGCGCGGCTTCGGGGTTTTCGGCGCTCTGCGGCGCTTTTTCTTCGCTGGAAGGGGGATTCACGCGGTCCGATTTTTCTGGCGATTCACTCATTCGATTCATCCGTCATCAAAACCCAAAAATACGGCCATAACGGAGAAAGCGCAAGAGATGATTCAGGACAGAAGGGCGATCCGAAGATCCTTAGAAATAAAGATCCTGAGAATTAAAGATCCTTAGAATTAAAGATCCTTAGAAATAAAGATCCTTAGAAATTGTCCAAAGTACTCTAAGTCTTAGGATCAAAGGATCATAGGATCATAGGATCATCCTTTAGTCCTCCGGTCCCTCTTCCTCCGGGCTGTCGTCATCCGAAATGGGGGCCACCTCAGCGGATTCCTTGACGGCCAGGTAGCGGGAATGGGTCAGCTCGCCGACCGGCACCAGGCGAATATCCCCGAAGGATTCGCTTTGTTTGGCGGAAAGCAGCCCCAGGCGCATCATGTCCAGAATGGCCATAAAAGTAACCAGCACATGCACTTTTTCCGGCAGGTCCTTCATGATCTCGAAGAAGGAGGCGTGGCGGTTTCCCTCCAGGCGATTGATTATCAGCTTGGCCTGGTCTTCGATGGTCACCCGCACCGTTTTGACGGTGTGCACGGTGATCTTGGGCATGTTGTCCAGGGCCCGCTTGAAGGCCGTCATCAGGTCGAAGAGGGTAGCGTCGATCTCAAAGTTGTCGTCTTCCAGGGCTTTTTCTCGGGCCATTTCGCGGGCCTGGGAGCGCCGCGGGAAATAGCGCAACTGCTCGTTTTCAAAGCTCTCCAGGGATTCCGCAGCTTCCTTGAAGCGTTTATACTGAAGGAGCTGCAGGGTGAGCTGGCGACGAGGATCGACGAATTCTTCTTCGCTGTCGTGTTCCTGCTGGGGCAGCAGGGTGCGGGTTTTGATGAGGATGAGGGTGGCCACCATCTCCACAAACTCCCCGGCGATCTCCAGGTCCAACATCTTCATCATCTCCAGATAGGCCAGGTATTCCTCGGTTATCCGGGCGATGGGAATATCGTAGATATCGATCTCGTTTTTCTGAATCAGAAACAGCAGGAGATCGAAGGGACCTTCGAAAATGGGAAGTTTGATCTGATACATAACCAACCTGGTGGACATTCAATCGTGTTACGAACAGTTGCGATACCCGAACCGTCACCCCGGCAAGCTTTAGGCCGGGACGAGATGGCGAACAGAGCATTCCGTATTTGACGCGCTTTTAAACCGTACGCATTATGCCGGCGCTTTTGCGCACCCGATCCATCACCACCGCAGCGCGCTCCCGGGCTCTGAGGGCCCCGTCGTGCAGCACTTCGCGCACGTAATCCATATTCTGCACCAGCGCTTCGCGCCGCTCCCGGGCGGGCCCGAAATAGGTCATCACCTTTTCCAGCAGCTCTTTTTTGGCATGACCGTAACCGTAGCCCCCGGCGCGGAAGTTGTCCTGCATGATCCGCAGCTCTTCCGGGGTGGCGAACAGCTTGTAAAGGTCCACGATAAAGGACTGATCGGGATCTTTGGGATCTTCCAAAGCCGCCGAATCAGTGACGATCTTCATCACCTTGCTTTTGATCTCTTTCTTGGAAGCGAACATCTCGATGGTGTTGTTGTAGCTTTTGCTCATCTTCTGCCCGTCGATCCCCGGCACCACCGCCACCGAATCCAGAATCAGATCCTCGGGCAGCTTGAGGGTTTCCCCAAAGGCCAGGTTGAATTTCTCGGCCATATCGCGGGTCATTTCCAGATGCTGTTTCTGATCCTTCCCCACCGGCACGTAATCGGAATCGTAAATGAGGATGTCCGCGGCCATCAGGGTGGGATAGGCAAACAGCCCGTGGTTGGCGGGAAGGCCCTTCTGGAGTTTGTCCTTGTAGGCGTGGGAGCGCTCCAGCAACCCCATCGGGGTGAGGGTGGAAAGAATCCAGGCCAGCTCGCAGACCTCCGGCACGTCGGACTGCAGAAACAGCACCGAACGTTGGGGATCCAGCCCCAGGGCCAGGTAATCCAGGGCCACGTCCAGGCTCATCTGGGTCAGCCGTT
>JAGRBF010000306.1:2881-4729 GCA_020434205.1 Calditrichota bacterium | reverse complement strand
CCCGAATCGGTACCCACATTGTAACCCCGGGTGTTGATACGGCCGCTCTGGCGGAAATCTGGAAATCGGCTCAGGGAACCCTGTTGGGATTTTACGACCTGTTTGCGGGCGGCGCATTTAGCCGTGCCGCAGTTTTTGGTCTGGGCATTATGCCCTACATCAGCGCCTCGATTATCTTCCAGTTGCTGGGGGCGGTTTTGCCCTCCATCCAGCGACTGCAGCAGTCCGGTGAGGACGGTCGTAAGAAGATTACCCAGTGGACCCGGTATGCCACCCTTGGCCTGGCTTCGATGCAGGCGCTGGGGGTTGCGGTATGGCTGGAAGCCCAGGGGGTTGTGGTGCCTGGCATGAGCGGTATTGCCTTCAAACTCCTGACCATGGTTTCCATGGCCTCGGGCACCATGTTGCTGATGTGGCTGGGTGAGCAGGTTGACGACCGCGGTATCGGTAACGGTATTTCCCTGTTGATTATGGTGGGGATTATCGCCGCACTGCCGGGGGCGTTGAATCAGGAATGGCTGGCTTTCATGAATGAAGAGCGCACCCTGATTACCGAACTGTTCCTGCTGGTTCTGGCTTTTGGTATCATCTACTTTGTGGTGGCGATTACCCAGGGACAGCGCAAGATACCGGTGCAATACGCCAAAAGGGTGGTAGGCCGCAAGGTTTACGGTGGCGTGAACACCCACTTTCCGCTGCGGGTCAATACCGCCGGGGTAATGCCCATTATCTTTGCCCAGGCCCTGATGTTTATCCCCAGCACCCTGATTTCCTTCCTGCCGGAGAGCAGCATCTCCATCTGGCTGGGAAGCGTGTTTGCTTACGACCATTGGTTTTACTGGACCGTTTACGGTTTGATGATCATTTTCTTTACCTATTTCTACACCGCGATTATCCTGAATCCGGTAGAGGTTGCCGACAACCTGAAGAAGCAGGGCGGCTTTATCCCCGGGGTTCGTCCCGGTAAAAAGACCGCCGAATATCTGGATATGATTCTGAGCCGGGTAACCCTGCCGGGCGCTATTGCCCTGGCCCTGGTTGCCATTATTCCTTACCTGTTGGTGAAGGCATTCGGCATCAACTTCTCCTATGCTTCCTTCTTCGGCGGCACCGGACTGCTGATTATCGTGGGTGTGGCGCTGGACTTTATCCAGCAAATCGAGTCGCATCTGTACATGCGGCATTACGAAGGATTCAGCCGGGCCGGGCGTATTCGGGGCCGGCGCTAAGACAGCGGGATAGTATGATCCGCATTAAGACGGCAAAGGAAGTGGAGTTGATGCGTATCAGCTCCCGGCTTGTGGCGGAAACGCACGAGCACCTGGCCGGGTTTATCAAGCCGGGCATCAGCACGGCGGATATCGACCGGGAAGTCGAAACGTTTATTACGGAGCACGGTGGGATTCCCGCTTTTAAAGGGTTGTATGGTTTTCCCGCCAGTGCCTGCATTTCGGTTGAAGAAGAAGTGGTTCACGGGATTCCCAAAAAAGACCGGATCCTCAGGGAAGGCGACATTGTCACCGTGGACATTGGGGTCCTGCAGAACGGGTATTACGGCGATTCCGCCTATACCTTTCCGGTGGGGCAGATCAGCGCGGAAAAGCGCAAGCTGCTTCAGGTTACCTGGGAGTCCTTGCACAAGGGAATTGAGCAGGCCCACGCCAAAAACCGGCTGACGGACATTTCCCATGCCATCCAGGTTCATGCCGAGAAGCATGGATTTTCGGTGGTGCGCGAGTTGGTGGGCCACGGAATTGGAAAAGACTTGCATGAGGACCCGCAAGTGCCGAATTTTGGCGCCCCGGGTAAAGGTCCGAGATTAAAAAAGGGTTTTGCTCTGGCCATCGA
>JAGRBF010000306.1:0-2788 GCA_020434205.1 Calditrichota bacterium | reverse complement strand
GAGCACACCATCGTCATCAGCGAGGATGGACCGGAAATATTGACAAAACATCACCTTAGCCCGATAGGATAATATTTTGGCCAAAGAGCAATCGATTACCGTTGACGGAAACATCAAAGAAACTCTTCCCAACGCCATGTTCCGGGTAGAGCTCGAAAGCGGCCATGAAGTGCTGGCCCATGTTTCCGGAAAAATGCGGATGCACTTCATCAAAATATTGCCGGGAGACAAGGTTAAGTTGGAGCTTTCGCCCTACGATCTGACTCGCGGGCGGATTACTTATCGCTACAAATAAAGGATGGCATCATGAAAGTTCAGCCCTCTGTTAAAAAACGCTGCGAGCACTGCAAAATTATCCGCCGTAAAGGCGTGGTTCGGGTGATTTGTAAGAAGAACCCCCGTCACAAACAGCGTCAGGGTTAATATCAGTTTGACGATTCGAGTATTTAAAACCAGCAACATTTAAGTAAGGAGAGCATTTTGGCTCGTTTAGTTGGTGTCGATTTGCCCAAAAGCAAACCGTTGGAAATCGGACTTACCTACATCTTTGGTATTGGACGGACCACGGCGCAAAAGATCTGTGCGGAAACCGGTGTTGATCCCCGCACCCGCGTATCGGATCTCCAGGATGATGATATTCGCAAACTGCGCGAAAACATCAACGCCAATTATAAAGTGGAAGGCGCGCTGAAGGCCGAGGTCAACATGAACATCAAACGTTTGATTGACATCGGATCTTACCGTGGTTTGCGCCACAAGATGGGACTACCGGCACGTGGGCAGCGCACCTCGACCAATGCCCGGACCCGTAAAGGCCGCCGTCGTTCGGCTACCAAAAGAAAATAGTTCGAATATTAGGAGGACATGACCGTGGCTAGAAGAGGTCGTACCGTACGTAAAAAACGCGATCAGGTGGATGCCCATGGGGTTGCCCATATCCGCTCTACCTTCAATAATACCAACGTAACTCTGACCGATCAGAATGGTAACGTCATTTCCTGGTCTACCGCCGGGAAGGTCGGTTTTAAGGGTTCGCGCAAAAACACCCCCTACGCAGCAACGATGGCCGCGGAAAACGCCGCCAAAGAGGCCATGGAAGTGGGTCTGCGTAAAGTCGATGTCGAGGTAAAGGGTCCCGGGGCCGGCCGTGAGGCGGCAATCCGTTCCCTGCAGGCCGCCGGCCTGGAAATCCTCTCCATCAAGGACGTTACCCCCATTCCGCACAATGGTTGCCGTCCGCCAAAAAAACGGCGTGTGTAAAGCTTTTTGGGGTTGAATTGTTTAGGTGCCTGCCGATTTCCGGAGCGATCCGGAAAAGCAGGCAACTGCTGTTTTTGATGAGCATACAAATCGACCAAACATTCACCAAACCTGTTTGGGAGCCTTATGAACTGGGTTAATCTGTTAATGCCGGAAAAAGTCGAGTTAGACGAAACTACCTATGCCACTAATTTTGGGCGTTTTGTCGTCCAACCCCTGGAAAGGGGCTTTGGCGTAACCCTGGGAAACCTCTTCCGCCGTGTGCTGCTTTCCTCGATCCAGGGCGCCGCAATTACCGCGATCCGCATTGATGGAGTGCAGCACGAGTTTGCCACCATCAGCGGGGTTAAGGAAGATCTGACTCACATTATCCTCAACCTCAAAGAAGTGCGGATCAAACTGCTCAACAAGCGCCCGGACAAGGTGAGTCTGCACCTCTCCGGCCCGGCTAATCTGACCGCCGGAGATCTGGAAAAATATACCACCGACTTTGAGGTATTGAATCCGGATAAACACATCGCCACCCTCAACGGGGAAGCAGAGCTGGACATGGAAATCCGGGTCGGCAAAGGCCGCGGATATGTGCCCGCCGAAGAGAATAAGCCGTTGGAAGCTTCCATCGGGCTGATTCCCATCGACTCTATTTTTTCCCCGATCCTCAACGTGCGCTTCAATGTCGAGAACGTGCGGGTTGGGCAGCGGACCGACTATGAAAAACTGATTCTGGAAATCGAAACCGACGGCAGCATCACCCCCGATGACGCCCTCACCTTCGCCGGAAAGATCATTAAAGACCACGTTCAGCTGTTTATCAACTTTGATTTCGAGCCTGAGGAAGAAGAAACCCAGGAAATCGACGAAGAAGTGCTGCGGGTTAAAAAATTGATGAAGATGAATGTCGATGAGCTGGAACTGTCGGTTCGTTCTCACAACTGTCTGAAGAATGCCAATATCAAGACCATCGGAGATCTGGTGCGTCTGGATGAGTCCGAATTGCTGAAATTCCGCAATTTCGGCCGCAAATCGCTGCAGGAAATTCAGGAAATCCTGGAGCGCAAAGGTCTGTTCTTCGGCATGGACGTAGACAAGTATCTCAAAGGCGACGAATAATTAGCAAACCGGATGGAGTAGTTGTATGCGACACCGCAATAAAGTGCAAAAGCTGGGCCGTAACGCCAGCCACCGCAAGGCAATGATGAAAAACATGGCCCTGGCTGTTATCGAGCACGGTTCTATCAAAACCACCCTTACCAAAGCCAAAGCACTGCAAGGCTATATGGATAAGCTGATTACCTACGGGAAAAATGACACCGTGCATTCTCGCCGCCTGGCTTTTCGCCACCTGCAAAGCCGCGATTCCGTTCGGGTCCTTTTCGACGAGGTTGCCACCAATTACGACGACCGCAAGGGCGGATATTCCCGGGTTATTAAGCTGGGGCCCCGTCGCGGAGATGGTGCGGAAATGGTGCTGTTCCAACTGCTGGGCTTCGAGAAAAACATTATCGACGAGGGCGCGCAAAAACGGAAA
>JAGRBF010000305.1 GCA_020434205.1 Calditrichota bacterium | reverse complement strand
CGCAGGAAACCCAGGTGTTTTCCGTTAAAATTGATGGTTTTACTGAGGTAAAGCAGGTCCTTGCTGATCGTTTTACTGCGGCGAATGTTGAACCCGATGCCCTTCGCCAGGGAAGCCTGAACCTCCGGCCGGCGCAGGTGATTGTCCAGATACCCAAGGCTGTCGATGGGAATTTCGGAATCCGCGACGACGTTGCCGTCAGGATTTATCAGGGTTACCCGGCAATCCACCGTGGCGGCGATGCGCACCGCAAATTCGCGCAGGTAGGGAAGATCGGTATCCTCCATTCGGGAGAGATCCAGGGACGTTTCCGCCAACCCGGCGTAATGGGTGAGGATGCCTTCGATCTGGTTGTAGAGGTAGGTTTGATAGCGGAAATACAGGGCGCTGCCCACCAAAGTCAGGCCGACAGCCAGGGCGACAAGAATGATCAGGATTAACTTTGATCGCAGATTGGTGGCAAAAAATCTCATCGCATGGGAGACCTGGTAGAGCGTCAATTATGGAATGCCCGGTTTGGCATACTGCCCCGGCCCCAAAACATGCATGGGGGGACGGAGAAACATCAATCCGGACGTTCTTTTAAACGCGGTTCCAGCGGTAACCAACGCCTTTTACGGTCAGAATAAATTTGCTGTCCTTGTCAATCTTTTCGCGGAGGCGGGTGATGTGAACATCCACCGTGCGCGGATCCCCGAAATAATCTTCTCCCCAGATAGAGTCCAGCAGGTTCTGCCGGGAAACCGCTTTACCCTCAGCCATAATCAAATGTTTGAGCAGTTTGAATTGAATGGGGGTGAGTTCCACCGCTTCATCGTCCACAAAAACTTCGTGGGTGGAAAAATTCACCCGCAGGTTATCCTGCTGAACCTCATCGAAAGTCGATTTTTTGGAGCGCTTCAGGTGCACCTTCACCCGGGCCAGCAATTCCCGCGGGCTGAACGGTTTGGTCACATAATCGTCCGCACCGACCTCAAAACCAATGATCTTGTCGATTTCCTCGCTGCGTGCGGTCAGCATGATCACCGGAATATCGACGGTCAGATCGTTGGAGCGAACGTACTTGCAGAGCTCGATCCCGCTCATGGAAGGTAGATTCAGATCCAGAACCACCAGATCCGGGGGGCTCTTGGAAATGGCGTCGTAAGCCTTCATGCCATCGGTAAAGGTGCGGATGCGGTAACCTTCCCGCCACAGGTTGTCCTCGAGAATTTCATTGATATCCGGATCGTCTTCGACAATGTAGATGGTAAAGTTCTGGTTCATCTTCTTTTCCTTCATAAGGGCAAATGTATCATTTGCAGGCAATGATAAGCAAGGGGTGTTACAGAATGATTACTGAAAGATGAATTTTTGGGCGAGTGTGCGGAACATAAATTGTGCTTCGCTTTGGGGTTATCCGCCCTCCTGTTTCAACAGGGCCTGAAACGCGTGCAATTTTACGCGATAGTCCTCAATATCGGCTATTTTACCTCTTTTCTGAGCCCCCTCCAGATAGATCTCTATTTTTTGGATGAGGGTCTCCAGAGTGGCGATGCGGTTTTCCGGGGAGAGTTGCGGGTCCCTCAGAACCTTTTCCAAAGCCCGGATGCGAAAACGGTCCATACCCCAATAACGACGGGAAAGCTGGTCGGGATGTCCCCCGTATTTGTTCATGAGCGGTTCTTCGAGAAATAAAACCGGATAGTGCGCGCAAATTCTCAGCCACAGGTCGTAATCCTCGCAGGCCGGCAGGGTTTCGTCAAAAAAACCTACCCGGTCGAAAAGGCTTCGGCGCATCAGGGTCGCGGAAGGGGAGATCACGCAGAGAGGGAGGCATTTTTCGAAGATCCAGCCCCCGAATTTCCGGTGTTTCTGCATGGGGTTGACCCGCTTGCCGTGGCGAATCCAGATTTCTTCCCCGTGGCACAGCGAATATTCGGGATTTTCCAGGAGGGCTTTTTCCTGCCGTTCCAGTTTGTCGGGTAGCCATTCGTCGTCGGAGTCCAGCAGGGCGATCCAGGTGCCCCGGGAGAGCTCTATCCCGGCGTTGCGGGCGGCGCTAACCCCCTTGTTGAGCTGAACATGGTAGGTGATTTGGGGGAAGAGGCGGGCCATCATGGCCGGGGTGTGGTCGGTGGAGCCGTCATCCACCACGATGATCTCATCCGCCGGGCGGGTTTGGGCCAGCACGCTCCTCAGGGCCCGCTGCAGCAATTCCGCCCGGTTATGGGTGGGGATAATGGTGGTGATTTTACAAGACACGGGTCTCCTATTCCTCTTTTAACACAAACCCGATCCGCTCCAGGGAACCGTCGATATTGGCTCTGGGGACGATGCCCATCATCCGGCACAGCAGGGGGTAAATATCGATATTGCGCACCGTGCCGGTTCTGTAGCCCTTTTTAAAAGCGGGGCCCATGGCGAAGAAAATGCCGTGCATGTCCAGATGGTGGTTGTCATACCCGTGATTACCGGCCCCCGGACGTTTGCTTAACCGCTCTTTGATGACCGGATCCAGGAGGGTCCATCCCATATCGGCAATCAGAATGATCTCGGAAATAAAAGGGTGGTTGGAGAAATGGAAACGGGGAGGCATCTCGTCCCGCCAGTAAACTTTATAGTGATTTTCCCCGGATTTCAGGGCCTTATAGATCGCTTCGGAGGTTCCGGGTTTGGGAGCGATCATCATCACCGGGCCATAGCCGGTGAAGGTGAAATCCTCGGTCCGGATAACCTGACTGACATCTATGATGCGATCCAGACCCACGTTGGTCATCCCGTGGTCGGAGGTCAGGATGATATTGGTTTGCTCCAGCATGCCGATTTTGCCCAACCCGTCCACCAAAACCCCCAGGAGGCTGTCCAGCATGGCGATGCCGCGGTTTACCTCAGGTGAATCCGGGCCGTAGCGATGGCCCCGGCTGTCGGTTTCGTGGAAATAAAGGGTCAGGAAACGGGGGCGTTCCGCTTCGGGAAGCTGCAGCCATTTCAAAATACCGTCAATGCGTTCCCCGTAGGGACGCTCATGGTCGTAAAGCTCGCGGTAATAGGGGCGGCGCGGGCCGTTTAGTTCCGATCCCGGCCAGAAGTAGCTGGCGGTGCGCACCCCGTTGCGCTCGGCCGTTTCCCAGATGGCCTCGGCGATATACCATTTGGGATCCCGCACCGAAACGGAATCTCCCAGGCGGTAGGTTTCTCCGGTGGCGGGATCGCTGAAGGAATTCATGATGATCCCGTGGTTCTCCGGATACATCCCGGTAACAATAGAAAGGTGGTTGGGGAAGGTCTTGGAGGGAAAAACCGGCTCCAGAGAACTTGCCGAAACCCCTTCCCGGGCCATCCGGGCGATATTGGGGGTGAGGTCGCGATGGACGTAATCCCAGCGAAAACCGTCGAAGGAGATGAGGATGGTGTAGTCTTTGGGGTTGGCCATCATGACTGTAGTCATGGCCAGAAAGAATAAGAGGATCTTTTTCATTTGAAAAACCATTTCCGTAACATTTTTTGGGGCTGCCGTAATTGGATACGGATTTGAATTGGTTATCTAGGTTTTGGGTTTCGCATGGATTTTTATCCGCATGCCATCAATTCCAAACCAAGTAACCCGACCTATTCAACCCAATCCCTCAATTCCAAAGCAAGTCAAATCTAATCTAATCCCAAATTGAAATCGTCGAACAGCCATAAACAAAAAAGGGGCGCAATGCGCCCCTTTTTTGGAAGGTCGAGGCATGCCTCGCCTGATACTTACAGATTGATCTGCAGACCAAAGTTGAAGGTGCGGGGCAGACCGAAGTATACTTCGGCGTCATCCGCATCGTGGTCCCGATCCCAGGCGTTGAAGGCGCTGTTGTCGGTGGCATCCTGAATGTAAAGACCATCCAGAGCGTTGAAAACGTGGCCGAAAAGCCGGAATTTGAGACCGGCGACATCGATCGGCAGGGTGTAGTACCCGTGCAGATCCAGAACACCGTAGTTGGGAGCTTGCCAGCTTTGGGTGCGGTCAACCAGATCGTCGGTTCCCGGCTGATAGACGCGGTCGAAGGGATTCCAACCGGCATAGTGACGACCGTAGTAACGGCCGGTAGCCTGCAGGTTGAGGCCGCGCATCGGGGTAACCGTCATGGTCAGAGCGGTTTGGAACTGGGGTGCATCGCCAACCCGCAGGTCTTTGAGTGCGAAGTTCAGGGTTCCGGTGGTCAGCACGTCGCTGTCTTCACCGTAAAGGCGGAACTCGCCACCGGCGTCGCTGGTGTGCTTCCAGAGCGCCCAGGAAACCATACCGTCGAAACGGAGCATCTTGTGCGGTTTAAGGGCTGCTTCCATTTCGATACCGGAGTGCAGAGCATCGATACCATCGAGGAATACCAGCACATCCAGTTCGGTGCCATCTGCTTCGCGGAAGGTCAGGTTACGGCGATTGGCCCGGTTGCTCCACTGGGTGTAATAACCGGAGATGTTCATCGCCAGGAGACCTTCGGGATCGGAGAAAGCCCATCCCATTTCGTAGGACGTAAAGTGTTCGTTGTTGAAATCGCCACGCTCGGTACCGTCAACGTCGTTGATAACCTCGTCGAAGATGGGCACTTTGCTGACGTAACCAACGTTGAAGAACACGTTCATGTCTTCATTAATGCGGAAGTTGGCGCCGCCTTTGGCCTGATAACCGGCAATCCAGTCGGTTTCGCGGGTCAGGGGACCACTGCTGACGATGGGATCGCCATTTTCATCCTGCTCGTTGGCCAGGAAGAAGTTCTCGTGACCGTATTTGATGCCGGAATAGCCGAACATCCCGTAAGCGCTGACTTTGTCTTTGGAGTATTCAACCTGACCGAAACCACCAACCCAATCAACGGTATTGGTGAAGTCGTAAGCAATCCTGTCACCCAAACCGCGTTTCCGGTCTTCATCACTCCAGAAATCATTCTGGGTGAAATCACGGTAATATTCGCCACCCAGCAGGTCGCGAACTTCGCGATAGTGTTCGATCTCGGCGGTGCGCCAGTCAACCCCGACAACATACTTGACATTGTCGTTGGCTTTGTATTCGGCTTTGGAGATCAAACCATAGGTGTACTGGTT
>JAGRBF010000304.1:3793-5858 GCA_020434205.1 Calditrichota bacterium | reverse complement strand
GGCCGGGTTAAAGGGATTGGGATAGGCCGGTTCCAGTTCCAGGGTGCGGGCGACGTTGGGATTAGGATCGCCAATATTGGTGAGAATATTCTGATAGGCGGCCAGGGCGTCAATTACCCCGTAACCGAGGAAACGATCGGGATTGTTGGCCTGGTTGGCGGTGCTTTGTAAAAGCTGGATAATCTCCATATTGGTAAGAGCGGGCTGATATTCCCACAGCAGCGCCGCCGCCCCGGCAGTGAGGGGGCAGGAAAAGGAGGTGCCGCTGGAGGTGCTGTAACGATTGGTGCCGCCGGCGCTGGCCACCACCACGCTGGAACCCATGGCCGCCACATTCGGCTTAACCCGGCCGTCCCAACTGGGACCGGTGGAACTGAAGAAAGAACGAATGCCGTTGCGATCGGTTGCCCCGATCGCCAGAACACTATCGCCATCACAAGGGGCAACCAGGCTGTTTTCCGGCGGGGCCGCTTCAAATTCGTTGCCGGCAGAGTTGACCACCAGGATGCCGCGGCTGGCGGCGATGTCCGCCCCAATGGT
The DNA here is from genome assembly GCA_020434205.1 of Calditrichota bacterium. GTDB lineage: Bacteria > Calditrichota > Calditrichia > RBG-13-44-9 > J075 > JAGRBF01. The sequence continues at coordinate 5,318 of JAGRBF010000304.1, read as the reverse complement.
AACAATGGCGGTATTGCCGTCCATATCCTCCGAGGTGTAATCGGTGGTGGGGTCGTCCATTTCCCGATAACCCAGGGAACTGCTGATAATATCGGCGCCCAGGCTGTCCGCCCATTCCGCCGCGGCCACCCAATTGTCCTCCTCAACGTGGGATTCCGAATCGGTGTTTTCCGTTTTGGCCAGCAAATAGTTGGCGCCGAAGGCCGGGCCGATCAGCGAACCTTCCTTAAATCCCCCAATGGTGCTCAGGGTATTGGTGCCGTGGTTTCCGGTACCGGCCTGTCCCGGCTCGTCTTCCACCACGGGGTCGTTGTTCACAAAATCCCAGGTGTGCAAGATGGTAAGGTTGGCAAACGCTTCGTGGCCGAGATTGTTGAACCCCGCATCCAGCATGGCGATGGTGACCCCCGCCCCGCTGAGCCCCAGATCGTGCAGGGCCACCACGTTAATGAGCTGATTCTGGTCCAGCGAACCGCCGTAGCTGAAGGTCGAGGTCCCCGATTTTTTCCGAAGCGGCTGCTCGTAAGGAGTCATCTCGGTAGGTCGCAGGTTGCGGTAGCGTCGCACCGGCAAGATTTTTTTTACGGAAGGCAAGGCTTCGATGGCGGCCAGGTCGGCCAGCTCCACCGTGGCGGTAACGGCATTGAGCCAGCGGGATTTGCGCTGCACCCGAATGCCCGCTTCCCGCAGCTCCCGCAGATAGCTCCCGGCTACCGGCAAGTCGAATCGATCCACCAGAGGGCCATCGGGATTGCGCAACAGGCGGCGCTTGCGGGCCCGCTCGGTGAGGTTCTGTGCGGTGAGGGTCTTCTGAAGGCCGGTATCCTCGCCCTTGTCGACGAAAAAGATCCAAACCCGGGCGGTTTGGCTGTTTTCCAGCGACCGGTATACGGCCGGATTGGTTTTCTCTCCTCCAAAGGCAAACAGGGTTAGCCCAAAAATCACTCCCAAAGCAAATATCACAGTTGCGGATCGCATCATTTTATGACCTCAATAAATCGGTTAACACGTGTGTAAAACATCATTTCAACTGATCTTGTTTAGTTCTGTTTGAGAACCACCAAGACGCCAAAACACCAGGCATCACCTATAGAACTCGTAAAGATTTGGTAGATCTTAATCCGGTATATCCCTGAGGAAATCGACTCCCTTCCGGTTACTTTGGGCAAACCCGGCGCCCTTCGCGACTTTATGGTCAGGGTATAACTTCATACTAATAATACGGTCAAAAAGTCCATTTCCCCCCAATCTTTTTCGAAGAAAGGTACACCGGTAATTCGAATATTTCTTGGCAGCTTGGGCGACCGGACGTATTTTTAGCGGCTATGAATTCTTCTTTATCCCTGAAACGCCTGGAAAAAAACGGCAAAAAGTTGTTGAAACGGCTTTTGCTGATGGTTCTGGGCCGTCGCAACGCCGCACCGCTGTCCCGGGAGAGGATCGCAAAGGTGCTGGTTTTTCGACTGGACCAGCGAATCGGCAACGGGGTACTGCTGTTGCCCCTGTTGAGCGCCATTCGCGAAAC
>JAGRBF010000304.1:0-3631 GCA_020434205.1 Calditrichota bacterium | reverse complement strand
GCTTGCGGCGGGAAAAATTCGACCTGGTACTCACCAGCAATAATCCGGATAATTTCTCCCTTTCCCAGGCCCTGTTCGGCCGCCTGTTGGGGGCCCGGCAACTGGTGGGGTTTGACGCCAAAGACAGCGCCGCCTTTTACGACCTGGCGGTTGCTTCCTCCACCAGGATCCATTACAGCGAGGCGATGGTGGATCTGTGGCGGCCTTACGATGGTGGCGCAAAAATGCGCCTGGGCGCCCTTCATCCTCCGGAAGCCCTGCGGGAAAAAATCCGGCGCGAAAATCCGGCCCTTGGTGAAAAGGGGATTGTGCTGTGGCTGGGCGCTACCGGGAACAAAATATTGCCGGGGACGGTGTTTGCCCACCTTTACGAGGAAATTCGCAGCTTCAGCGATCTGCCGGTGCATTTTCTGGCCGGACCGGCCGACGAACCCCATTTGTTATCGTATCCGGCATGGGTGCGGGAGAAAACGGTGGTGTGGAAGGCCCCGCTCAGCGAAACGGCGGCCCTGTTCAGCATGCACGATTATTTTATTTCCGGCGACACCGGGCCCATGCATCTGGCGGCTGCCCTGAATCGCCGTTTGCTGACCCTTTTTGTGGATTCCAACCTGATCCAATACGGATACCGGAATGCCCCCCTGCAGGAGGCTATCATCTGGGAGGACGGTCCGGATGGGTTGGTGCGGTTGCGCAAGGCGCTTGGCGAGATGTTGGGTGAGCGTCCAAAACCGGCCGGATTTGCTTCTCAAAATAATAGAGGATAAAGGTCCCCAACCAGCCGCCTACCCCGTAAGCCAGAATATCGGTGACCTCGGCAACCCGCGAAAAAGAAAAAAGCTGGGTCAGCTCAATCACCGTCCCCACCGCCAGACCCGCCAGAGTCGTGCGCAAAAAAGTCCCCGCGTAATCGTGTCCGGCGGCCATACGCTGATAGGCCCAATACAACCCCACCGGTAAGAAGAAAAAGAGCGAGGCCAGCAGGTCGAAGAGGTTGGAAAGCCCGGTAACCCGAAAGTAGGCGTAAAAAGGGATGAGGTTTTCCGGCAGCAGGTCCATTTCGATGACCCGGGATTCCAGAGACCAGTCAAAAGGGCGGAAGCCGGAGAAAAGGATGTAGATGAGGTAGCACATCAGGGGGATAAAAAGCCATTGCACCTCGTTGCGGGCCTGGCGGCGGTATTCTGCGGTGGCATTGTAAACCGCAATGCCGATGGCGGTGCCGATATAGCCGGCCAGCACATCGTTAATATCGGTGATGCGGTTCAGGATGATCAGCTGCATGGCTTCCAGGGCCGGGAAATAAAGCAGGGGCAGGGCGATCAGCAGTTTTTTGCCGTAGTCTTTATCGCGCCAGTAAAGATCGTAACACAGTTTGAGCAGGTAGCCGGCGATTACCCAAAAGAGGGTGTTTTCGATAAAAAAGGTGAAATCGTAGGGCTTCAGGTCCTCCGCTACCGGGCGGTCCAGCAGCAGTTTCCCCAGCGATTGGTATCCGAAGGGCACGATGTTGGTGGTTTTGATGCTGCGCAGCAAATGATCCACGGTGATGGAGACCGTCAGGGGCATGGCGGCGGCCACCGCCTGGGAGAGCCCCAGCAGGGCCAGGAGCAGGGAAAAAGGCTGGGCCCGGTAGAGATCGCTGAACAGGCGGTTGACGGTTTTCATCAGAAAACGCATGTAAAAAAGGGCCGCCGCGGCGCCGATAGCCCCGCCCAGGGTGTTGTGAAAGAGGTCGTGCACCGCGCTGTTGCGGGTGGGGATGAATAACTGGGCGCATTCGATAAACAAGCTGAGGGCAAAAGAGGCGATAACCGCGGAGATCAGGGCGGCGGCCTGTTTGCCGCGCATGGCGAGGTAGAGGGCCACCAGGAATCCGAAGGGCATAAAGAGGATGACGTTCCCCACCACATCGGTGAGGGAGATGCGCTCCTTGCCGAAATATTTGATCCCCCAGCTAACCCCGGAAAGGGCTTCTCCCAGGCCTCCCGGCCCCAGGGTAAAGTTGAAGGGAATCAGGGTGTTGTATACCGTGAACAGGGTGAAGAAGATCAGCAGGGTCTTTACAATGGTTCGGTTCATCAAAGCGGGGGGTTAGGGCTGTGGTCCTTCTATAAATTAAATTTCAAAACGCGATCCAAAATACGCCCCTCCCGGGGCAAAGGCAATGATGCAGGCGACATTTGGCGCATTGATGATTGCAATGGCAACCTTCCACCAATTGTTCCGTAAAGAAAGCAGAACCACCAGGCCACAAAGTTTTTTGGGGGATAAAAAAGTTCTCACTCCCTTTGAAATTTCGGAGCGTCCTGGTCCCTTGGCGGTAAAAGAAAACCGGAGAAAAAAATGGAAATCCTGGCAATTTTGATCGTGATCGCCCTGTTTATCGGGTTTATCAAAATCTTCGCCTTGTTGTTTGAGGTGGGCTTTGTGTTATTGAAGATTCCCTTTCTCATCATCGGTGCCATTTTCAGCCTGGTGGCCGGGATCTTTTTTCTGCCGGTGCTGCTGGGATTGTTGTTTGTCCCGGTGCTGATCGTGGGACTGCTGGGCGCCGGGCTGTATATGGTGCTGCGGTAGATGGGGAGAAAAGAAAAAGTGTGGAGGTGTGGGGGTATGGAAGTATGGGGGTAAAATACTCCGATACCCCGATACCCCGACACTCCGACACCCCCTCCTTCCGACTTCATTTTTCAGTTGTTTTTCCCCCCTGCGCCAGCTATTTTTAGCCCCTTAGCTGCCCCTGTAGCTCAGTGGATAGAGCACCGGCCTCCGGAGCCGGGTGCGTAGGTTCGATTCCTACCAGGGGTACCATACCGATTAGCGACAAGCGATCGGCGATTAGCGACAAGCGATCGGTAATCAACGACAAGCGATCGGCAACTTTATCCCTGAGCCGCAAAACATTGCGGCTTTACTGTTTTTTTGCTGTTCGCTTCTCGCCCATTCGCCCCATCGCCCATTCGCTCTCCTGCCTTTCCGCTTGACACATCGGACATTCCATTGTAGGTTTAGGCTCGTTCCATCAAGAGACACCGTTATCATCAACCCACTTCATCAAATCTTTTCCAACCCGTCATCAGAGGAGCTTTCCATGAAGCGCAATCGCGTTATCTTTGCCGTATTTTTTGTGATGCTGACCGTTAGCCAGCTCTGGGCCCACTGCGAAATCCCCTGCGGGATTTACAACGACAAGGCCCGCATCGTCCTGATTCTGGAGCACATCACCACGATTGAAAAAGCGATGAACCAGATCAACACCCTTTCCGCGGAAGGCGATAAAAACTACAATCAGCTGATCCGCTGGGTGGTCAACAAGGAAGAGCACGCCACCGAGCTGCAGCATATCGTGACCCAATACTTCATGACCCAGCGCATCAAACTCCCCGATTTCAACGATGCCGCCGCTGCCAAAAAATACAACGACCAACTGGCCGCCCTGCACACCATGCTGGTGCACGCCATGAAGGCCAAACAAACCACCGACCAGGTGCATATCGATACCCTGCGCAAAACGGTGGACAGCTTCGTGAAGCTCTATTTCAGCGAAGAAGATCAAAAACACCTGATGGAACACCACCAGATGTAATTTTGCCAAACCGTTAAATGGTTGGATGGTTATTCGGCTGCG
>JAGRBF010000303.1:3944-11058 GCA_020434205.1 Calditrichota bacterium | reverse complement strand
TGGCCTCCGGGCAGTCCAACATGGAAATGCCGCTGATGGGCTGGCCGCCCAGCGATCCCATCGAAAATTCCGATGAAGTTATTGCCGCGGCAGACAACGACGCCATTCGCTTTTTTACGGTGGCGCGGGCGGCAAGACCCATTCCCCAAAACAACTGCAGCGGGATCTGGCAGGTTTCCAAACCGCAAACCGCCCGCATGTTTAGCGCTACCGCCTACTTTTTTGCCAATAAGTTGAACAAAACGCTGGGAATGCCTGTTGGGATAATTCATTCCAGTTGGGGCGGAACCCCGGCCGAGGCGTGGATCAGCCGGGAGTTTATTGCCAGCGATAATGATTTCGAGACGGTCCTGGCCGATATCGAAGCCAACCTTCCGGAAATAAAGGCTCTGGAGGCCTGGATCGCCGATAAACCGCGCATTTCCATTGCCGGAAAACAAGGCGACGAATTTTGGGCCGAGCTGGATTTTCGGGATCAGCAGTGCGCCCAACCCGGCTTCGCGGATAGCCAGTGGCCGGAAATGGATCTTCCCCAAACCTGGGAAAACGGCGGCCTGAAGGACTTCGACGGGGTGGTGTGGTTCCGCAAAACCATTGAGATTCCGGAAAGCTGGGCCGGGAAAGATCTGCAACTGGATCTCGGTCCGGTTGACGATATGGATGCCACCTATTTAAACGGAACCCTGGTGGGGAGTATTCAGAAGCTGGGCATGTGGCAGCAGCATCGCAGCTACCGGATTCCCGCCGGGATTGTAAAACCGGGCAAAAACGTTCTGGCGGTTCGGGTTATTGACAACCAGGGTGGGGGCGGCCTGTTTGGCGCCGCGGAAGATTTTTTGCTGAAGGTGGCCGGGGCGGAGGGGCAGCAGCTTTCTCTGGCCGGACCCTGGAAATACCTCCCCGTGGCCGAATACCAGAGCCAGGTTTTTTATTTGTTTGACGTAAATTCCCGGGAATTCCTTTCCCGTCCTAAAGTGAGCGTGCCGCTTTCTCCCAATACCCCTTCCTTTTTGTACAATGGGATGATTCACCCCCTGGTTCCTTACACCCTGAAGGGCGCAATCTGGTATCAGGGTGAGTCCAACGTGGGGCGTGCCGCGCAGTATCAGCGCATTTTTCCCCTGCTGATCAAAAACTGGCGGGCGGACTGGAAACAGGGCAATTTTCCTTTTTACTTTGTGCAGATCGCTCCCTGGAACTACGGCGACGGTCCTTCCCAGCTGTTGCGGGAAGCGCAGTTTAAAACCCTTGCCCTGCCCAACACCGGGATGGCCGTTACCCTGGATATCGGCAACGTGAACAACATTCACCCCGCCCAAAAGAAAGAGGTCGGGGAGCGCCTGGCCTTATGGGCGCTGGACAAGGATTACGGCCGGGACATGGTGTATTCCGGGCCGCTGTATAAAAGTATGACCGTGAAAAACGGCAAAATTTATCTCAGCTTCGAGCATGTCGCCGGGGGACTGAGTTCGCCGGAGAACGAACTATCCTATTTTGAAATTGCCGGCGCCGATGAGGTTTTCGTGAAGGCCCGGGCGGTTATCGAAGGCGATAAAGTGGTGGTTTGGCACGATCAGATCAAGGAACCGGTGGCGGTGCGCTACTCCTGGGGCAATACCACCCAGGCCAGCCTGTTTAACAAGTCCGGCCTGCCGGCCTCCTCCTTCCGGACCGACAATTGGTGAGTTAGAAAGACGCCTGGCCCCGAAGTTTAAGCCTGGTTCCGAAGTTTAATGTCGGGACCAGGCTTTTTAATATCCCCTCGTTTTATTCCCCGGCATTGGTTATGTTTTTCTTCGAAAACGTTTTCGAAATTGATCCGGCTGGAATCCGCCCGCAAAGTCGACCTGCGGAACCAGGCCCCAATACAGGAGATTACCCCATGCCCAGAATCCGGTTGCTGTTAATTTTTCTGATGTTCTCCGCCCCCTTGTTTCCCCAAAAATTTGAGGGGCTGGCCCTCACCCCGCCCATGGGGTGGAACAGCTGGAATACCTTCGCCACGGACATCCATGAGGAATTGATCAAAGGGGTGGCCGACGCTTTTGTGGAATTCGGCTACAAGGAGGCCGGCTACCAGTATATCGTGCTGGACGATGGCTGGATGGCCATGGAGCGGGACGCGGACGGTAACCTTCAGGCAGACCCCCAAAAATTCCCCGGTGGCATGAAGGCCCTCGCCGATTATATTCACAGCAAGGGGCTCAAATTCGGGCTCTACAATTGCGCCGGATCCAAAACCTGCGCCGGCTATCCCGGCAGCCGTGGGCACGAATATCAGGACGCCCGCAAATACGCGGAATGGGGGGTGGATTTTCTCAAATACGACTGGTGCAACACCGAAAATCTCAATGCCAAAGGGGCATACCAAACCATGCGGGACGCCCTCTATGCCGCCGGCCGCCCGGTGGTGTTCAGCATCTGCGAATGGGGCACCGACCAGCCCTGGACCTGGGGCGCGGAGATGGGGCACCTGTGGCGCACCAGCGGGGATATCGTCAATTGCTGGGACTGCGAAATCGGCCATGGCAACTGGTCTTCGCGGGGGGTGTGGCCTATTATTCGCCTGCGCGAAGGAATCCGCCGCTTTTCCGGTCCCGGCCATTGGAACGATTTTGATATGATGGAGGTGGGCAACGGCATGAGCGCCGCCGAGGACCGGGTGCACTTCGCCATGTGGGCCATGCTCGCCTCCCCGTTGATAATGGGCAACGACGTTCGCAGCGCCTCGCCGGAAACCGTCAAAACCCTCACCAATAAAGCGGTGATCGCCGTAAATCAGGACAAGTTGGGGGCCATGGCCTTTTTATTCTCCGACGAAGGGGATTTTGAGGTCTGGGCCAAACCGCTGGCCGGGGAAGAATGGGCCCTGGTTTTCGTCAACATGAGCGAAGAAAGCCGCAAGCTGGATTTCGACTGGGGGAAACATCCCCTGGAGGACGGTCTGCACCACCGGCGGGTTCAATTGGATAAAGAACCTTATGCGGTCCGCGATTTGTTTAAACACCGGGACATCGGCACCACCGCCACCGGGCTGAAGGCCACCGTGCCGGCGCATGACCTGGTGATGGTGCGCCTCAAAAAACAGGAGAATTAATGGATCCCGTTTTCAAAAAAATGAATGCCAAAGACCACAAGGAAATTACGGTTCTGCAGGCTCCGGAGAGTTTTCGGGCCAATATGGCGGCGATGGGGGAGGAGGTCCGTTTTTCGGAAGACCTCCATGCCGTAACGGAAACGGCCTTCGTGGTTGCTTTTGTAACCCGCCAGGAGGAGATCGATGCGCTAGCGCCGAAGATTGTCCCCAAACTGGCCGGGGATGCCCTGCTGTGGTTCTGTTATCCCAAGGGCAGTTCCAAAAAATACCGCTGCGACTTTAACCGGGACAGCGGCTGGCAAATTCTGGGCGATCTGGGGTTAGAGCCGGTGCGGCAGGTGGCGATAGACGAAGACTGGAGCGCCCTGCGCTTCCGGCGGGTGCAGTTTATAAAAAACATCACCCGCAGCGCGGATTTCGCCATGACCAAAGAAGGCAAAAAACGCACTACGGGGAAGAAATAAACCACGATCCTTAGATCCCTGGATCCTAAGATCAATCTTTCTAAGGATCTAAGGATCTAATTTTCTATTTATCAACACGCCCTGGATCCTATGATCTCTTAGTCTAAGGATCTAAGGATCGATTTTTCTTCTGTCTTATTCGTACCGCAGCGCTTCCACGGGATTAACATTGGCGGCTTTGCGGGCCGGGAAAATCCCCGCCAGTAATCCAATCGCCGTCAGCAGTCCGATGGAGACCGCGACTACGGAGGTGGAAAGCAGGGGACGTCCCAGAAAGGCCATCGCCCCCTCTCCGGCCGGGAAGGACCAGACCAGATTGATGATCCCCAGGGCCACCATAAAGCCGATCAGCCCGCCCCCGAACGTCAGGAGGAGGGATTCGAAAATGAACTGGAAAATGATGTAGCCCCGCCGGGCTCCCACCGCGCGTTTGATCCCGATTTCCCGGGTGCGCTCCTCGGCCACCACAAACATGATACTGGCTACCCCGATTCCCGCGATTATCAGGGTCATGGCCCCGATAACCCCCAGGAAAATGTTGATGCCCCGGAATATCTTGCCCCCTTCCTGCTCATTTTCGATGAAGTTCCACATCGGGGCAGCGCGTTCGTCGGTGGCATCAAACTGGTATTTTTTGCCCAGCACCCGGCGAATTTCCTGCTCGACCAGGAGTCCGTCCTCCACGCGCACCGGCTTAACAATCATCTCATCGAGGTATTTGTCCCCGTAGATGCTCTGATAGGTGGTGAAGGGGATAATGGCGCGCCGGTCGTCCGGGCCGTTGTTCATGGAAGTCTGCAGCTTTTTGGGCATGGTCCCCACGATCACGAAGGGCATCCCGTCGATGTCCACCGTCTCGCCGATGGGATCGGGGCGTCCGAACAGCTCCTTGGCCAGTTCTCCACCCATAAAAACCACCCGCCGGCGTTCTTCCAGGTCCTTGCCGTTCAGAAAACGCCCTCCTGCGGCATGGTAGGTGCGGCGCAGAAATTCGAATTCCGGATACACGCCTTCCATGTGGGTGGAGGCGGTGTTGCCGTTGGCTTTCAGGCGGATCCAGCGCCCCAGCCCGGGAACTGCTACCGCCACCTGAGGAATATTTTGTTCGATAACCTTGCAGTCTTCTACCTTGAGGTGAATGCGCCGGCCGACCGGCAGTCCCTGGTATTTGAGGGTGGTTTGCCCGCCGTAAACCCGGATGATGCGATCCCCGGCGTTGAGCAGGCCTTCCCGCATCCGGAAAGCCAGACCCTCGCCGAAGGCCATCAACAAGGTAACCGCAATAATGCCCCAGGACACCGCAATGGTGGTCAGGAAGGCGCGGGTTTTCTGGGAGCGAATATCCTGAAAAAACTCCCGCAGTAACATCATGATGCTCATATTTTTAGCCTCTGATTTTTTAGGGGCGGATTTTGGTCGGAGGGGCGGGTTTTAAACACGCCCCAACCAAAACACCACCTACCAAAACACCGCCTGCCCTCTACGAATACCGCAAACAATCCACCACTTCCAACCGGGAGGCCCGCCAGGCGGGGAAAAACCCGGCCAGAAAGCCGATGGTACTCAGGATGACCACGGTAATCAGGGCGACGTTCAGATTGAGAACCGGAACCCCTACCGCCTCATGCAATTCCGGGGAGGGGATGGCGGTAACCAACTCGATAATGCCCACCGCCAGCAGGAAACCGATCAGAGCGCCCAGGCCAATCACCACGAACGCTTCCAGCAGAAACTGGGTGAGGATATGGCGCCCGCGCGCCCCCACCGCCCGGCGAATCCCGATTTCCGGGGTGCGCTCCTGCACCACCACAAACATGATGTTGGCCAGCCCGATGCCGCCCACGATCAGGGTTATTACCCCGATCACCCCCATAAAAATATTGAAGCCGAGGGAGAAGTAAAAAATAAAGCGGTCCATTTCCGTGGTGTCCCAGATGCCCAGCGTTTCGGTATCGCTGGGATCGAACTTCATCTTCTTGGCCAGGGCGCCGTAAACCTGCTGCTGGGTGCTTTCCGAGGCCAGGGGATCGTTGATCTGATAAACGAAATTGTTGACGTACACAAAGCCGAAAATCGACTGGAAGGTGGTGCTGGGAATATAAACCCGGTCGCGGTCGCGCGAGCCGTAGGAGGAATTCTGGGTTTTTTCTTCCATCACCCCCACGATCAGGAAGGGAATTTCGTCCACGTAGACATATTTCCCGATAACGTCCGCACCGGGGCTGAACAGGAAATCGCGCAGCTGGTTGCCGAGAAAAACCACCCGGCGCCGTTTTTCCACGTCCAGTTCGTTAATCCAGCGGCCTCCGTCTTCCGGCCAGATGTTGCGCATCTCTCCGTATTCGGGAATGACCCCGGCCACGTTGGGCCGGTTGATTTTATCGCCCAGCCGGACCACCGAGCCCCATTTGGAAAATTCGGGGCTGATGCGTTCGATGCTGTGCACTTCGGTGCGAACGTATTCGATATCGTCGCTGGTGAGGCGAATGCGGCGATCGCGACCGTAACCCTGAAAGGGTTTGCTGGTGCTGCCCGGCCAGACGATGGCGATGCCCTCGCCGATACCGTGCATGTTTTTGCTCATCTGCTTGCGGACCCCCACCCCGAATGCCAGCAGGAGGATGACGGTCATGGTGCCCCAGATAATCCCGAACATCACCATCGCGGTCCGCATCTTGTATTGCCGGAGATAAAAAAATATCTCCCGGAAATCCGAAAAAATGGTTTTCATAGCGGTTCCGCGGTTTTAGGTGATCTCCTTAACCTCTTTTTCCAGCACCACATCTTCTTCCTTGAGGCCTTCGGTTACCTCGATCAGAATGGCGTCGCTGAGGCCGGTTTTGATGTAACGCTCCTCGGAATCGGTTTCCCCGACCGGGATCTTGACAAAGGCGGAGTCGTTGCGGAAATAAACCACCCGCTCCGGCACGGTCAGCACTTTTTCCCGCTTGGCGATTACGATGTGGGCGTTGGCGGAATAGCCGGCCCGCAGCACCGCATCCTCCGCTTTGTTGATGCGGATCTCGATGGGGAATACCGTGGTGTTGTCTTCCTTCTGAGCTTTCAGGGAAATGAGGGTCACGCTGCCGGTAACGGATTTTCCGGGCAGGGCCCCTACCTGCAGGTCGCAGGACATGCCTTCCTCAATTTTACCGACATCGATTTCGTCCACGGTGCCCTTAAAAATGAGGTTGTCCATATTGGCCATGCGCATCAGGGCGGTGCCGGGCTGGTAGGAGGTCAGGGGAACCACGGGATCTCCCAGGTTCACTTCCCGCTCCAGAATGTAGCCGGTCAGAGGCGCTTTAACCACCGTTTCGATATTGGTATCGGCGATGCGCACCTTACCTTTTTCGATAAGATCCAGGCGGTCCTTGTTGACCTGGCGGCGCAGTTTGGCCTCGTCGTAGCGTTTGGCGATATCGTCATAGTCCCTGTCGGAAATGAGCCCCTTCGCCTTCAGTTCCTTGTTGCGGTCCAGCTCCCGGGCCAGGGTTTCCAGCTCGATGGTGGCCATTTCCACCTCGCGCTTGGCTTCGGCCAGCTCCAGGGG
>JAGRBF010000303.1:0-3868 GCA_020434205.1 Calditrichota bacterium | reverse complement strand
ACCCCGGAAACCTTGGCCTTAACCTCGATTTCGTTGATGGGCTCGATGGAGCCGACTGCCAGGGCTTTGTCGAGAATATCCTGCCGGGTCACCGTAACGGTGCGGCGGGTATTTTCCGTTTCATCCGGGGAGTCTGCCGAGGCGAAAAAGAAAACTGCGCCCAGGGCAACCAGCACCAGAATGCCTATTAACCATTTCTTCATTCGGGAAATCCTCCAATTGTTGTTCGGGGGCCCTTCAATCCCTCGTACAAGTCTGATAGCGGTGATTCGATGGATGACGTAAGGTAAAATTTCAGGAAACGATTATAGACGGCCGGCGACCTGCTTTCCGGTGGCCCGCAGATCAGTGCGTTCACCTGGGTAGAGCCCTGCTCTTTAAGACGAAAGGCGCGTCCGGATGTTTACGATTATTTTCCTGACTGGTGAGATTTACGGGGCAAAAGTTTTTTCGTTACACAAAATGTGAAAGAATTTTCAAGGCCTGGCTTGTCTGCGCCGCTACGGGTTCTTATAGTATACGGGAAGAAGGGGACCCGATGCCGCGGTTAAGGCTCCGGGCAGCGGCGATGATCATTGCGTCGCAGAAGGCATATTACCAGCGTTCGTTGAGGGTGAGTGCGTGGTGATATAATCCCATACTGCTGTTGAGTTTACAAAGGGGATCAAGAACCGTAGACAAATAGAGTTGGCAATCCAGAGCGGTTAAGGGGGGCTCAGATTTTTTTGCGGGCCACGTTAAGAAATTCGCGAGTTTGCAGTATCCAAAAAAAATACCAGGAATAACCCGTGGACGAAAAAACACAGCGTTTTGTGGCCGAGCAGTTGCGCAAACCCAGCGGCGCCTTTGCCGCCGAGATGGGAGAGCGTATGAATGCGGGCAACCGCCTGCTCAATTTCCGAGCCTTCGCCGGGATGACTCTCACGCCCGGAGCCCATATTCTGGAATTGGGAATGGGCAACGGCGCCTTTGTCCGGGATCTGCTGGCCCTGGCCCCGGACCTGGTTTACACCGGGATCGATTATTCCCCGGAAATGGTGGACGCGGCCAATCTGGCCAATAAGGGTCTGATCGAGTCCGGGCGGGTGCGAATTATCGAAGCGGTTGCCGAGAAACTCCCCTTCGATGCCGGGACCTTCGATGTAGCCCTCTCCGTCAATACCGTTTATTTTTGGGACGATTTTCCGGCGGTGGCCGGAGAACTGCACCGCGTTTTGCGAAGGGATGGTGAATTAACCCTGGGGCTGCGGCCCCGCTCAGTAATGCAACAGTATCCCTTCGTCCAAAACGGATTTGCCATGTTCTCCGCGGCGGAATTGTGCCAGGCTCTCGGGGAATGCGATTTCAGCGATTTCCGGATCAGCGAGGAAGAGGAACCCTCCCAGGACGCCGGCGGGGAGGAAGTGCCGGTGCGCTCTCTGGTGGTTAGCGCCCGCGCCCGGGGCTGAACCCCCGCGGGTAAACCGCCGTTTTTATTTTATCCGGCTCCGCGTGCCATTCAACACAGAACTTTAGACCCGGCTGTTCCGATATTGGGCCAACTTCGGACCCCAAACTGCGAAAAGACCATGACCAGCAAATCAACCACCAACAAACTGCAGCAGGTCTTCCAGGACCGCGAAATTTTCCAGGAACTGCGCAATATTATCAAAGAAGGGCGCCTGTTGCCCAAGGCCCGGGAGTGGGACGTTACCCCCAAAATGATCGAAAAGGTGATTACCGCCAAACCGGATAAAATTCCCGGGGTGGTCAAAAACCGCCCCTACACCGAAGCGGTGATCCTCGATTATATGCGGCCTTCCCTGCTGATCCAGAACAATCAGTTCCAGATTCCCTTCTCCGATGAGCTGGCCAATCGCCTGCTGCAAAGCAAATACATTCTGGAAAAACGCATCCCGTCGGTCGGTCGCATCGAATTTATCAATCATCCCACTCAGGGTTGGGGGGGAACCGGTTGGGTAATCGCCGAAAACGTGATTGTCACCAACCGCCATGTGGCCACCGAATTTGCCGCCCGTGGGGCCGGGGACAGCTTCGTATTCAAAACGGACATCATGGGCAACACCATTCGCGCCCGCATCGATTTTTATGAAGAATACAGCAATAACGCCGAATTCGAAATTGCCATCGAAAAGATCCTTTTCGTGGAAATGAATACCGATTTACCGGACGTGGCCTTCCTGCTGCTGGACAAAAGCAGCAGCGTCCCCCCGCCCATCCCCGTATTTGAGGACAACTGCCGGGACGATCAGAACATCGCGGTGATCGGCTATCCGGCCCGGGATCCCAGGGGGGTGGGCAGCAGCGAGGCGGCCCGCCGTATTTTCGGCGATATTTACGAGGTGAAGCGCCTATCCCCGGGAAAGATCCGCAGCGCGGATCCCCGCCAATGGTATTTTACCCACGACGCCACCACCCTGGGCGGCAATTCCGGCTCGGTGGTGCTGGACATGGAAACCGGCTACGCGGTGGGACTGCACTTTGCCGGTCAGCTGCACCATTCCAACTACGCCGTCAAAAGCACCGAATTGCTCAATTACCTGGCCCGCCTGAAGGTCAGCGTGAGCGTTCCCCGGGAATTTATTCCTCAGGACAACGTCTTTGATACCCAGGTGGTGGAAAATGCCGATCCGGAGGCTTACCGGAGCCGCACCGGGTTCGATCCGGATTTTCTGGGAAATGAAACCGCCATCGATTTGCCGGAGATCCGGGATGGCCGGGACGTGCTGACCTTTACCGAAAACGGTAAAAAAACCGGGGTGCTCAACTACACCCACTTCTCGGTGGTGATGAGCAAAAGCCGCCGCCTGTGCTACTTCAGCGCCGTCAATATAGACGGAGGGCAAAGCAAAACCTTCAAGCGCGGTCCCTGGCAACTGGATCCCCGCATCCCCAAATCGAAGCAGATTCTCAAGGAATGTTACGGTCAATATCCCAAATTTTCGCGGGGACACATGACCCGGCGGCGCGATCCCATGTGGGGGGACAATCGCGATGCCCGGCAGGGCGGGGACGATTCCATGCACGTCACCAATGCGGTGCCGCAGATCCAGCCCTTTAACGGGGGGATCTGGCTGGAGCTGGAGAATTACGCCCTGGAAAACGCTCGCCAGGATCAGATGCGCATCAGCGTGATGACCGGTCCGGTTTTTAGCGAGGACGATGTGGTGAAGTGGGGGGTCAAAATCCCGGTAACCTTCTGGAAGGTGATCTGCTTTATCCACGATCAAACCGGCCAGTTAACCGCAACCGGCTACCTGATGAGTCAGCAGGATCTGCTTTCGCACAATGAATTTGTTTTCGGGCGCTACCGCACCTATCAAATTCCCCTTAAGGTAATTGAGGAGCGGGCGGGAATATCCTTTAAGGGTTTGGCGAATTACGATCCGCTCAATAAATTCGACGAATCAATTCCCGAGCCGCTGCAGGATTTTTCGCAGATTGTTTTTGGGTAGGCTGTAGGCTGTAGGCTGTAGGCTGAAGGCTGTAGGCTGTAGGCTGTAGGCTGTAGGCTGTAGGTAAGTTGCCTAAACCCCTATAGCCTAAACCCCTATAGCCTAAACCCCTAAACCCCTAAACTCACAAAGCCCTTACCCATGAAAATCCTGCAAACCGACCGGCTGCTGCTGCGCGAATTCGAAGAAAGCGACGCCCCGTTCATCCTGGACCTCCTCAATAGCGAAGGATGGCTGCGTTACATCGGGGATCGCGGGGTGCGGGACCTGGCCGGCGCCGAGGGCTACCTTCGCAAGGGGCCCATCACCAGCTATCGGGAAAACGGTTTTGGCCTGTGGATGGTGGAACTGCTGGAGGGGGGAATCCCGGTGGGGATGTGCGGGTTCATCAACCGGGACACCCTGGAGGATAT
>JAGRBF010000302.1:4477-10166 GCA_020434205.1 Calditrichota bacterium | reverse complement strand
TCCATTCGCGGATGGTAATTGGCGGCGATAAACAGATCCGTGATGGTCTGGTTATTCTCCACCCCACCGTGACCGGCCAGGTGTTGCCCCGCCTCGTAGGCCACCAGTCCCAGCCCGCGCGATTGGGCATTCTGATAATTGGTCTGCATGCGAACCTTAACCCGGTTGATGTCCGCCATACAGGAATCCAGCACCTCATCCACGCTCATCTGCTGGACCCGGCTTTCCAGAGAGGGACTGCCCAGAAATCCCCCAAAATAGGGAGCGGTGGCCAGCACATCGGCATTCTGATAGGCATCCTGAAAGTCCATGACCTGTTCCCCGGTCCAGGGATTGGCGCTCTGGCTGGCCAGCACCCGCACAAAATCCCGGCTCCCGAATTCGCCCTGCCAAATCTGGAAAAGCTGTACGGAGCGCATGCTGTAGAAATATAGCTGGGCCTGATATTCGTTGCTGCTCAGGTTGAGTTCCAGTCCGCGCTGCCGTGCGTAACCGGCCTGAGAAAATATGCCGTTCCACACTTCGTTGGAGTATTCGAGATAGGGCGTAAGTCCCGGGTCGAGATTATCGCGGACGTAGCGGGCAAACTCCCGAACGAAATGATCGTCGGCCCGGTGCGGCATACAAAACCAGGGATCAATTTGCAGGCGGTTGGCCAGTTCCACCATCACCTCAACGGGAACCCCGGTGCCCCCGGCAAAACTGCGGTGCTGCGGGGAGGTGCGCTGGGACCAGGTTTCCGTTTCGTTGTTGTTGGTGCGCATCCAATCCATAAATCGCAGCACCCGGTATTGGCCGATCATATCCAGAAAGGGCGGGTAGAAGGGTTCGCTCTGATAGGTGGTCTCGAAACCGGGCATAAGCACCCGGATATTGCGAACCGGGTCGGCGGGGTTGGTGGCCACGATTTTCAGGTAGATCCCGCCGTTGCCGGGGGTAACCTCCAGCTCGATGCGTCCCGGGCTTTCGCTGGTGGTCCGGGCATCGAATCCGAAGCGGATCTGCCCTTCTCCATCGTACAAACACACATAGGTCCCGGCGGGGTAATGGCCGTTGAGATCGCGGGTCATCAGAGTCCCGGCGGCCTGCCCGGAATCCAGCGCGGCGATCCAGCCCAGGCTGTCCACATTCAACTGCTCCCCGGTATCCCACGGACCGCCGTCCACCTGCTGGGGAATCCAGTTGCGGGCGCTGCGGAAAACATCCACAAAAGGCAGTTGGGAGGACCAGTCCACCACCCCGCCCAGATTCATTCCCAGGGGCGCCTGCTGTCCCGGCATTGCCGTGGAAAAAAGAACAAAAAGAATAAAAACAGAAAAGATTCGCTCGCTTAGCTTCATAACCAGCCTCCAATGTTGGTTCTGCGCCAGGATTAGGAATAACAATTTCGGTGCCAAACACTGGAACTGCGCCGGATAGCGGCCTGAGAGGGATATATCTATGGGGGTTTGTGAAAAAGTTACCCAGTTTTCGCGATTTGGTGCTTTCGCAGTAAATGATCCAGATTTAGCTTGCAACACATACTATCTGTGATTCAAAAACACCGGCCTTAGGATGTGAGAAGAGATGAAAGCCATTATTTTAAGCCAATATGAAGGCCCGGACGGACTAAAGGTCGGGGAAGTCGACAAACCCCAACCCACCGACACCCAGGTTTTGGTCAGGATAAAGGCCGCGGCCATCAACGATTGGGATTGGGGGCTGGTGCGGGGAACACCCTTTTACATCCGCCTGCTGGCCGGGCTCTTCAGGCCCCGGGTGCAAATTCCCGGCGCGGAGATGTCCGGCGTTGTGGAAGCCGTTGGCAAAGGGGTTACCCGGTTCCAGCCCGACGATGCCGTTTACGGGGATATTTCCGAATGCGGTTTTGGGGGATTTGCCCAATACGTCTGTGTGCCGGAAACCGCCTTAATTCGCAAACCCGAAACAATGACCTTTGAGGAAGCGACCGCCATTCCCCATGCCGCGGCCCTGGCCCTGCAGGGTCTGCGGGACGTCGGGCAACTGCAGCCGGAGGGGAAACTGCTGATCAACGGGGCCGGGGGCGGGGTGGGCACCATTGGGGCGCAAATCGCCCGCAGCATGGGGGCAGAGGACATCACCGGGGTGGATCACGGCGATAAATTCGCGGTCATGCGCCAGGCCGGTTTCGGTGCGGTGCTGGACTACACGAGAGAAGATTTTACCGCAAGCGGGCAACGTTACGACCTGATTCTGGACACCAAAACCAACCGCCCCCCTTTCCGCTATCTGCGGGTGCTTAAACCGGGCGGGGCTTACGTAACGGTTGGGGGCAATACCGGGCGGCTCCTGCAGATTTTTTTCCTGGGGCCCCTGATCCGCTTTTTCACCGGGAAACGCCTCAGCATCGTCGCCCTGAAAACCAATCAGGACATGGACTTTCTGAATTCCCTCTACGAAAAGGGGGGCCTGAAATTGTTCCTGGAAGGTCCCTATCCGCTCGTAGAGGTTCCCGGAGCCCTCTCGCGCTTCGGGGCCGGGAAACACCTGGGGAAGGTAATTATCAGAACGGACTGAGTTAATTTTTTTTGCTGAGAAAGCGCAGTAAGGTTTTATAGAGCTTGTTCACGTCGATCGGTTTGTTCAGATGCTCATTCATGCCGGCGGCGCGGCTGCGCTCCACATCGGAGACCATGGCATTGGCGGTGAGGGCGATTATCGGGGTCGCGTCGTTTGTGGAGCGAATATGGGAGGCGGCCTGGTAACCGTCCATCACCGGCATTTGAATATCCATCAAAACCAGTTCGTGGACAGCCGCATCGAACATCTTGATCGCCTGCTGACCGTTTTCAGCAACATCGATTTCAATGCCGCAGTTTTTCAACAAACCCTTGATAATTTTCTGATTTATGCGGTTGTCCTCCGCCAGCAGAATATGCGAGCCCCGCAGGGTCTGCAACTGGGATTTGAGGCTGTTGGCGGATTCTGTTTCCGGCTCTTTCCCGGGTTTTTGAGCTAAAAACAACTCGTTCACCAGGTTGCAGATCAAGGAAGGGTTGATCGGCTTTTTCAAAAAACGGACCCGCTCGGATTCCTTAAATCGTTCCCCGATGCGCTTTTTTTCAAAACCATGCCCGGTGATGATGGTAGCCGGACCAGCACTGCCCTTTGGAAACGGATTGTCTCCTGCGCCGTCATCCTGGCCGGAGGAGGGGAAACAGGTTGCGAATTCGCTACAGGTGGGGAAATCGATCAGCCACAGGTCATACTGCTGATTTTTTTTGAGTAAGGAGCGCATTGGCCGGGCGCCGGAGACCTTATCGACTTCGAATCCGTAGTGGACCAGTTCTTGTGCCAACATCCGCCGCCAGGATTTATGTCCGTCGCTAACCAGGGCGCGCAAACCCTGAACCCGGGGAATCTGCTGATCCGGTCCGGAACGCGGGGGCAGCTCGATATGGAAATAGAAACGGCTCCCTTTGCCCTTGCGGCTGGACACCCCGATTGCACCGTTCATCAGAGTTACCAGTTGTTTGCTGATCGCCAACCCAAGCCCGGTTCCGCCGTATTTGCGGGTGGTGCTGCCATCGGCCTGGGAAAAGGATTCGAACAGCTTTTTTTGCTGAGTCTCGCTCATACCGATGCCGGTATCCCGAACCTCAAAATAAAGGCTTTGCTCCCCGTGGCGCCTCACAATAAGGGTAACATCCCCGGATTCGGTAAACTTGATGGCATTGCTGAACAGATTGGTCAGAATTTGGGAAAGTCGCAGGGGATCGCCGTAAAAATAGCGTTTGATGTCCGGTTCATAGAGAACAACCAGCTCAATCCCTTTTTCATAAGCCCTGAGTTCATTCAGGCCTACCACCTCATCAATAACCCGGTAGAGGTCAAAATCGACGTGCTCGATTAGCAGCTTGCCGGCTTCGATCTTTGAGAAGTCCAGGATATCGTTGATAATCCTCAGCAGGGAGTTTGCCGAGTTCTGAATTTGCTCCACATAGCCGCGTTGATTATCCGATAAATCGGTTTCCAGGGCGAGGTGCGACATGCCGATAATCGCATTCATCGGGGTGCGAATTTCGTGGGACATGTTGGCCAGGAATTCGGACTTGGCGCGCGCCGCATCCTCGGCTTTTTGCTTTTGCTCAACCAAACTGGTTTCGAGCGCTTTTTGTTGAGAAATATCCTTGGCGCTCACCAAAATCCGCTGGCGGTCATTCATCAGCACCAGGGACATGTTGATGGTAATGGCGTGGCCATCCTTGTGGTAGCAGGATTTCACAAAGTCCTTCAGGAATCCTTTCTCGACCACATCTTTAACCGCCTGCCGGGCGAGATCGACGTCCGACTCGACACTCAGCTTGATGCAACTGGTGCGATACAGCTCCTGCTTGCTATAGCCGGTCATCTCCGCATAGGCGTCATTGACGTCCAGAAAGGCGGAGGTTTCGGCATCCAGAAGCGCTACACCATCCTTGCTGGTCTTGTAGATGGCCTCAAAGGTCTGTTTTTGCTCGAACAGTTCCCGGGTACGCCGTTCGATGTTTTCATTGAGTCGCTGCTTTTCCTCATTCCAGGCGCGATAAAAAATGATGTTGTTGACGGCATTGGACAGCTGGGAAATGAAGTTCCCCAGCGCCACCATAATGGCTTCGTCTTCATCGACCCCCACCGCCGAAACCGCGTCTCCGATCCCATTGCCCACCACAATTAACCCGAAAGGAATATTGATGTCTCCACCGAATATTTCGAAATAGGCCTCTTTGAGAAACAGCGATCTGGAGAGGCTGGCAACGATTTGGTTGGGGTGGGCCGGGGTATGGGAGATGGGTTCGTTGCTCAAACGCAGGTAGTCAATAACTTCGCCGGAAAGCAAAAGATTGATAATTTTTATTACCTGCAACTGCATCGGGTTGTCGTAACCCAGGGTATGCTGAAGGCTAAACCATCCGTTTTCGTCGTTGTGCACGAAAATCAGACAACGTTCGAAGCCGATTTGATTAACCGCAAAATCGGCCGCGAGGCGAAACAACTCCTCCGGCTCAAGGGTCTCGTTTAATCCCTTGCCAATCTGAAGCAGTTGTTTGTAGATGCGGGTGTGCTTCTGAATGGAGCTCTGAATCTGCTCAATGTTCGTCTTCTGCTGCTGCAACGCTACACTCCAGGATCGGGACCTTTATTGATACGTCCATTTGCGCATTCTTTGGGGCCTGGTCGAATTTCATCCGGATTTTGGTTTGTCAGGCCCATTGAGCTCCCGCTTCCTTGTTTATTCATCCGATACTCCGGAGTTATCAACCCAGGGCAATCAACGAAAAATCTCCACTTCCAAATAATCGTCTCCGCAGGCAATGGATTTGGTCATCCGGGTTTTGTAGCGGCTGGTAGAGCGCCGCATCTTGCGAAAACCTTCTTCGGTATGGATGGGGTCTCCATTAACCAGGCCGGTGCTGTAAATCAGCTGCATTAATCCGGTAAATCCGCCGCTGTTGGCCCAATGAACGGGATAGTCGCTTTGCCCGTACAGGCGCATATAGCTTAGATCTTCAAAATCATTGTAATTTCTGAACACGGCGCGCTCGGACGACAAATCCAAAACGGTATGGTAACCCCATCCCATGGTATTGATTAATGAGATGAGCCCCTTAACCCAGTCTTCCCGGGTTTTCAAATGGGGCAAAACCACCTCTTTCCACTCCTGGGAGGTCATGATGCCGCCATAGGT
>JAGRBF010000302.1:0-4424 GCA_020434205.1 Calditrichota bacterium | reverse complement strand
TCCCCGGCTACCTTGATCATGGCATTCACAAACTCAAACTGCAGACGGTTGACGTAATCGCTCTGATTGCGCACGATATAGACCCCGAAAGCGGGGATCAGGCCTTCTTCATTGCCGACAAAACTTTCATGCGCCCCTAAAAAGGCATTGGAAATGGTCTCTTCGTGCTCCCAGTTGAGAGAAACTTGCTCGACCTCCTTGAACCGGGTTTCCGATTTCGGGGGGTAGGTGGTAAAATTGCCCTCGCCGTGGGTAATTACATGGGTGTTGTAATCGTCTCCGCAGGCCATGCAGGTGGTCTGGACGCCATGCACCTCGGACAGCGGTTTCTCGAAGATCACCGCGTAGGCCGCGGCCAGGTAGCCGGTCGTATAAAAATCCACCGGCTTTTTGCTGAGACCGAATTTTTGTTTCCAGGCCCTGGAAAAAACAGATTTGGTGGTTTGGACGGTCACCCCGTTTTCATCCATTGAGGCGATATTGATGAGCCCGTAGCCGAAGGTTTTGTATACCTCCTGCACCATCTGTCTGGACTGATCGCGGTCCAATCCCGCGCACAGGTTTTTCAACTGGTTGTAAACCGCGTCGGCGGCGCTGCCAATAATAAAGGGGCGGCTGTCGATGTATTCGGCATCGAGAATGGTGCGGAGCAGAACACTCAGATAATGGTGGCAATGGAAAATCATCGCTTCACCGGCGATCGATATACAATTATGCCGACTATCGAAAGGATATTTGGTGATGTCAAACACGGCAATCCCCCCCTAAATGATCTTTTTCAATCAACTCTTTGGCGACCGCGCTAATCATATTGGCCAGGTCAACCGGCAGGGGGAGGGTCCGGGCGGATTCAATTTGTTCAACTGTCAACTTCACGTCCCGCTCTATCATAAGGGGGAGAACCCGGACCAGAATTCTCTCGATGATCCGTGGATCGCCGTGCTCTTTGGCCCACAGGAATATGGGCTTGGCATCCGTTACGTCGTTCATGCTCAGGCTCCTCACCGATAATAATTGAATTCACTTTAATTCTATTACCATCGGCTATTTCGCCTGCCGCTTCAATGAAAGGCGCCGCCAATCAGCAAATTTTTTGCCCAATTGCGGCGGCATTGTTTCCCCTGCAAAACGAGCTTGTTTAGAGTTGTTGACCTCTCCGGATCGCCACGGCCCGCCGGTGAGCGTCCAGCCCCTCCGCTTCGGCCAGCTTTTCCGCCACCGGCCCGATCTCCCTCAGTCCCTTTCCGGTAACCTCCAGGCTGGTCAGGACCTTGACAAAATCGAACACGCTCAACCCGCCCCGATAGCGGGCGGTGGTGTTGGTGGGCAGGGTATGGTTGATCCCGGCGCTGTAATCCCCGAGCACCTCGGCGCTGTATTCCCCGACAAACAGCGAACCGTAGTTGCGCAGGCGGCCCAGCACTTCTCCCGGATTTTTAAGCTGAATTTCCAGGTGCTCCGGGGCTTTGCGATTGACCAGTTCCACCGCCTGGCCGAGGTCCTTCGCCAGAATGATCATACCGTTATGTTGAAGGGATTCCCCGGCGATAGCGGCGGTTTTTAAGCGTGGCAACTGGTTGGCCAGCGCCCCGGAAACCTGCTCGGCAAGGGTCGGACTGGTGGTTACCAGCAGGGCGCAGGCTTCGGGATCGTGCTCGGCCTGGGCCAGCAGGTCGGCCGCCAGCCATTCGGGATCGGCATCCTCATCCGCGAGTATCAGAACCTCGGTGGGACCGGCGATCAGGTCGATGCCCACCCGCCCGAAAACCTCCTTTTTGGCCTGGGCGACGTATTTATTGCCGGGACCGACAATCTTGTCCACCGCCTCAATGCTTTCCGTGCCGTAGGCAAAGGCGGCGATGGCCTGGGCACCGCCCATCCGGAATACCCGCTTTATTCCCAGGCGATGCGCCGCCACCAGAATGACCGGATGGATCTCCCCCGCATAGCCCGGCGGAGAGCAAACCGAAATTTGCGGCACCCCGGCTACCAGGGCCGGCACTACCCCCATCAGCAGGGTGGAGACCAGCGGGAAAACGCCGCCAGGCACGTAAACCCCCACCCGGTCGATGGGCATTATCCGCTGTCCCGCCTGCACCCCGGGGCGCACCTCTTCGGAAAAATCGGCCAGCTGCCGGCGCTGAGCCTCCGCAAAAAGGCGCAGATTTTCCGCGGCGGCATCGATGGCGGCGATGGTGTCCTTTTCCACCCGGCGATAAGCGGCCTCTATGGTTGGGCCGTCCACCGCGAAGTCGGCCACCTCCGCTCCGTCAAAACGTTGGGTCAGCTCCTTCAGGGCCCCATCCCCGCCATCGCGCACCTGCGCAATGATCGCCTTCACCCCCTCGGCTTCGGGGAGGTCGCGGTATTGGAAAAAAGAGGCCGGCAGATCCCCGGCATTCACGATTTTCATTTCAACCTCCTGCGCCGCAACTCGCCGAAAACCTCATCTATGGCAATTCCCTCCCGGCTCAGCAAGGCCGTCACAAAATACAGCACGTCGGCGGCTTCCCAGATGATGTGCTCGCGTTCGCGGGCCTCCACAACCTCACCGGCCTCTTCCAGGATTTTTTCGTATACCAGATCCCCGCTTTTCAGGCGCGCGGTATAGGAATCGGGCGGGGCATTTTCGAAGCGCTCCATAATGGTGGACTGGAGATTCTCCAGGGCAAAACGCTGCTCTCCGAAGCAGGAATACCAGCCGGTGTGGCAGGCGACGTGCTGCTGGGCCACCGTTACCAGCAGGGTATCCCGGTCGCAATCCGCCCGCAAACGCTGCACCATCTGAAAATGGCCGGAGGTTTCCCCCTTGGTCCACAGCTTTTGGCGCGAGCGGGAGAAGAAGGTCATTTTTCCGGTGGCAAAGGTGTGGCGCAGGGAATCCGCATTTACGTAACCGAGCATCAGCACCTGTCCGGCGGGGTCCTGAATAATGGCCGGGAGGAGGTCCTCTTTCCAGTTGAGCGCCGCGATAAATCCCTCGGCCAGATCCACCTCGCCGGTATAAAGGGCCATCCCCAGTTGAATGTCCACCCCCAAGGCGGAGAGTTGTTCGATTTCCGCCACACTCCGGACGCCCCCGGCCACCGTTACCGGGACACGACAGACCGCCAGCAGGTCCCGGACCTGCTCCGGATCGATGCCTTCCATAGTTCCCTCCCGCTCCACGCAGGTGAAGAGCAGTCCGCCGGCCAGGTCGTTCAACTGCGCGGCGCTCTCCAGCAGGTCCAGTCCGGTGCGGTGCCGCCACCCGCGGGTCACGATCTCCCGGTTGCGGCTGTCCACCGCGACAATCACCCGTTCCCGTCCGATTGCCGCTCCCAGCTCTGTCAGGAAGTCCCGATTAAGCTGATCATTTTCGAAAGCCAGGGAGCCGATGATGATCTTTTTGGCGCCCAGGGACACCCATTCGCGGGCTTCGGCAACGGTTTTGATGCCCCCGCCCAGACGGCAATCGGCGCGTTTGAGCAGGCTTTTGATGAGTTCGCGATTGTCGCCTTTGCCGAGGGCGGCGTCGAGATCGATAATGGCCACCTCACCGAAGCGATCAAATTCCGAAGCAAGGTCCAGGGGATCGTCGCGATCCAGCACTTTTTCGCTGCCCTGGCGCAATTGCACCGCCTTGCCGTCCATTAAATCAATTGATGCCACAATCATCGCACCGTCACTCCTTCCTGTTTCAGATATGTTTTGATCTCTTCGATGGTCACTTCGCGGTAGTGCAGCAGGGAAGCCAGCAGCACCGCATCGGCCTTGCCAATGTCTATGGCCTCGGCGATCTGGGGCAGGGTTCCCGCCCCGCCGGAGGCGATCACCGGGATGGCAACCGCATCGGCAACGGCACGGGTAAGCTCCAGATCGTAACCGGCTTTGGTGCCGTCCATGTCAATGGAATTGAGGAGAATTTCCCCGGCCCCCAGTTCCGCACCGCGTATGGCCCATTCAACGGCATCCAGGCCGCTGTTGCGGCGCCCGCCGTGGGTGAAGGCGTACCAGCGGTCGCCCTCCCGTTTGGCGTCGATGGAGAGGACCATACACTGGGCTCCGAAGCGGAAGGCGCCTTCCCGAAGCAATTCGGGATTGCGGATGGCCGCAGAGCACATCGCCACCTTGTCCGCGCCGGCATTCAGGGCATCGCGCATGTCCGTTTCGCTGCCGATTCCCCCGCCGACGGTGAGGGGAATAAACACCTGGCGGGAAACGGCCTCCACCACCTGCAGCATGGTTTTGCGGCTCTGGTGGGAGGCTCCGATGTCCAGAAAAACCAGCTCGTCGGCCTGTTGATCGTTGTAGAAAGCGGCCAGTTCCACCGGATCTCCGGCATCCAGCAAGTCTTTGAATTTAATGCCTTTAACCACTCGCCCGTCGTCGACGTCCAGGCAGGGGATGATTCGTTTAGCCAGCATAATGGATCTCGTTGATTA
>JAGRBF010000301.1:5076-7911 GCA_020434205.1 Calditrichota bacterium | reverse complement strand
TGTGGGGGCGAGGCGGCGAAGAGCAGATAAAACAGACGCTTAGGTGAGCAAAAATTTTTCCGCAGGATCAAAAAAGGGCCCCGGGCGGAAATTTTTGCCGCCCGGGAAAGCGGAAATTTTTGCCGGTTGTGGGGTAATTTTAGCCGCCCGACCCGGGACCGATCAGGGCGCATACGGCGCCGGCGGGATCCCGCACCACGCAGAAAAACTGATCGCCCATTTTGCGGGGGCCATCGACCACCTCCCCGCCCATGGCCTGGCAGCTGCGGATGCTCTCGTCCACATTGGACACTGCGAAATAAACCAGCCACTGGGGGGGAATTTTGGCATTGGGTCCGCGGGTGTGGCAAACCCCGGCGGCGGTTTCACCGGAATCCGGCATATTCATCAGATAATCGTCGTATTCCCCCATACTGAGGGCCTGGTGGGTCCAGCCAACCACCCGGGCATAAAAATCGCGGACTTCTTCGGCGTTGGGAATGGTCAGATCGTGCCAGACGATTTGTCCCGGAGAGGGTTTGGGTTCTTCGGACATGCGGTCTCCTTTTGTTGGTTTACCCCATGGTAGAAACGGGAGGTGATATTGTCAAGCTAAAGAAGGATGTCACAAGCAGGGGCGGGTGGCCGTTGGCGAACCGCTACTCGGTGCCGGAGGTCCTTAGGGTATCCTCGATGGAGCGGGCCGCTTCCAGGATGCGCTGGGCGGCTTTTTTGAGGTGGCGCTGATTGCGGGCCTCCACCATCACCGGTAAAACCCGGGCATGGGAAAGCAAATCGGTAAGGGAGCGGCGAAATTCGCGGTTTTTTTCGCTGCGGAGAAAGGTGGCGGTTTCCTGCACGGCAAAGCGCTGCTCCACCAGGGAGACCACCGCGGCGATCTGGGTGCCCAGCAGGGTGTACAGGTTGACCTGCTGGCGGTTGTAAATGCCGCTCTGCAAATGGCCGAGGTTCAGGCGCCCCGTGTAACGCTCCCCGTTCCACAAAGGCAGGGACAGAAAAGAAGAATACCCCTGCTGCCCGCGTTTGCTCATGGACAGCACCACCGGCTTGCGGGAACCGCGCATCCAGCCGCTGAACTGGTTTTCTCCGAAGAGGCTCTCCCCTCCCCCGCCCAGGGTTACCGGAATGTCCCCGCGCTGCAGAATGATGCGCTCGCCATGTTCACCGTCCTGACCATACCAGGTGGCGCCGTCAAATCCGGGATCCTTGCGCAGCACGTCCAGCACCAGGCCATAGACTTCATCCGGCGCGTTGCAATGTTCGGGAACCGCCATAACCCCGGTCAGGATATTCAGGTCTCTTTCTTTGAGATCGCTCATATTTACCTCTGATGAAGCATTTCAATGAGATTGTACAATTGGTCCCGCTCGTCGGCGGTATCGGCAGGCACCCGGATGGCGACCGTCACCGGCATTTCCCCTTTGCCCCAGACCTTGAGATCCCCTCCCAAACCGGTCACGATGGAACGGATGGCGGAAATTTCCCCGGCCTGGGAGTTTTCCAGGGGCACCTGGTCGTAGGCGGTCACTTCCCACGGCTCCCCGGCATCCGGCTTGCTTTGGGGGTCGCTGAGGCGCAGGGCTACCCATTTGCTGCCGTGGGCGCCCAACTCGATCTTCAGGCGGCGGGAGCCGTTGGCCCACAGGATGCGGATCAAAGAAACCATCATCTGCTCCATGGAGACCGGATTGGCGGCCACCGCCGGCAGATAGCTGTCCGAAACCACTTCAACCTCCACCTTGCGCTCCTGAAGTTCATAAGCCAGGCGGGCCAATGCCCGGTCCACACTTACATGCAGGT
The DNA here is from genome assembly GCA_020434205.1 of Calditrichota bacterium. GTDB lineage: Bacteria > Calditrichota > Calditrichia > RBG-13-44-9 > J075 > JAGRBF01. The sequence continues at coordinate 6,111 of JAGRBF010000301.1, read as the reverse complement.
CCACCAGGCGCAGGGATTCGTCCTCCACTTCCAGGGCGAAATTGCGCGAATTCTGGACGGTATTGGTCATGGATTCCACGGTGCGGACAATCTGGGCGCATTCTTCCACCACCTGCGGCAGGGTAATACTGCCGTCGCTGGCCTGTTTCTGCAGCAATTCCACGGTGAGGCGGATGCTGGCCAGGGGCTGGCTGAGTTCGTGCACCAGGGCCATGGCCATTCCCCCCAGGGCTTTGAGGCGATCCCGGGAAACGGCCATCTCCGCCTGGCGGCGCTCCTCGGCCATAATACGATCCCGGGCGGAGAGATCTTTGGCGCTCACCAGGACGTACTGGGCGCTGCCGTCCAGATTGGGCACCACCCCGATTCCCGCCACCACCGGGGTGGCGCGTCGCCCGTTAACCAGATGGGCCTCCAGGTCGCTGCCCGGCTCGGGAACCCAGGCTTCCCCCGGACCTTCCGCCAGGATCAGGAATTTCCCGATCGGCTGGTGAATAAGGTCGGAGAGATCGATGCGCAGCAGATCCAGAGCCACGCGGTTGGCATACTGAATTTTCCCGGCCGCATCCAGAATAAAAAAGGCGTCCGAGATGTGCTCCAGGATGGTAATGGTGGTGGCGTAATCCTGATGGAAAACCTCAGGAGGTCTGGTAGTGGCCGGTTTTTCGCGAGTTGTTTTCAAATGACCAGGTCCGTTTTTCCGGGTTGAAGGGTGCCGTTTTTCCCGGGCGGGGTGGGGATCAGAATCAGATGGGGACGCACGGCTTTGACGGTCAGCTCTATTTCCTGCCGCCGCTCGAATTCCATATCGGAGCGCATCACAATATTGCGGCCGTAAATGCGAAGCAGGTATTTCCCCTGTCCCAGGCACAGCACAATCCGCCCTTTGACCACGCTTCCTTCGGTCAGTTTCTGAACGAGATAGGAGGCGTCCTCATCGACGATAAAGGTTCCGGGTGAATGGGCAAAATATTCGAGCATAAATCTTCCTGTTTTTGCCTGGCCCCAGGGCGATCAGCGATCAGCGAGCAGCGA
>JAGRBF010000301.1:0-4938 GCA_020434205.1 Calditrichota bacterium | reverse complement strand
ATCAGCGAGCAGCGAGCAGCGAGCAGCGATCAGCGAGCTGCGATTGCATTCCCTGCGTTACTTGTTCAGCACCACCCGGATATTGAGGAGGGTCTGGTTGAGAATCTGCGATACCCGTGCCTCGGTTAATCCGATCACCTGCCCGATATCGGAGAGGGTCAGGTTTTCGGTAAAATACAGGGCAATTACCAGACGTTCCCGCTCGGGCAACCCCAATATGGTTTTGCGAAGCTGAAGTTTTAAGTTTTCCAGTACGACTGTGTCTTCAGGCGTCATTTGCAGTTGGTCCTGTATCAAATCTATCCGGTAAACCGTTTCACCATCGCTGTTGGTAACCGGGGATTCCAGGGATTCGGTATAGCAGAGCTGGGCGGAATCGACAATCTCATGGTATTCGTCGATATCGATTTCCATTTCCTCGCAAATTTCCAGCGCGAGCGGTTCCCGGCCCAGTTCTCCCCGGAGTTTCTGGATGGTTTTTTCCAATTTTTTGATTTTGTCGTATTTATGGCGGCTGATCAACCCTTCCTGGCGCACCGCATCGATCACCTCTCCGTGAATGCGGCGGTAGGCGAAGCTGCCGAAAGCGGCCTTGAGGTCCGGCTGGTAGCGATCCAGGGCTTTGAGCAATCCCACCAGCCCGAACTGCATGAGGTCCTCGCGGCTCAGCACGGAATTGGGGCTGAGGGCGATCCGTCCCACGATGTGCTTAACCAGGGGCAGATAGGCGGAAACGATGGGTTCCTTCAGACCGTGGTTGCCGGTCTGGCAGTATTCCATCACCAGACTTTCGCCGTCGAGCGGTTTTTCCAGCAAGGTACTAGCCATTGGCGGTTCCTTCCGTCAGCGCCTTCTTGGGAGAGCCGGCCATTTCCGGATTTGGTTCTTCCCCGTCTTCATTTTCTTCATCTTCGTCCGCTTCCGGTTTGGGCTTTACTTCGGTCCAGGCAATTCCCAGTTTCAGCAGGTTCAGAAACATCACAAAAATCAAGATGGAGCCGAAGAACACCACTCCGGTGCGGATTCCCGCGGTTATCAGGGTTTTGCCGGTCAGCAGATTGGCGGCCATAACGGCCAGACCGGCCATCAGCGAAAATTTGTAGACCCAGCCGCTCACAGGTTATCCCCCGCCATTTTTCTGCGGTTCAGAATAAACCTCTCAAAAAAGGGCATGCCTTCGTTGGTTTTGTCGTTGGGCATCTTCAGAATGCGTTGGTTGATCATCCGCAGGGCTTTGGTGGTGGAGGAATTGGGGTGATCCATTACAAAGGGCCGCTGCTGTTTGATGGAGGTTGAGACCATATCGTCGCGCAAAATGGCCCCGCCGAAATCGATGTGGCCGCCCAGAAAGCGATTGACCATCAGGTTCATCTTTTTGTAGAGCACGTCCCCTTCCTCATGGGAGCGCACCATATTGGCGGTCATGATAATCGGCATGCGGCGGTTGTGGCCGCGCACCACCTTGATAACCGCGTAAGCATCCGCCAGGGAGGCGGGATCGGGGGTTACCAGCAGGACGGTTTTGTCGCAGCCCAGCACAAAGTTGAGAACCAGTTGGGAGATACCGGCCCCGGTGTCGAAGATGATCACGTCGTAGCGATTTTCCAGGCCTTTGAAGGAGCGGGCCAGCTTTTGCAGCACCCCGTCTCCGGCTTCCAGCAATTCGGGAGCGGCGCCGGCGGCAGGCAGAATGTCGATGCCGCCGTTCAGGGCTACCAGAGCTTCTTCCACCCCGATGGTGCCGCGCACCACATCGGCGATGGTGTATTCGGGGCGGATCCCCAGAATAAAGTCCACATTTCCCAGATGAATATCGGCGTCCACCACCAGGACCTTGCGATTGAGGCGCTGCATCATCAGCCCCATATTGACGCTCATGGTGGATTTCCCCACCCCGCCTTTACCGCTGGTAACGGCGATAATCTGGGGTTGTCTCAGCCCTTCTGCGTTCAGGCCCAGGGTTTGGGTTGCCATTTTCTGCAGCATCCTTGCCTCAATTGGTTTCGAAAACCTTGTTAAACACAAAATCCATATTGGCCACCATGGCATCCATAAACACGCGTTCGCCCTCGCTGAGGCAGACCACCGGCAGATTGATTTCCTCGAGAACCGAGAAGATCTTTCCCGGCTGGGTGGTTTCGTCAAATTTGGTGAAAATCAGGCCGGTGGGTTTGAGGAGCATGTACAGCCCGCAGGCCAGGAACAGGTCGCGGGTATCGGTGCTCATCCCCAACACCAAAAAGGTATCGGTGGGGTCCACCAGCTTGAGGTAGCGTTCCAGTTCGTTGAGGTGGTTGGCGGCATAAGGACTGCGGCCGGGGGTATCCACCAGAATCACTTCCATCTCTTCCAGTTCCTCCAGGGCGCGGGGCACGTCGTCCAGGCTGCGCGCTTCGGCCACCTTCAGGCCGGTCATACGGGCAAAGGTTTTCAGCTCTTCGGTAACGCCGTAGGTTTCGGTGGAGAGAATGGCCACCTTGCGTCCGGCAAACATGTCCTTGTGGGCGGCCAGCTTCATGGCGGAGACGGTTTTGCCCACCCCGGTAAGGCCCAGCAGCAGGATGCGCTCCTGCTTGCGGTCGAAGGGATTGCGCTTGAAGCTGTAGGGTTTGAAGATCTTCTGAAGCTCCAGGCGGATGGCCTTGGTTACCGCGCTGGGGGTAATGTCCTTGCGGGCTTCCAGCAGTTCGAAGGCCCCGCGGATCAGGCGGGTGGCCAGTTCTTCCCGGATGCCCTTGTGGATCATCTCGGTCAGCAATCCCTTAAAGGGCTCGGGCATATCCGAGTCCACGGTTTCCTTTTTGGCGTAGAGATCGTTGAGCTGCTGGCGCAGGCTGGCCAGTTCGTCCAGAATCTGCTTTTCGCGATCCTGCTCTTTGGGCCCTTTTTTGAGGATATTGGAGAGCACGTCGTTGAATTCCCGGCGATCCTGATCCTCGCTTTTGCGGGGCCGGGGTTTGCTCTGGGTGGCCTGCTGGTAAGCTTTGGGCACCCCCATCCCGGGATTAAAACGGCGTTCCCTGGGAGCTTTTTCGCCTTCCAGGGCTTTGGGGGCGTCGATCCGGGGCGGAGACCAGGGTTTGATCTGCATCGTCTCGTCGAAGCCCACCGTTACCAGGAACTCCCCGTCCAGGGCATTGTCCCCGGGGCCGGCGGGACGGGATTCCATCAGCACAATTTCCTCGCCCAGCTCGTCCTTGGCCTTTTTAAGGGCATGGGGCAAGCTGCTGCCGGAGAATGTTTTTAACTTGATAGCCATATTGTTCTTACACCCGCTTCCATGGGTTTAACAGCGATACCTTCCCGGCGGTGCCTCTAACCGTGGGGAAAGCTGATTGAGCCTACAGATTTCAGTTCCGTATCCATGGTCAGTTCGGAGAAGGAGACCACGAAAATGTTGGGAAAAATGGTTTCGACAAACTTTTTCAGGTGGCGCCGGACCAGCGGAGAAACCAACAGCACCGGACTGGCGCCCTGCATGGACATCAAATCGACCTTTTCGGCGATATCCTGGAAGAGGGCGTTTACCATGTTGGGGGCGAAACCGAGATTTTGGGTAAGCCCCTGCCCGCTTTTCACGCTTTGGATCAGATGATCTTCCAGTCTGGGTTCCAGTGTGGCGACCACCACCGAATTTCCGTTCTGGCGCAGGAGTTCGGTAACCGTTTCGGAGAGACCGCTGCGCACGTATTCGGTCAGGATATCGGCGTCTTTGGACTGATTGGAATAATCGGCAATTGTTTCCAGAATGTTGACCAAATTTCGCACCGGGATTTTTTCCCGCAGCAGATTCTTGAGCACTTTCTGAACCACCCCCAGCGAAACCTGGGTGGGGACCACCTCGTCCACCAGGGCGGAATGGGTTTCCTTGAGGTGGTTGAGCATGCGCTGCACCTCCTGGCGGTCCAGCAATTTGTAGCAGTGTTCGCGCAGGGTTTCCATGAGGTGGGTGGCCACCACCGCGGGAGCTTCCACCACGGTATTTCCGCCGATTTCGGCTTTCTCCCGCTCGCGTTCGTTAACCCACAGGGCCGGAAGTCCGAAGGTCGGTTCGGTCATCTCTACCCCCTGCAATCCCAGAATCGGGTCGGGATTAACCACCATAAAGTAGTCCACCATCACCTCGCCTTCCGCCACTTCCACCCCGTAGATTTTGAAGCTGTACTGGTTGGCGTGCAGTTGGATATTGTCCCGGATGCGGATGGGCGGCACGATAATGCCCATTTCCATGGCGAAACTTTTGCGAATGGTGGTGATGCGGCTGAGCAGGTTTCCCCCTTGCTCCACATCTACCAGGGGAATCAGCCCGTAGCCGATTTCAATTTCAAAGGCGTCGGGATGGAGGAAGTTTTCGATCTTTTCTTCCGGCTCGACCGAGGGCATATCTTCCTCGATGGTGGTGTCCACCGTGGCCAGCTCGGCATTTTTGGCATTGTTGATCTGGCGGGCAATGAAGGCCATCAGCAGGCCCATTCCGGTAAAGGGCAGGAAGGGCAGGCCGGGCATCAGCCCCATAATGCCCATCACCCCGGCGGTAAAATAGAGCACCCGCGGATCGCCGAACATCTGGTTGGCGATTTCCTGGCCGAGATCCGAGGTGGTGGAGGCGCGGGTAACCACGATACCGGCCGCCACGGAGATAAGCAGGGCGGGGATTTGGGAAACCAGACCGTCCCCGATGGTCATCAGGGTATAGGTAGCGGCGGCTTCGGAAAGTGGGAGTCCGCGCTGGAGCATCCCGATCAACAAACCGCCGATCAGGTTGACCCCGGTAATCAGCAAACCGGCCACGGCGTCCCCGCGCACAAATTTGGAGGCCCCGTCCATGGCGCCGTAGAAGTCTGCTTCCTGCGAAATCTGGACCCGGCGTTCCTGGGCCTCGCGATCGTCGATGAGCCCGGCGTTCAAATCCGCATCGATGGCCATCTGCTTGCCGGG
>JAGRBF010000300.1:12430-13520 GCA_020434205.1 Calditrichota bacterium | reverse complement strand
ATCAATTACGGCGGCCTGGTCCACCGCTATCTCGATTTTTCCGGCCTGGCCTGTTTTAAGCTGGTGCAAACGGAGACATTTCCTTATGTTGTTGCCGGCGCCCATATTGCTTTTCTGCAGAGCGCCAGGCGGGTGGACGTAACCGGGGCCACGGTAGAAGAGTTTATTCCCCGGGAATCCCGCACGCGCAACATCGATGCCGGCCTGGTGGTAGGCGCGGGTTTATACGTGCCGACCGGGGAAAGCAACGACCTTCGCTTCGAACTTCTGGTTAACCCGGGACTGCTGGACATCGACACCCTCAGCGGCACCTCGGCGGTTACCGTTCACAACTTTTCCGTCCAGTTGCGCATTCTGTTGGTTTTTCAGAATCTCTTAAAAGCAGGCGGCTAGATGTCCCTCCCCCCTTCTTTCCATCCGGTATCTCTGGACCACCAGCCCGGCGGGAAAGATATCCGGATTCCCTGGAAAGCGGTAATCGCCCTGGCATTATTTTCGGTGGCGGCCACCCTGGTGCTGCAGCGTCTGTTTCCCGATTACGCCGGCCTGGTGTGGTTTGGTTTTATTTCCATTCCCACCAATATGTTGATTGCTCCGGTGCCCCACGATATTTTCCTTTTCGAGGCGGCCAAACATTACCACGCCCTGGCCGTGGCGGTGGTGGGCACCATCGGTTGCTGCGTGGGCGGGATTTTTGATTACTGGCTCCTGCTCCCCTTCCTCAACCGGGAAAAAATCCGCTCTTCTTTCGAGAACAAAAACCTCTACCTCAAGTCCCTGCGATTTTTCGCCCGGGCCCCATTCTGGATGCTGGTGTTTGCCGCTGGCACCCCCATGCCTTTTTACCCCTTTAAATTTCTGAGCATTGCCGGACATTACCCGCGCTGGCGTTATATCGCCGCCATGGCGGTGGGACGTACCCCCCGCTATTATTTGCTCTCTATGCTGGGATATGCCCTGCAGGTTCCCACCTGGCTGGTGGTAGTGGTAATCCTGGGCATTCTGCTCCTGCCTTTCGCGGGTAACCTGCGGCGCTGGCTGAGATCCCGCTTCCGGAAAAATCCCATAGAGCTTCAGGAACTGGACTGAG
>JAGRBF010000300.1:0-12283 GCA_020434205.1 Calditrichota bacterium | reverse complement strand
TGCAACATTAACCAAAGAAGGTGTTCGTCATGGATAGACCCGCATTTTTAACCGATCAGCAGCTTGAACAGCTTTACCGGCTGGAGCGCGAAAGCAAGGGCGATTTGTTCGTCATGGTTGGCACACTCCTGCGCAACAATCCCAGATGGAGTCCCCGCCAGGCCCAACTGGCCGTTATGTATAGCCGCCTCACCCAGTTTCACCCCGGAAATCTGAAAAAAGCGCTTCATTAGTGGTCCCCTTTCGCTCCGGTTTCGATTCTCTCGCGAAATCCTGAATCCCCCGGTTTCCGCCGGGGGCAAGCGCCAACCCCTTCCCGGCCATCGATTGCCCCCTTCCTGCACTTGAGGTTGAATCCCCTCCCGGCCTCCCCTATATTTCCCCACCGGGAAACCCCATTTTAACGGCAACTCTCTGCCATGGCCGGCGTAAAACCGAGTCCTGATCATCCTAAAACGGAGAAATTCATGTCCCCGCAACGCCTCTTTTTCCTATTGATGCTGATGTTGGTCGCGGCCTGTGCCGGTCCCAAACCCCAAACCGCCAGCGCCGATTCCCCGAATCCGGGTCTCTCCACGTTGCCGGTGGATTCCGCGATCACCATTGGCAAGCTGGCCAACGGCCTTACCTACTACATCCGCGAAAATCATAAGCCCGAGGGTCGCGCCGAGCTGCGCCTGGCGGTTAATGCCGGTTCCATTCTGGAGGGGGAGGACCAGCTCGGCCTGGCCCATTTTGTCGAGCACATGGCATTTAACGGCACCGAAAATTTCCGCAAGCAGGAGTTGGTGAATTACCTGGAATCGGTCGGCATGCGATTCGGCCCGGATCTCAACGCCTACACCAGCTTCGACGAAACGGTCTACATGTTGCAGATCCCCACCGACAGCAGCGAGATCGTCCACCAGGCTTTTCGCATTCTGGGGGATTGGGCCGGGGCGGTTTCCTTCGATGATGAAGAGATCGACAAGGAACGGGGGGTGGTTATCGAAGAATGGCGCTCCGGGCGGGGAGCTTCGGCGCGCATGCGGGATCGCGAATTCCCGGTTCTGTTCCACAACTCCCGTTATGCGGAACGCCTGCCGATCGGTAAAAAGGAGACCCTGGAGAATTTCCCCCATGAGGTTCTGAAGCGATTTTACCGGGACTGGTACCGTCCCGAGCTGATGGCGGTGGTGGCGGTAGGCGATTTCGAGGGCGACAGCATCAAAACCATTATCGAGAAAACATTCGGGGCCATTCCCGCCTCCCCCACCCCGGCGGAGCGTCCCTTGTATGAGGTCCCGGACCACCAGGAACCGCTTTTCTCCATTATCAGCGACCCGGAAGCGCGCTACAACCAGATCAGCATTTACTACAAACATCAGCCGCCCCCCCAGGGAAGGGCCTCGGATTATCGTCGCGGCATCGTGGAAGGCCTGGTGCTGGCCATGCTCAACGCCCGGCTGGACGAGTTGACCCGCCAAAACGAGCCGCCCTACCTGTTCGCCCAGGCAGGCAGCGGGGCCTTCATCCGCACCAAATCCTTTTTCAGCCTGGCGGCTATCGTTCAGGAAAGCGGGCGCCTGGTTTCCGGTTTGGAAGCCCTCTTGCGGGAGGCCAAGCGGGTAGAGGATTACGGCTTTACCGAAAGCGAGCTGGCCCGTCAAAAAGCCGAGGTGCTGCGCTACATGGAAAACGCCTATCTGGAGCGGGATAAAACGGAATCCGGGCGCTACGCCGCCGAATATATCCGCAATTATCTGACCGACGAACCGCTTCCCGGCATCGCTCGGGAATACCGGATGTACCGGGATTTTCTGCCGGAAATTTCCCTGGAAGAAATCAATGTGATGGCCCGGGAACTGATCCGCCCGGACAATCAGGTCGTTTTGGTGAGCGCACCGGAGCAGCCCGGGCAAACCCTCCCGGACCAGGCGGAATTGCAGGCCGCCATCAGCTCGGTTTCCCAAACCGCCCTCACCGCCTATCAGGATCAGGTCAGCGACCAGCCTTTGCTGCCGGATGAGCCCGCCGGGGGTAAAATTGTGAGCGAAAGCCGGATCGCCGATATCGATGTTACCGAATGGACCCTTTCCAACGGGGTTAAAGTGATCCTGAAACCCACCGCTTTTCAGAACGAGCAGGTCCTGTTTTCCGCCTACAGCCCCGGCGGCCATTCCCTGGTTTCCGATGCGGATTATGCTTCGGCCAGCCTGGCGGACAACCTGATTGCCGAAAGCGGGGTGGGAGACTTCGACCCCATTGCCCTGGAGAAAAAGCTGAGCGGCAAAATCCTCAGCCTCTCCCCGAGTATAGACACCTACTCGGAGGGTTTTTCCGGCAGCGCTTCCCCGGATGACGTTGAGACCCTGTTGCAGTTGGTCTATCTTTATTTTACCGCCCCCCGCGCCGACAGCCTGACCTACAAGTCCTACCGGGAACGCATTCTGGCCACTCTGGCCAATCGCAGCGCGGACCCCAACAGCGTGTTCGGGGACTCCCTGAATGCCGTGCTCACCGGGCGCCACCCCCGCCACCGGCCCTGGTCCGAGGAACGGCTCGAACAGCTGGAACTGCAAAAAGCACTGAGCGTTTTTCAGGATCGTTTTGCCGATGCCGGGGATTTCACCTTCCTGTTTGCCGGCAACATCGACATGGCCCGCTACCGGGAGTTGATTCCCAAATACCTGGGGGCCCTCCCAGGATTGGGACGGGTGGAGAAGGGGCGGGACACCGGAATGCGTCCCCCGCAGGGCATCATCAAAAAAACGGTATACAAGGGCCTGGAAGCCAAAAGCCGGGTTTCCATCGTGATGAACGGGGATTTTGAGTGGAACCGTCAGAACCGCTACAACCTCAACAGCATGGTCTCCGTGCTGCGTATTATGCTGCGCGAGGCCATTCGCGAGGACCGTGGCGGCACCTACGGCGTGGGGGTCGGGGCTTCCCCGATGCGCCAGCCTTTTCCGCATTACCAGGTGGTGATTTCTTTCGGATGCGACCCGGAACGGGTGGACGAGCTGTTAACCGCGGTTTACGGGGAAATTGAGAAGCTTAAAACGGAGGGGCCCTCCCCGGAGAACCTGGCCAAGGTCAAGGAAACCCAACGCCGGCAACAGGAAACCGATCTGCAGGAAAACGGGTACTGGCTGCGCACCCTGCGTTTTTATTATCAGAATGGGGAGTCGCCCGAGCAGATCCTGGAGCTGGATCGCTATATTCAATCCCTCACCGCGGCCGGGGTTCAGGCCGCGGCAAAACAATATCTCAGGACGGATAATCTGGTGGAAATGGTGCTGAAGCCCGAGGTGCAGGCGCAATAACGCCTAGGGTTTCTTGAGACCCATGTAAATATCCCGGCGCCGGTTCCAGTCCACCCAATCACTCTGGGCATCCTTTTCGATGTCCAGGGTTCCTTCGGTGTAGGTCCCGTTTTTTTCAATAATAAAAAGCTGCGGAGTTCGGGAAGCAGGCCGGGTTTCCGGCATTTCGGCCGCCGCGGTGCTTTCGGCCATTTGCGGCATGGCCGGGGTTTCCGGCATTTCCACAGCCATGGCGGTGGAGTCGCCTGCGGTGGAGTCGTCCGCCATACCCTCTTCAACCGCGGTTTCTTCCGCCGGAGCCTGCATCACAAAAGCAGCGTTAACGATCTGCGGAGCAGCGACCATCGGTTTTTCGCCGGCGGTCAGCAATTGGCTGTCCCCGCCTTTTTTCCCTACCGCCAGATAACCCCGATAGAGAACCACTTTCAGCGAGTCCGCCTGGCGTTCGACCCGGAAAGCGGCCCCGTTTCCTTCGAATTCGTAAACCGATCCCCCGAAGAGAATCCCGAAGGTTCGGATATCGCCGGGGGTCATGCTGACCCACAGGCGCCCGTCGTTAAGCAGGAAGGGTTCCTGGCCTTCTGTCGGGGCGCCGACGATCAGGTCGCTTTTTTCATCCATTCGCAGCGCAGATCCCCCGGGCAGGGTCAGTTCGCAGCGACTTAGCTTTTTGGTATGAATCTGATCTCCCGGGGCGACGTTCATATTAAATCGGGCATAGTCCATGCCGTTTCCCATCGCCTTGGTCACAAATACGCGGTTAAGGGGAAAGGTAATCCGGGTTTGGGTTGCCGCCGTCGAATCCTGTGCCAGGGCACTTCCCGCCAACAGCAGGCAAATAAGCCAGGGCCAGAGCCTTGCTTGCATAAGTATCTCCATAAGTTATTCCTGATCGACCTTAAAAAGGAAAAGCCACCGCTGCCGGCAGCATTATCATAACATGCACCCGGTCAGAATGGCCCCCAAAAGGTGGTTCTTATCATCAAGCTAAGCTATTCCTGAGCGCCTTGCAACCGCTTTCCGCATTTTAGGCATCAGTTTTTTGCATCTCTCAAGCAAACTTCAAAAAAACCGATCATTTTAACCAGCAACCGGCGGATTCCTTCCGCCTTCAGACCATTTTCGGAAAAAACGAGCAAAGGCCTTGAATACCTCATGAAAATTTTCCCTATCATTTTCATTTTTATGGTGCTGACATTTACAGAGGATTGCCCGGCTCAAGTTTTTTCTTCGGATGACCTTAAAATCCACGGCTTTCTGACCCAGGCTTATGCCATATCGGACAACCACCAGATTTTTGGTATCCCCACCAGCGGGACAACCGACTACCGCAGCCTGGCCCTGCAGTTTCATTATCCCGGTCCGGGGAACCTTTCCGCAACCCTGCAATTGGCTCATTTTCGAATGGGTCAACATCCCAGTAACGATTTCCTTGCCCCGGTGGAACTGGATTGGGCCTTTTTACAATACCGCATCAACGAAAAAATGTATGTACGCTTCGGAAAAGTGTTGATGCCACTCGGTATTTACAATGAAGTACGGGATGTCGGATTAGTCCTTCCTTTTTACAGAGCCCCGTATACCCCTTATTCCGAGGGTCAATACGTCAGCGAAACTTTTAACGGGGGGCTGATTTATGTTGAGCAGCAACTGGGCGAGGCCTGGTCCGCCAGCCTGGATTTGTATGCAGGGGGATGGGAATGGCTGGATTGGTGGGTCATTCAGAATCCCCTCAGCGGGCAGACGGATATTTTAACCGGTCGCCCCAAAATCGACAACGGCATTGGGCTGCAGGGTTGGCTTTATTCGCCGATTGAAGGCCTGCGGTTGGGGATCAGCTTGCAGCAAGCCGACATTCACGGCGGCATCACCTTTCAGGAAGACAATGGAATTGCCGGTATTGGATCCCAGGTAATGCGGTTCGCCAATCTTTCTTTTGACGGCGATTTCGAGGCGTGGTTGTTGCGCAGCGAAATGGTTTTTTTGAAGTATAACAATTTCCCGTTGAAAGGTTTTGGGTATTATCTCCAGCCGGGTCTTCGGATTCTGTCCAATACCTGGGCTTATTTTCAATACCAGGTGATGCAGTACTGGGATTTGCCGAATATCGCAACCGGGGAAAAAACATCTACCAAATTCCTCAAAGACCTTGGCGTTAGTCTCAAGTGGCAGCTTTCCCTGAATATCGCCCTCAAGTTTGAATCCCATTGGACCTATTCAAAACAAATCGAAGATGCTTACGCAAACCCGTACAGCCAGGACTTACCTTTCACCCGCTACGCCGTTTTCAGTATTTCCAACAGCTTTTAAGCGACTTTTTTCCCACGCTCCTCAAGGCACCTCTCAAAGGACCGATAATTCGAGGTATACCCAATGAATGGGTATACGGGTTAGCGTTATTCGATGCGAGGTTTCCGGGAAGATGTTCACAAGAATACCAACAAAGCGCCGGTTTTTATTGGCTTTAACAGTCCTTTTTTGGGGCAGGCTGGGCGCTCAGGTTTTTTCCACGGATGACCTCAAGATCCACGGCTTCCTGACCCAGGCTTATGCCTTTTCCGATAATTACCAGATCTTCGGCATTCCCAAAGGCGGAACGTCCGACTACCGCAGTCTGGCCCTTCAATTTCATTACGCCGGCACCGGCAGAATCTCAGCTACCCTGCAATTGGCCCATTTCCGCTATGGGGAACACCCCAGCGAAGTCTACCGGGACCCGGTGGAGATTGACTGGGCTTTTATGCAATACCGGATTAGTGACAATATGTATTTGCGGTTCGGCAAGGTCCTGATGCCGGTGGGCATCTACAACGAGGTGCGCGACGTCGGGGTGGTTCTGTCGTTTTACCGGCCCCCCTACACCCCCTATTCGGAGGGTCAATATTGCAGTGAAACCTTTAACGGGGCTCTCTTCTATTACGCCGCCAACCTCGGATCGCTGGGAACATTTTCCATCGACCTTTTCGGGGGGGGATGGAACTGGCTGGAATGGTATCAGATTCAAAACCCCATCGACGGCAGTTTAAGCGTTATTACCGGGCGCCCCAACCTCAACAACGGGGTGGGTTTGCAGGTCTGGTTCAGCCCCCCCGCAGAGGGGTTAAGGCTGGGATATTCATTCAGCCAGGCGGATATTGCCGGAGGCCTGGCTTACGGTAGCGAACAGAATCTCTTTGGGGTTGGGCCGCAGGTTCAGGCCGCCCACGCATTATCATTTGACGGGGATTTTGAGCGGTGGATTCTGAAGGGGGAATATGCCAGAATGGCTTACCGGGTATTCCGGATGAACGCCTACGGGTATTATCTCCAGGGCGGATACGCCGTTCTTCCCGACTCCTGGCTTTTCCTGCAATATCAGGAGATGAAATACAGCGATTTGCCGAATCCGGCAACCGGGGATTTGGTTTCCACCTACTTTCTCAAGGATTTTGCCAGCGGACTTAAATGGCAGGCCAACGCCAATCTGGCGCTCAAAGCGGAGCTTCACTGGTCCTACTCCAAAGAGGCACAGGGCATCTACGTCGATCTCTTTGACGACGAGTTACCCTTTACGCGGTATTTCATTCTTAGCCTTTCCAACAGCTTTTAAGGATCTTAAAGATGAATCGGTCTCGGTATACACGGACGTATATGAGAAAAGAGCTTTGGATGCGAGGTTTCAAAGGCGTCGTAGGGATCCTGCTGTTATTGGCAACCTCGCTGACGGGTCAGATTACCACCCTCAACAATCTGGAAATCCACGGCTTCCTGACCCAATCCTACGGCCGTTCCAGCAATTACACCATTTTTGGGATTCCCGTCGGGGGAACCACCGACTTGCGCAGCCTGGCCCTGCAGTTCCAGCATCAGACCACCGCCAGCATTTCCGCCACCGTGCAGTTCAGCCATTTTCGACTGGCGAACAGCCCTGGCAACGATGCCCACGAGCCGCTTGAGCTGGACTGGGCCTTTATCCAGTACCGGCTTAACGAACATTTTCAGATTCGCCTGGGCAAGGTTTTGCTGCCATTTGGGATCTACAACGAAATTCAGGACGTGGGCGCTTTGCTGCCCTTTTTCCGCCCTCCTTACATCCCTTACAGCGAGGGGCGTTACCTCAGCGAAACCCTGAGCGGGGCAACCGCCTTGATCAGCTTCGAATTGCTGGGACGGGCCAATGAGCTGGAAGTGTATACCGGGGAGTGGAGCTGGCAGGAGTGGTTCCTTTATCCGGCCCCATTCGGTTCCGAAGCAGTCAGTATATCCGGCGACCCAAAAATCGACAAAAGCCTGGGCGGGCGCTACTGGTTTTTTCCCGGCCCGGAAGGATTTCGACTGGGCGGGAGTTTTCAGCAGGGAGACGTGGCCGGGGGCCTGGCATTTGTTGAAGGAGAATACAATCCGCAGACTTTCCGCCTCGCCAACATTGCAGTGGATGTGGACCGGGAGCGTTTTATGCTGCGCGGGGAAAGCAACTATTTCACCTTTCGGCCTACCGGCCTTCGCAGCTACGGCAGTTACGCCCAGGCGGGCATACGGGTTCGCGAGAAATTCTGGGTAAATACCCAGGGCCAGTTTTTCAACGTTCGCAATATGCCGGTCAAAAACAGCACCCGCAGGCGGGAAAGCAATGTCCTGAAGGAACTGGCCGCCAGCGCGGTTTTTCACCTCTCACCCAATCTGTCGATAAAGGGGGAACACCATTGGGTCTGGAGCAAACTCACCGAAAGCTATTATCCGATTTACTGGAATAAAAGTCCGGCTTATAACCGCTATTGGGTTATCAGTTTTAGCAATCATTTTTAACCTAAACTCACATCATGGAAGAAACCATCATCTAAGGAGAGATATCATGAAAGCAATTATTCGGTTTTTCAGCGTTTTGGCAGTGGCAGCTTTAATGGCCTGCGGCAGCAGCGGCACCGGTCCGGAGGACGAAAACCCCACGGGCACGGGCATTACGGGGAGCTGGCGCGGATTTTATTTTGAAATGACCAGCCAGGCCGATCCCAGCGTTTCCGTGGACCTGGTCCAGTACGGGGTTGCTTACAGCATCACCATTAATGCCGATTCCAGCTACACCGCCTCGACCACCTTCCTGGGTTCCACCGTGGAGGAAAACGGGGTTCTGCAGCTCAGCGGCAACAACATCACCATGGTTTCCCCGCAGAACGGGACCTTTAACGGCACCTACACCCTCAGCGGAGATACCCTTTCCATGAACCTGAGTGGAATGGCCTTCGATTTTGATCAGGATGGGACCAGCGAAGCGGCCGATCTGAGCACCAGCCTGCTGCGCACCAACTAACCCCTTCGGCCAAAGATTTGGGTTTCGATCGCCTAACAGCCCGGCAAACCGGAATTTACCGGGCTGCCGGGCTTTAAAAAGTCCCCATTCGATCCCGATTTAATCCCCTTTTGCAAACTTTTTTTAAATTTTCCCTAAAAAAAACGTGACAAAGGGGTTTCCGCGTATTATAATGTTCCTCGTTGACGTAGATCACAAATACATCATCCGCAAGTTGCTACAAAAAGGCGCAGAATCGTCATTTTTCTATGACTGCTACTTCTTATAACACGTGATTTTCCTTTCTTTCCGCCCTTACTCCCAGTAGCCCGGAAGGCGGCAATTATTGCCTGAGGGGTAAGCGGCCGGAGACGCATTTGGTCTTTTCGTTCAACATTAACAGAGTGAGGCTTTGAATGGGACAAGAGATACAAACGACACGAGCGAGTCACCGTTTCTCGCTGGAAAAGTATCTGGAAGACATTAGTCAAATACGCTTGCTAACCCCTGCAGAGGAAATTTCGCTGACCCGCCGTATCCGCCAGGGAGACAGCGATGCCCTTCACCAACTCATCCGAGCCAATCTTCGTTTTGTTGTCAAAGTCGCCAAAGAATACCAGAATCAGGGCCTGCCCCTAACCGATCTGATCAACGAAGGCAATCTGGGCCTGATCAAGGCCGCCAAACGCTTCGACGAAACCCGCGGTTTTAAATTTATCTCCTACGCCGTTTGGTGGATTCGCCAATCCATCCTCAAAGCCCTGGCCGAACACTCCCGGGTGGTGCGCCTGCCCCTGAACCGGGTGGGATTGATCAGCAAGGTCAATCAGCTGGTGCGCGAACTGGAGCAGAAATACAACCGCGAGCCCTCCTTCGAAGAAATTTCCGAAGAAATGGACATTTCCATCCCGGACATCTCCGAGGCCATGAGCAGCAGCGCTTTTCACGTATCGCTGGACCAGCCGATCCACCGCTCCGAAGACGGCACCATGAAGGAGATTATCCGCAATCCGGACAGCAAAACCCCCGACGGCGATTTGCTGGTGGAATCTCTGCAGCAGGAAATCCGCCGGGTGCTCAAGTCCCTCACCCCCCGCGAAGAGAAAATCATCAAGATGTATTTTGGGGTGGATTACGAACGTCCCTACACCCTGGAAGAGATCGGCGAGCGCCTCAAGCTGACCCGCGAACGGGTTCGCCAGATCAAAGAACGGGCCCTCACCCGCCTGCGCCATCAATCGCGTTCCCAGAACCTGCGCCTGTTCCTGTAAATCCGATTTTGTTTCCCGTAGGTGCGAGGCATGCCTCGCACCTGCATACCGCATACGGCCGATGGTCGTCACCTGCATTCCTGTCCCCCCATTTCCGTTTCAAAAACAATTCAACAATTGTGATCCCGGTGCGATGATAATCCTGTTGCGTTTCCTATCGTTCTGGCCTTAAAATAATCGCCTTGGGCGTTTTTCAGGGAATCACGAACTACAATCCTTGCGGAGGATCGGATTTGAGCACCTTAATGACCAGCGTTTCGGGCGTTCGCGGGGTGGTGGGCGACAGCCTGACCCCGGAAGCCATCACCAAATATGTTCACGCCTTTGCCTATCCCCTGGCGGGCAAAAAAGTGGTGGTTGGCGGGGATCCGCGCGTCAGCCAGAATTTCGTGCGCCCCCTGGTGAAGTCGGTTCTCCTGGCCAGCGGTTGTCAGGTAATCGATATCGGGGTCACCCCGACCCCCACCGTCCAGCTGGCCACCGAACACCTCAAGGCGGCCGGGGGCATCGCCATTACCGCCAGCCACAACCCCATCCAGTGGAACGGCCTCAAATTTATGGGCAGCGACGGGCTTTTCCTGCCCCCCAAAGAGGTCGAGGACCTTTTCCGCCGGGCCGACAGCGGGTATACCGAATACGTCAGCTGGAAATACCTGGGCACGGAAACCAGCTACGGCAACGCCATTCAGGATCACCTGGACCAGATTTACGCCCTCCCTTACATCGACCTGGAGCTGATTCGCAGCAAAAAATTCCGGGTGGCGGTGGACTGCGTGAACGGCGCCGGAGGCATGATTATTCCCAAACTGCTGGAGGACATGGGCTGCGAGGTTATTCCCCTGAACACCGAACCGTCCGGGATTTTCGCCCACACCCCCGAACCGATTCCCGCCAACCTGGGCGACCTCTGCGAGGCGGTGCTCGAGCACGGGGCGGATATCGGCATCGCGGTGGATCCGGATGTGGACCGCTGCGCGTTGATCGGCAACGATGGCAAACCGATGGGCGAGGAATACACCCTGGCCCTTGCCGTCAAATTTATGCTGAACCGCAAGATGGGCGATGTGGTGGTCAATCTTTCCACCTCCCGGGCCACCGACGACATCGTGGCTTACCACAATTGCCGACTCACCAAAACCCGGGTCGGGGAGATCAACGTGGCCGATAAAATGCGGGACATCGGTGCGGTGATCGGCGGGGAAGGCAACGGCGGGGTTATTCTGCCGGATATTCACCTGGGTCGCGATGCGCCCGTGGCCGCCGCCCTCACCCTGCAGCATCTCGCCGAAGCCGGCACCTCGATTTGCGAGCTGAAGCAGACCCTGCCGCAGTATTACATCGTCAAGGACAAAACCCCTCTCGGAGAGGTTGATCCGGATGCGGTGATGGCCTTTTTCTCGCAAAAATACAAGGACGATCAATTGAATACCCTGGACGGGCTGCGAATCGACCGCCCCGATTGCTGGATCCACCTGCGCAAGTCCAACACCGAGCCGATTATGCGGATCATCGTCGAGGCGCGCACTCCGGAAATTGCCTGGCAGGTTCTGCAAAGCGCCAAGGAAGACGTCGCCAATCTGGGTTAATTGAATTACAACGCTGCGCCGGGAAAGCGGGAATGCTCCCCTTTTCCGGCGTTTTCTTTTTTAGCCGCATGGGGTCCCATTTATGACAGCCTATGAAATTATCGCCGCCAAGCGGGACGGGCGGGAGCTTGAGGCCGGGGAAATCGACGGGTTTATCCGGGATTTTCTGGCCGGGGAGATCACCGATTATCAGATGACCGCTTTTCTGATGGCGGTTTACCTGAAGGGCATGACCCCCACCGAGATCAGCGCCCTTACCCGGGCCTATCTGGATTCCGGGCGGCGGGTGGATTTTTCCGGGGTGGCCGGCACCAAGGTGGACAAACACAGTACCGGGGGCGTTGGCGACAAAACCTCCATTATTCTGGCCCCGCTGGTGGCCACCCTGGGGGTACCGGTACCCATGATCTCCGGGCGGGGATTGGGGCATTCCGGAGGCACCCTGGACAAGCTGGAGTCCATTCCGGGATTTCGCACCGACCTGCCGGTAATAGAATTTATCGATCTGGTGCGGCAACATGGACTGGGCCTGATCGGCCAGACAGCGGACATCGTTCCCGCGGACAAACGCATTTACGCCCTGCGCGACGTAACCGCCACGGTGGAATCCATTCCCCTGATCTCCGCCAGCATTATGAGCAAAAAAATTGCCGAGGGCATCGGAGCCCTGGTTCTGGACGTCAAATACGGCAACGGGGCCTTTATGCGGACCCCGCAACGGGCCGAGGAGCTGGCCGCCTCGCTGATCCGCATCGGCACCGATTTCGGGGTTAAAACGGTAGCGGTTCTCAGCGACATGAACCAGCCGCTGGGCCGGGCGATCGGCAACTGGCTGGAAATCCGCGAATGCCTGGA
>JAGRBF010000299.1 GCA_020434205.1 Calditrichota bacterium | reverse complement strand
TAAAGGACTAAAGGACTAAAGGACTTGAAGGCGGGAAGACTTGAAGATTAACGATACTCGTCCCTGCTGAGTAACAAATCCAGGAATCTATTTGTCCATTGGTCCTCTGGTCTTCGGGTCTTCCGGTCCTCTGGTCTTCGGGTCTTCGGGTCTTCCGGTCCTCTGGTCCTCTGGTCTTCCGGTCTTCGGGTCTTCGGGTCTTCGGGTCTTCCGGTCTTTTCTTGCGGTTATTTAGAACAGGATTAAAAATGGACATTGATCCCAGAATTTTGGAAAACATGATCGTCATTGGCGATCGGGTATTGGTAAAGCTGGATGAGTCGGAGGATAAGACCGAGGTGGGTCTGTATCTTCCCCAAAGCGTCAAGGAACGCGACGACGTTATCCAGGGTTTTATCGTCAAAACCGGACCGGGGATTCCCCTGGCCGATCCCTCCTCTTCTTTAGGTGAGGAGCCCTGGAGCAACGAGAACGGGGGGCCACTCAAATACATTCCCATGGAAGCCCAGGCGGGCGATTACGCCTTGTTCCTGCGCAAAGCGGCGGTGGAAATTAACTACAAACGCGAAAAATTTTTGATCGTCCCGCAGAGCGCCATCCTGATTCTGATTCGCGAACCGCTGGATTTGCTCCCCCCGGAAGACGGGGATATGCTGGATATCTGATTTAAGGAGAGCCAATGGCCTTCGCAACGCCCGAACAATTTCTGAAGACTTTTGCCGGAATCCGCAAGCGCACCCGGCGCCTGCTGGACCTGGTCCCGGCGGATCAGTTGGAATGGAAACCGGGTGAGGGACGTTTTTCCCTGGGAGATCTTTTCCGGCACATCGCCGCTTCGGAGCGTTTTATGTGGGCTGAAAACGCCGCATTTCGACCGGGAAGATATTCGGGATGCGGGGAAGATCTGGCTTCCGGACTCGATGCGGTAGTCGCTTTTTTTGACCGCTGCCACGAGGAGTCCATGGCCATTTTTGAGGGACTTTCCGCGGAGGATCTGGCCCGGGAAACTACCTTGCCCTACGGCAACAAGATGGTCCTGGGCAAATGGTTGATCCTGATGACCGAACACGAGGTTCATCATCGCGGCCAAATCTACACCTACCTGGGACTGATGGGTATCAAAACCCCGCCGATTTTCGGTTTAACCGAAAATGAGCTCGTCAAAAACTCGCAGGGTTAAAGGGTTAGCCACTCATCCACATCCATCAAAATCTCCCCGGGACCACTCACTCAGACGGTGTGAAACGGACAGCAAGCCCACCCCCGGGAGCAAGCGGGACGCGGAGCCTGTCTGCAGACGTGACGTTTCTCGTCTCGATCTGGTACGCGGTCGGGTTGGTCTGCCAGTCGGCATTTTGGGCATCCCGGTAAAGGGTAGCCGTGTATCTGTTTCCCTGGCTCAGGAAGTCCAGGGCAACGTCCATCACTCTGGCGGCGCCATCTGTCTTCGCCCCGAGATACCAGTCCTCAGAGTGGCGATCCTTCCGGGCAATGGTTACGAAATCACCAATCTGGCCTTCCAGTGCCTTTGTTTCGGACCAGTCGACCGGTACGTCCTTGATAAACTGGAAGGCATCCATGTAGGGCGGATAGTTCTCGGGAAGGTCGGCGGCCATCTGAAGCGGGCTGTAAAGGACAACGTAAAGGGCAAGTTGGCCCGCGAGGGTGGTAGGAACCTTGTTCGCCAAAGGGCCGGAGTTATCAAGGTCGAAGATGCCAGGGGTAAAGTCCATCGGACCAGCCAGCATGCGTGTAAACGCCAGGGTCGGAATGTGATCAGGGCCGTTCCCTGGGCCAAGTGTCGAGTTATACTCCTGGCCGCGAGCGGCCTCGCGCGTCATCAGGTTGGGATAGGTTCGCCGAAGGCCGGTATCTTTCACACCTTCGTGGATGTTGATGGCAATCTGGTGCCTTGCGGCCGTCTCGACGGTCTTCTGATAGTGGTCGACCATGTACTGCCCGTAATTCCATTCTCGCGCGGTGTCCCCGGGGGCTACGCCCGGTCCATCAACCCGGGGAAAATTCGTCCCCCACTGGACATAGCCCGTCTTAACGGATCGGACATGGTGTGCGGCCATGAGCGCAAATGCGGAATCCATTTCAGCCTCGTAGTTCGGCGGATTGCCACCCGTCTCGTGATGCCCGATCAGCCGGACCCCACGCTGCCGGGCATACTCGGCCAACTCTTCAAAGTTGTAGTCCGGATACGGTGTGACGAATGAAAAGGATTTTCCACCGCTGGACAGCCAATCACCGTCCCACCCTACATTCCACCCCTCGACAAGAACCCCGCTAAACCCGTGCTCAGCGGCGAAATCGATATACTTACGGGTATGCTCAGTTGTTGCCCCGTGATTTGGGCCGCTCCCCCAGGTCCACTTTGTTAGGTGCATAGCCCACCAGATTCCAATGTATTTTCCGGGCTCTACCCAGGACACATCGCCCAATCGGTTCGGCTCATTAAGATTAAGAACAACATAGTTCTCAATGAGGTCGGCAGGATGGTCGCCAATCAGCAGGACGCGCCAGGGCGAGCGGGCCGGCGCCTCCGCGTAAACACGGACGCCGGTAGACCATGGAGCAAGGTCTGCCTTGTAGGCGAGCGGGCCCGTTCGCTTGAGCGACATGCCGGCATAATCAACGAGAGCCGCTTCATGAATTGCTACGACGGGACCATCCTTAAATTCGGCCGTAAACGGGGTATGTAGTAGAGCGCCTGCCCGCGACAGCGGTGTTGCTTCATAGAGATACTCATAGCGATCCCACTCGTAGGCTCGGATCCACCATGCGGCGCCATCACGGGCAAATCGAAACTCCGTTAACTCATCCGCGATAGCAATAGCTTTGAGGGCAGATTGTTCCGGCCATTCATACCGAATTCCGACGCCGTTGTTAAATACACGGATGACAATATCCATCCGCTGGCCGCCATCAATCTGCTCAATGGAGAGCTTTAGCTGGCGATGGTGGTCACGGATCTGCGCGATTTCACCCCATGGTTGCGTCCAGGTCTCATCGTGGTCAGTGGTTTTCCTTTCAAGAACGCGAACCGCCGCCCCTAAGGTATCACCTGAGGCAAGGACAATACCGAGCCTCGAAGGTTTGATGATGGATTGGCCGCTCCGTTCGATCGAATAGAACAGCGCGCCGTCGGCATCGATGCCGACAGCCACCTTTGAACGGGCGTCGGGGGAAGTCACCTCGATTGAGGACTGAGCGACTGCCACAGAGGACAAAAAGCCTGATGCGATGGCAACGACAATCAGGATGAACATTCTATTGAGGGCAGTCTTATTTTTCATGAAGAACATCTCCGGATCATTTGTCAACCACACTCACAGTTATTCGCTATTTTGCGGGAATTAAGGTGGCTAACGGCGCGGCTAACCGGAAAAATGGACAAAGCCCATTTTTCCGGTTAGCCGCTTTATTACTTCATCAGGATCATCTTGCGCGTCTGCACGAAAACCTGTCCTGATCTTGCCGAAGGACCCGCTTTCAGGCGATACAGGTAGATCCCGCTGGCAACCGCGGTCCCGTTTGTGTCACGCCCGTCCCATCTCAACTGATGCGCTCCGGCGGCAAAGACCGCTCCGCCGACCAGCACCCGCACGATCTGCCCACGGGCGTTGAGGATCTCCAGCCGCACCTGTTCCGCCGAAGGGAGGGTAAAGGCAATCGTCGTGGATGGGTTGAAGGGGTTGGGATAATTCTGGGCCAGCGCAAATCCCGGCGGCGGACCACTCGCCTCGCCGATGCCTACCGCGGTGCCCTGGGGAATGATCTCCTCGACAATATCCACCGACTGCGCCGCCGAGTCGATCCCCCCGACCACGTAGAGACCCCCGCGGTATTCGGCGGTGGCCATCCAATGACGTGCACCGCTGAGGACGCCCCCGCTGATCACCCA
Source organism: Calditrichota bacterium (assembly GCA_020434205.1). Classification (GTDB taxonomy): domain Bacteria; phylum Calditrichota; class Calditrichia; order RBG-13-44-9; family J075; genus JAGRBF01. Next base: position 3,826 of record JAGRBF010000299.1, on the reverse strand, counting down.
GGTGTCGGAGGGAATGTCGTAAACGATCATGCTCCGGTACACCGCGACCGAACTGCCGTTGTTGTTCCCGCCCACGCAATATATCGAGTCGTTGATGATCCCCATGGCGCAGGCCCCCAATGGGTAGGGTGAGTTGGCCAGACGGGTCCACAGATCGCTGTCCGGGGTGTATTTGTAGAAGGCGGAGTCCTGAAACCCCAGAATGTAGATCTCTTCCTGGTAGAGGATGGAGCTCAGATCCCAGGTGCCGGTGGCGTTGACGGCGGTGCGGGTCTGCCAGCTGTCGCCGGCGATATCGTATGCGAAGACCTGTCCCGCCGAATTGAAGAGGAAGATCTCCCCGTTGCGGTGTTCCGCGGTGACCCCCCAGGTCTGGGTGTTGGGACTGGGGGCCAGATACTGCCAGGCGCCGCTGGCCATGGCGTAGCGGCGCAGACGGTTGGCTCCACCTGGCCAGCCGCTGATTAGGTAGGCATCGTCACCGACAAGCACCGATTCCACATCCCACATGTCGTAATCAGGGATACTGTCGTGATGGCTCCAGACCGCGCCGTCGAACCGGTAGATGCGCGGATACAGAATGTTCCCCGACCAGTTGTTGGATCCCCCGAAATAGTAGATCTCGTTGTTCCACACCTCGGCCGTCCCAGCACCGAGCGGCAGAGGCAGATTGGGAATAGTTTGTGCGCACAGGCCGATGACCATAACGGCCGCCAGGCAGAACGCATGTATCGCTTTCATCGTCAATCTCCGTAAAAGGATGTGAATGAACTCAACCGGGATGGAAGCAACAGCCGCCGCGCCCGAGTCGCGGCAGGGAATATTATAACGGAGAATTTTCGCGTGCAACGTGAATTTTGCCTGTCCCAGAGATTAAACCAGGCATTCTGAAATTTGCAGAGAAAGAGTAGGACTTTACCATAAACTTTCTCCTAAAAAGAGGGGTCTGACTACTGGTTCTGCAATCGCTGAATATCCTGGTCCCGCCCCAGAACAATCAGGGTATCCCCGCGCTGCACGGTGGTTTTAGGGGTCGGCACCACCTCTTCTTTTTCCCCATCCTCACCTTTGCGCCGAATTACCAGCACATTGACGTCGTAGTTGTTGCGCAGGTCCAGATCGGTCAGGCTTTTGCCTTCGAAGCGCATGGACACCGGGATTTCCGCCAGGGAGAAGGTTTTGGTCACCTCGATGCGTGGGGTTTTTTCCAGAAGCTGAATATTGGCCCCGGTTTCGGTAACCAGATCGCGGCGGATCAGCTCGCGATTGTAAGCCTCCATCACATCCCGGTAGGAAACCAGTCCCATAATGCTCTTGCCATTGCCCGCTTTTACCACCGGCAATTCCTCCACGGCATGACGCCCGAAAATGCGCATTACCTGGTCCAGGCTATCGGTGGAATGGATGGAAACCACCTGAGAATTGATCAGGTCGTGGGCGATCACAATATCCGCCAGATACTCCTGGTCCTGAATGAGCTTGCGCACCTCCGAAAGGGTGATTCGCCCGATCAGACGTTCGTTGCGATCCACCACAAAAAGCTGATTGTAATGGCATCCCAGGAAGGTATCGATAAGGCGGGACAGGGGCATGGATGCGGGGATCACTACCGGATCGGTGCGGAGGATATCCTGCACTTTCAGGCTGCGCAGAATATTGACCTCGCGGTTGCCGAAAAGATCGATTCCGCGCCGCAACAGCTTCAGCGAGTATATGGATTCTTTCTGCAGGCGGGTGGTCAGCAGGGTGGCAATCACGCAGCTGATCATCAGCGGCAGGATGATCTTATAATCGTTGGTCATCTCAAAGATAATGAGGATCGCGGTAATGGGGGCATGGGTGGAACTGGCCACCAGAGCCGCCATGCCCACCAGGGCATAGGGACCGGAATGGGCGCTCATGGTCGGAAAGTAGTTGTGGATCACCTCACCGAAAGCGCCGCCGGTCATGGCCCCGATAAACAAGGCGGGGGCAAACACCCCACCCGAACCACCGGACCCCAGGCTCACCGAGGTGGCGAAAATTTTGACCAGGGTCAGCAGGATCAGAAACAGCCACAGCAGGTCCGGCCCGAAAGGGCTGATGGTCTCGTGGTGCAGCACGGCGTTGGTGGCGTGATAGCCGACGCCGAAGATCTGGGGCACAAAAATTCCCACGCAGCCGATAACCACCCCGCCGATCACGGTTTTGAGAATATCGTGAATGGGCAGGTCGTCGAAAAAATCCTCGAAGCGATACAGAACCCGGATGTACAGCAAAGCGGTAAGGCCAATCAGCAGTCCCAGACCGGCGTAAAAGATCAATTCCACCGGAGACACCAGTTCGTAATGGGGCACCAGAAAAGCGGGGAAATCGCCGATCATACTGCGCGATACGACCGTCGCAACCACCGCGGAGATCACGATGGGGCTAAACTGAGACACCGCAAAATCGCCCAGGATAACCTCCACGCTAAACAAGGCCCCGCCAATCGGGGCGTTGAAGGCGGCGGCGATGCCCGCGGAAGCTCCGCAGGCCACGAAAATTTTGACCCGCTGGGGGTTCAGGCGAAAAAGCTGTCCCAGGGTGGAGCCGATGGCCGATCCGATCTGGATTACCGGGCCTTCCCGACCTACCGAGCCACCCGCACCGATGTAAAGGGAGGAGGCCAGCAGCTTAACCAGGGCCACCCGGGGGCGGATCACTCCGTTGCGCACAGCGATGGCCTGCATCACCTCCGGCACCCCATGCCCCTTGGCTTCCCGCGCGAAAAAGTAGACAATGGCGCCGACCAGTAACGAGCCGACGGTCGGAATGAGGATTTTCATGTACCAGGGAATGGAAGCCAGCAACTCCGGGGGAAATTCTTCCGCGCCCCAGAACTGATGCTGGAAAAAGCGGATGCACCACTGGATCCCCACCGCACCGAACCCGGCCAGGAGTCCGATGGCGATGGCCATGGCCACCATAAAGACAGTTTCGGTTGATCGAAATTTGAGGAATTGCCGGAAAAGGGCAATTTTGATTTTTGCGAAGATTGAAGGCAAACTGCCTCCGGGATGGTTAACGGACTCACATTGGGACAATTGCGATGGTCCCGGAAAGGGACGGCATAAAGTAGGGTTCTCAATCGAGATACTCAAGCCTTTTGCAAGAAAATGGTGCGAATGTCTCTTCCAATTACACGGCCGCGGTGCTATACTTACAGGCGTTGGAAAATTGATCGTCACCTTACGGATTTCATCAAAACGAATGGGATTTTTTCGGACCGTGAAACGCCACAGCCGCACTTTTCCACTGGTTCTCGCCCTGTTGCGCTTCCGGCGCTGGCTGGCCAATTACCTGGTGGTCCTTTTTGGCAACCTGCGCCGCGCGGATCAGTTTTTTATGATCCTTTCCGCCCTGCTGATCGGATCGATTGCCGCCATGGGGGCCATTGGCTTCCGCTTTCTGATTAAGCTGGCCCACCGGGGATTTTTCCAGACCTGGGACTATTCGACCGACCTGGTTTTTACCATGCCCTGGTGGATGCGCCTGTTGCTGCCGGCCCTGGGTGGTTTGGTGGTTGGGCCCATCGTGCATTATGTGGCAGGTGAAGTGCGGGGCAGCGGCATTCCCGAAGTGATGGAATCGGTGGCCACCCGCGGCGGGATTATTCGCCCGCGGGTCATCCTCGCCAAAACGGCCGCCGCGGCGCTCACCATCGGCTCCGGCGGCTCGGCCGGACGCGAGGGTCCTATCGTGCAAATCGGCTCGGCAATCGGCTCCGCTTACGGTCAATTGATCAGCGTCTCCCCGCGGCGGTTGCGCACCTTTGTGGCCTGCGGGGCAGCGGCAGGTATCGCGG
>JAGRBF010000298.1 GCA_020434205.1 Calditrichota bacterium | reverse complement strand
ATCTCCTCGCCGTCCGCGGAAAGTTTGTAGGTGGTGTGAGTCGGACCCTGACCGGCTTCGTCATCAGCCCAGATCAGCAAATAACCACCGGGCGCCAGGGTAGTATCCGGCAGGGCCCACTTGTCCGGATTGGACAGATTATCGGTGAGGAACAGATCGCCCAGCCAAACCGCGGCACTGTCCCCGTTGTAGATTTCGATCCAGTCGTCAAAATCGCCAAACTCGTCGGCAATGGTGGTGTCGTTGCTGGCCATAAATTCGTTGATATACAGTCCCGGAACATCCAGGCCGATACGAACGGCAAACTGCTCCCCGGGCGCCTTTCTGGGCAGGGTGCTTTGTCGGCCGCCGCCGTCGCTCGCCGAGATAAAAAAGCGAACCGTGCCGGTATCACTCACCGCCGGAATCCGGCCACCGTAAACCAGATCTCCCGCCTGTCCATCCTGATGCAGCCCGTCGTCGAACAGCAAAACGGGGGTTTGCGGCAAGCCGTTTATCTCGTATTGAACTTCGACAGCGGGATTGGGATCTTCATCCTCCACAAATACCCGTACCGAAATCGGCTGATTGGTGCGGGCGTTTTCGGGAGCGAAGCGCACGTTTTTGACGATGGGGGGAATATCATTCAGCTGCAATTGGGCCAGAATGGCGTTGCGCCGGGTAATGATGTAGGGTTTCAAACCGTATTCCACGTGACCGCCCAACGGCAGGTCGTAGGAGTTATTGAAGTCGTCCAGCGTGTAACCGTAATCCAGGGTTCGAACGGTGTCCTCAGCCGCAGCCGGGGTGATCATGGTATGGATGGCATCGATCCCCGGAAACATGACGGCGGGTAGAAACAGGCTGTTGACCAGCTTGTTCAGGTAATACGAATAGCGGTCCCGGTATTCCTGAACGGCCAGAATCTTGCTTACCAAACGCCGCGCCTCGCTGTCGTGCCCCCAGGCGTAAATATCCCGATTGCCCCAATCCGGCCCCACCCAGTCGATCCCGAAGGTGTTGTCCAGGTCGTAGGGGAGATAATCAAACACCCCGCTCTCCGGATTGTTGTAGAGATAAAAGTTGTTTTTGTTGAACCAGTAATTGTCCCAGTTTCCGATGGCCACATCCACCGCCAAAACGCGCAGGAAGTCGTCGACGTTGAAGATTTTTTCGAACTCCGTCATCAGGGAATCCGGGATAAAACGCAGATTGGCGATCAGGAAGGCCAGGTCGGTGTAATCGTCCCGGTCGGTATTGGTCTTCAATTCGTAGGTCCGGCGATTGCCGCTCATAAACTTGTAGAGATCCGGATTGCCGCCCAGGTATTCCAGGTCCGCCGGCCACAGGCACTTGTAGAGGTTCCCGTTATTATTGCCGTAGCGATCCCGCAGGAAATTTTCGTCGATATGTTCTACATTGATGTATAACCCGTAGTAAACCTCGTTGACGTACAGGCGCACATGATTGGCCCGCGAACTGACCAGGCCCAGTTCGTTAAACATGTCCCAGCAGAGTTTCGAACGGATGATCGAAGGATCGTTGTGCTCGCCGTTGATGTTCAGTTTCTCGAAACCGTAATATTTGCGGCCGCGTTCGAAGGTGTTGAAGGAAACCTTGAAGGATTTTTTGCGGGAATAGCGGGAAGTGTTGCCCCGCAGGCGAAATCCCACGTTTTCCAGGGTGTCCAGAATGGCGCCGTTGTCGAAGATAAAACGCGCCGGAAATTCGTGATCGCTTTCGGCATTGGCGGGATCGAGGATTTCCGCCAGGGAATCCGGATCGATGGTAATGCGGATTACCGGAATAACGTCATCGGCGTACACGGGGTTGGAAACCTGAGCACGGGTGGTTTGGGGGATAAATCCGGCGATCAGCAGGGAAGCCAGGATGATTAGCGTTGAAGGTGTCTTGAACATAACCTTTTTCCATTCCGGTGTTTTGGCGATATCGGCCTTCAGGCCTTTACGCCGTTGCGTTGGACAATCTCTGTTTCGAACCCGTCGATGCCGGACTGATTTTTTTTGACCCAATAATCGGCTATTCCCGCCGCTCCCTTGCGCTCCGCCCACCGGTCCAGATCATCGCGGTCCTTCTGGTAACCGAACAGGGGAACCGCCATTCCGCAAGAGGTTTGCACCAGATCAATATCCAGCACAAAAAGCTGCCTGGCACCTGTATGCCGGGGAAAATGATCCGCCAGTTCCGGCCAGTTTGAGTCTGTTTGATGGACAACGGTGGCGCGGCCGTAGGTGCGCAGGATCTGGGGAGAACCTTCAAAAGCGCAGAACATCAGGGTCATCCGGGGATTTTGAAGTACGTGTGCTGCGGATTCGTTGCCGCTGCCGGTGAGATTCAGCCAGATTATTTTCTCAGGAGAGAGCACCCTCAGGGTATCGCCGCCCTTGGGGGAAATATTGACGGTTCCGCTTTCCGCCGCCGTTCCCACAAAAAAGATCTTCTGAAGTTCGATGAAAGCGATGTGTTTTGGCGAGAGCGCCCTGAATTGTTGGCCCATTCGAATCTCCGGATTTTGATGATGGACGGCACCCAAAAGCCGTTCCGGCAATGTAGCCCGGAGAAGGGCGAAATCGCAAGCGCCGCACAAAACAGGGAGAGCGGAAACGAAAAGGCGGCCTTTCGAAAAACTCCGGTCCTTTTATGGCTAGGGCGCCCTACCCCGGCCCGGCCAGGGACAGGTTCATAAAAACGCTGTTGGGATCCTCCCGGTACTCGCCGAAGGGTGGGCAATCGACAAAACCGTGCTTGCGGTAAAGGCGGCGGGCCGGTTCGAAAAAGGGCATTGAGCCGGTCTCCAGCTTCAAACTGGCGTAACCCCGGCGGCGCGCTTCCCCGATAATGTGGTTCAAGATCCGGCTGCCCACCCCCTTTCCGCGGCAGGATTGATCCACCCGCATGGATTTGATTTCACCGCCGGCCGGATCCAGTTCCTTGAGGGCGCCGCAGCCAACCAAAACACCGTTTTCGCAGGCAGACCAAAAGGTGATTTCCGGGGCTTTCAGCCCGTCGAGGTCCAGGGCGTGTTTGCTCTCCGGGGGCGATACCGCCCGCATATCGGCCAGGTGTGCTTCCAGGAAGGCGAAGATCGCTTTTCCTTCCAGGTTATCAATGACGATGTCCACCAGAACCTCCCCTTATTTTGAATTCTGTAACATTTCCACTCCGGCCAGCAAAACCGTCCCGATGCCGTGAACATCATTCAGCGGGGCGGGACGCCGGTAATAGTAAACCAGGTCGTCGCTAACCACGGTCCCGGTGCAAACACCCTCCACCTGACCATCCGGGCGTATCCGGGAGGCAATGCCCTCCCATCCCCGTCGGGCGATGGAGAGATAGCGAGGCTCCAGAAAACCCAGCCTCACCGCTCGCGCTACCGCGTAGGTAAACATGGCCGTGGCCGAGGTTTCCGGGTAGGAATCGGTCTTGTCGAGCAGTTGGTGCCACAGGCCCTCCGGCCCCTGATAACGGGCCACCCCCAGGAGGTGTTTGCGAAAGAGGGTCAGGAGTTTTTCGCGCCGGGGATGATCTTCCGGCAGCCGTTCCAAAAGCGCCACCTGAGCCAAAAGCGCCCAGCCGTTGGCCCGTCCCCAGAAAGCCACTCCCGGGCGGTTTACATCCGAATACCAGTTGTGGACCATAAGCCCTTTTTGTTCATCAAAAAGGTAATCGAAAAATCGGACCACCTGTTGCGCCGCATCGTCGAAGTAGCGTCCCTCTCCGGTTTTTTCCCCCATGCGGCTCAGAAAAACCAGGGCCATATAAAGATCGTCCGCCCAGAGGGTCCACCGTTGGGGAAAGCTGCGCACCAGGGTTCCGTCCGGCAGGCGGCTCTGATGCATCCGGATATGTTCGGCCACCGCATTGAGATAGGTTTGGTAGCGCGGCTGGGGGTCGCGGCGGAAAACCTCCAGCAAGCTGGCCCCCATGGCCCCGCCATCGTCGAGCTCTTTCAGGATAAACAGCTGTCCAAAGGGATAACCCCACTTATCCTCTCCGCGACGGTGTGCTTCAAAAAAGCGATAATGGTCGAATCCAAAGGCGACATTGCGCTTTGCAAAGTCGCCGTAAGCGGGTTCTTCCAGGATATCGGAGAGGCGCAGCAGGGCAATGTTGAGGATGCCGTTCCAGTAGCGCCAGTCGTTGTAGGGGCTGGTCAACTGCAGTCTTACCCCTTCGGGCGCCCGGCTGGGATCGTTATAGGTCCGGCCGCTGGACGGATCGACAAAGCTGAAACTCCCGTTTGCCAGCACCCCGTCCGCAACCCGGCGCACCACGACCTCGGTTCCGGCCAGATCCTGGGCGGGGGCCGGAGCAACACCACAGAGCATCACCATAGCCAAAAGGGAGCGGACCCAAAAGGCATTATTCATTTTTGCGGCTCCTGTTCAGGTTTCGCGAGTTTTCTGACGCGACGCCTTTCAATGGCGATCATTACCACCATAACCCCTAAAAGAAACCCGGTCTGGGCCAGGCCGGAGATCAGGATTCCGGCGGGAATGGCAGCAACTGCTGCCGCGGCGGCAGCGAAGCGGATCCCAACCGGACGGATCCCGAAAATCAGCCTGAAGACCGCCGTGCCTATCAAAAAAAGAGCGGCGCCGCCGCCCAGCAGCACGGCGTATTTGACCGGAAGATGTTCCGTAATATTTTCCACCGCATGGCCGAGCCCCGCGGAGAGCACAACGATACCAAATAAAATCGGCATGTAAGCATAAAAATAGCCGTGAAGGGCAAGGCGCACCCGCCTTTTTAGGGGCGCCGCGGTCAGGATTTCCTCGGAAAGTTCCTGATCCGCCATAAAATACGACCACCAGAGGGTAGCAACCAGAACCAAACCGAGGACAGCGGCAACATAGACGGCCGGGACCAGCTTTACCCGGGACAGGGCAATGCCGATGGCCACCACCGATTCGCCGAAAGCAATAATCAGCAGAAGACCATGGCGTTCGACAAAATGCCCGGCATGGACATGGTAGCCGGAGCTTTGAGATTCGCCGACCCGGCTGGCCAATGCGCTGGCCACCAAATGCAGGATAAGAGTGCCGCTCCAGAGGGCGTAGCGTTCCCAACCCTCGACAAAGGCGGCCCCCATCAAAAATCCGACCCCGGCCAGGTTCATCGGCACAAATCGCCAAACCGCGGACCGATAAACCTGGGCATACAGTCCCGAATGTACCAGAACAACCAGGGCGTAGCCGACGGCAAAAGCCAAAGCGCTTTCGTCAAAGGCCCGGGGAATGGCCAGGGCGCAGGTCAGAAAAGCCGCCATGCCGCCCACAATCAGAAGGCGCCGGGAGGTGCTCCGAGGCGGAACCTGATTGGTCAGCCAGGCATATCCGGCATACATCCAGAACATCACCACAAAAATGAGCAGAGCTTTGGCAACCCCAATAAAGGAGGAACTGTTCTCCACCAGTGCCGTGAGTTGGGTGATGGTAAAAACAAACACCAGATCGAAAAAAAGCTCCAGGTTGGAAACCCGGAGCTCCGTTTGTTGCTCATTCACGTCGTAACGTCTCCATTTGGCGCAATCCGGCGGGAAGGGAATGCGGAACGCTCCTCCTTCCCCCAGCAAAAACGGTTAGTTTTCCCTGAAACACGGCAAAACATCTGCGGTGAAGTACGGTTCCTGATAGCTCCGGAACATACAGATAACCCCGAGGAATTCACAGGCGCAGGCATCAGTCGCATCGCGATATTTTACCGCTTGCGGACAAACCAGGCAATTCCGGAAGTGAATTGCAAAAAAACGATGGTAAAGCACCTTGCCGGACGCACTGGAGAAAACGGTCTGTTTTGCTCTCGCGTTTTTCAATCCCCGACCAGCGGGTCGCCACCCTCATCGAGCAGATAAACCTCCTGGCCGGATACAATCACCTGCCAAAAATGCCGGAAAATACACCCGGCCGGACAGTCGCCCCACCCGGTAGAGTATTCGTAAATGCGAATTTCCGATTCCAAAAAGGCAATGTCACTGCCGTCGCCAACCGCCCCGTCCGCCGAAACGTCCTTGAACTCACCGGTTTGTTCTAACTTCGCGGATAGCGCAATGTGATTCAGCGGGACCCGGGAACTCAGAACAAATAAGTAATGATCACCGAATTGGCGGATGCTTTGGACGCTTAAGCCGTAGGTGAGTACCAGAGAGTCTATGCCGACAATTCCGGTCAGGGAATCGCCGGCGAGCCAGTTCCCCACCCAGCTTTTTGTGGTATCTACCGTGCCGAAGGACCGGTAAAGGGCAATGGCGCCAAACGAACGAATCCGGGGCGCATACTCAAAAAAACTGTTGCTGACCAAAAAACTATGGTTGTAAATGGTGGTCAAATCCTGGTAAAACCCCTGAACATTTTGGGCATTCAGCATTACTTCGGTGGTCCGCCGGCCGGGATCTTTCATCACCTGAGAAAGCTCAATATTGGCCGCATCCTGATATAAAAGGGCCCGGGTTGAATCATTCAATGGCACCAGATCTTTTTCCGAGAATCTCAGCCGTTGGTTATCTGCAGGGTTTTTGACGCAGGAGAGAACGGCAAAAAGACATAACAACCCAAAGACCTTTTTCATGATAGCCTCCTTACGGTGTGTCGACAATCATCTAATTTTTCGGTTTTAAGAGAACCATGGCCCTTATTTTCCGCGCCACGGCATATTATCACCAATTTGGACTTCAACGAAAGGGGTACTTTATTTGTGGCCTCCGGGGCATCATCATTTCCTGTTGAGTCCAGGCCAACACGACCTATCAGTGGAAAGCAAGGTGCCTGGCAAGACCCTGTCAACAGCAGAAGCGGTTGCTTTAAGAAAACGCTTGCGTAGTCAAGTGACTACACATATATTTGTAGTCAAGTAACTACACAACTTTACCCGGATTTGATTTATGAATCTAAGACGAGATGTTTTCCAGGCCATAGCGGATCCCACCCGCCGGGCCATTCTGCTGCTGGTGGCGTCCCAATCCATGACCGCCGGGGCAATCGCCGCCAATTTCGACACCGCCCGGCCCACGGTTTCCAAACACGTGCAGATCCTCACCGAATGCCAGTTGCTGGAACAAGAGCAAAACGGACGGGAAATTTATTACCACCTGAATGCGAACAAATTGAAGGAAATTGCCGACTTCATCGAACCGTTTCGCAAAATGTGGGACGATCGCTTCAACACCCTGGAGGCCGTCATGAAAAACTATCAGGCGGGGAAATAATCGCCATGGAACGAAAAACCAAAATCCACGCCGAGGACAACCGGCAGGAATTGACCATTACCCGGGACTTTGATTTACCGCTGGCCCTGCTTTTCAAGGCGTATGAAGAACCCGGGATCGTTGAGCAATGGATGGGCACCAGGGTACTGAAGCTGGAGAATCGCAAACACGGCAGCTACCAGTTCGAAACCACCGACCCGATGGGCAACAAACACGGCTTTAACGGCACCATCCACGAGTTTATCCCCAATCGCCGGATCACCAGGACCTTCGAAATGGAAAACACCCCTTTTCCGGTCCAGCTGGAGTTTTTGGAGTTCGAAGAGCTGAGCGCCGGGAACAGCCGCCTGGTCATGAAGATCGTTTTTAAAACGCCGGGCGATCGGGATCAACTGCTGAAGCTTCCCTTTGCCCAGGGCATCAATATGGCCCATAACCGCCTACAAAAAGTGATGAGCGAAGATCGTGAATAAGCCTGCCAAATTGAATCCCGAGGTAAACTTCTTCTTTGAAAAAACCTCTCCCTGGCAAAAGGCATATCAGAAGCTGCGCGGGATTGTCCTGGACTGCGGGCTGAGGGAGGAACTGAAGTGGGGGGTTCCCTGCTACACCGTCCGGAACAGCAACGTGGTGCTGATTCACGGCTTCAAGGAATATTGCGCCCTGCTGTTTCACAAGGGGGTCCTGCTGCGGGATTCCCGGAACATCCTGATCCAACAAACCGAGAACGTGCAGGCCGCCCGCCAGATCCGCTTTGCCGATCTCGCGGAAATCGAAGCGCTGGAACCGGTCCTCAAGGAATACATCCGCGAGGCGGTTGAGGTGGAAAAAGCCGGCCTGCAAGTCCCCATGAAAACCACCTCGGAATTTGCCGTTCCCGAGGAACTGGAAGAAAAATTTGCGCGGGATCCGGACTTTCTGGCCGCCTTCGAAGCCCTCACCCCCGGACGGCAAAGAGGGTATTTGCTCTATTTTGCCCAGGCCAAACAGGCCAAAACCCGGGAAGCCCGGATCGAAAAGTATGTCCCCAAAATTTTGGACGGGCGAGGGTTAAACGATTAACTCATGTTAGGCACCGACCTCCCGTGCCCACACCTGCTTGGAGGAGCCGACCTAAACCAGCTATCCATGTTGGCCCGCGGAGAACAGCTGGACGAGTAGATTTCCTGGTGCAGGAGCAGATCCGTCCGGTTTCAGTTTTCGCGATTTCGTGATTTCGCGGTTAATGGGCCCGGGGTCCATCCCCAACGTCCCTAAGGATTCCGGCAGGTCATACCGTTACTACCTAATCGAATGAAGGCGAAATAAAAATGAATGTTCTGGTGGATCAGTATCTGGCGGACGGCTGCGGGCGCTGCCCATTGGGCGGCACCCCGCAATGCAAGGTCCATAATTGGCAGGCGGAATTGCAAAAATTAAGGGCCATTCTCCTGGACCTCGGCCTCACCGAAGACCTGAAATGGAAGGTTCCCTGCTACACGGACCAAAATCGCAATATTGTTTTGCTGAGCGCCTTCAAGGATTACTGCGCGCTGAGCTTTTTCAAGGGCGCTCTACTGAAGGATGATAAGGGGATTCTGGAAGCGCCGGGCGAAAACACCCAGGCCGCCCGTTTGATCCGCTTTACCGGGGTGGCGCAGATCGCTGAGCTGGAAACGGCAATCCGGGCCTATGTTGGCGAGGCCATCGAACTGGAAAAAGCCGGTCTTCAGGTGGACTTCAAAGCCAAAAACGAACTGCAATTCCCGCCGGAACTGGAGGAAAAATTCGCCCGGGACCCGGACTTCTACGATGCTTTTCAGGCTCTAACCCCGGGCCGGCAACGGGGCTATCTGCTGTATTTTACCGGCGCCAAACAATCCCAAACGCGAAATGCCCGCATCGAAAAATACCGGGCGAAAATCCTGGAGGGCAAGGGTTTTCACGATTAGTCGTGACAGGTCGCGACCTGTCACGACGGTGTTGATTGCTTCACACCTCGCTGGCGGCAATTGCAGCGTTTTTCAGCTTGACGCTTTTGATGTTAAAAATCATGGCGATTGAGACGAGCAGCGCCACAACGAAAAATCCCACGAACACATGCAGGGTGCTGGCATAATTTCCGGTGGTGTCCTTCACGTAGGCGATAATGGTGGGGCCAACCAGGCCGGCCATTGCCCAGGCGGTTAAGATGTAACCGTGAATGGCGCCCAATTGTTTGGTGCCGAAAATATCGGCGATATAGGCGGGAATGGAAGCAAAACCGCCCCCGTAGCAGGTCATGATGTAAAAAAGCAGCACCTGGAACAACACCACGCTGGTGGCGGTGGGCAGGAAATAAAAGGCCCCGATCTGGGTGGCGAAAAAGATGACGTAAACGATGGGCCGGGTCAGGTAATCCGAGACGCTGGCCCAAAAAATCCGCCCCAATCCGTTAAAGATGCCCATGATGCCCACCGCGGAGGCGGCGGCCATGGCAGTAATCCCGGTTATCTCCTGCAGCAATGGCGAAGCCACCCCGATAACGGCAATCCCGCAGGTCACGTTGATGAACAGCATGATCCACAGGCCGTAAAAACGGGCGGTTTTCAGGGACTCTTCGCGGGTCATATTGGATAAATCCTGCTGAACGGCCTTCTTGCCGGAAGCAACCTCCTGCTTAAAGCGCTCCGGCATATAACCGGCCGGCGGAGGGGCCAGGTAAAGCGCCGCGGAAAACATCACCACAAAATAAATCGCCCCTAAAATGTAAAAAGTGGCGGAGATGCCCACCATATCAATCAGCAGTTTGATGGCCGGGCCGGAAATGGCCGAGGCAAAGCCGAATCCCATAATCGCCATGCCGGTGGCCATGCCGCGCCGGTCCGGGAACCATTTCACCAGGGTGGAAACCGGGGAGATATAGCCGATCCCCAGGCCGCAGCCCCCCAGGGCACCATAGGTGAGATAGAGGGCGTATTTGGATTCCAGCCAGATGGATACCCCGGCCCCAACCGTGCCCAGGCCAAACAAAATCGCCGCCAGGGCGGCAGCGACCCGGGGACCGCGGGACTCCACGAACTTGCCCATCACCGCTGCCGACAGGCCCAGGAAGAAGATAGCCACCGAAAAGGCGGTGGTTACTTCGGTGAGGTTCCAGCCCATGGCAAGCTGGATGGGTTTGGTGTAAACACTCCAGGCATAAACCGACCCGATACAAATATGAATGCAGACCGCACTGAGGGCGATCAGCCAACGATTTTTCTGCGATCCTTCCGTACTCATAAAATCTCTCCACTCGAAAAGGGAAGATAAATTCCCGAATACAATTTCCGGAATCCCATCAGGTGATTCTAAAAGTTAGATCCCTCCAAACTGCGCTATTGCAGCCGGCAGGGGAAGATGCGTTCGTTTCAAATTGGAAAAATCCCCGCTCATTTCAAACCCCAGATTAAAAAAGTTAGGGGTGGGCCTCCCCGGGAATCCGGCCAACCCCATAGGTTCGCAGAGCCTGCTCAATCTGGTTTTTTTCGGTGGTTTCCGGAAAAAGCCAGTAGCTCGGCGCCACAATCGGATTCACCCTGCGAACGGTCACTTCGATAATGTTCCTGATGGGAAATGCTTCGCCACCGAGCTGATGCAACGCCGCCAACATCTCCGCGTAACCGGTCTGCTCCGGACGAACAATCCGCGCCATCCCTTTTACCTTGAAACCTTTTTGTTTGAAGACATCCACGAAGCTCACGCAGACGGTCGGATTTTCGGCGATATTGGCAACACTGTTGGGGGAGGCGATATTGGCGATCAGAATTTTGTCCTCACCGAAGGCACAAAACATCTCTTTGGGCGAGACGTTCGGTTCACCGGCTTTGCTGGCGGTGGCTAGCCAGCACAAAACGCTTTCCCGAATGGACTGAAGAACTTCAGCATTAAGCACCGGGTCTCCTTTTGTTATGCTATTTTTTGAAGCCGAATTGGCTATGGTAGGTCCCCATATTTTATTATCAGCACGCCCTAAGCACCATTTTGCATAACGAAAAAAGCATAGCTGAAATAGTCCGGGTACTTTCGAAAAACGGCAATTTCTTTGCGAGCTTCCTGAAGAACCGCTTCGGCCTCGGGGATACCCCGCCACGCTCCGGCCTTTGCGGCGATACGCTTCTCCATCGGGTCGTAATAGGCCTCGGTCCAGGCGGTGGGTGGCAGGATAAAATGGCCCAAAACCTCATAACCGATTTTTTTTACGATCTCCAGTTTAGCAGCAACGGTATCAATTTCCGGGTACTCCCGCCAAAATTCCAGCACTTCGGCCGGAGGATCAGGTTGTAGCCACACCGCCTCGCTCACCGCCACGTAACCGCCCGGTTTAACCAGTTTTTTGATCTTCTTCAGACCATTCTCAAAGCCCATGTTGTAGATGGCGCCCTCCGACCAGATGAGATCGAAAACGCCCTCCGGGAAGTCCATCCGGTTCATATCCTGGTGTACGATTTCCAAACGCTCCGAGAGTCCGGCATTCTGTGCAGCGGCTTTTACCCGCTCCAGCATTTCCGGCAGAAAATCCAGGGCCACTACGGTTCCGTTCGAGAGTCTCAGTAATTCGAGAGTCTGCATACCGGGACCGCAACCCAGATCCAGAATTCGGGGAGAATCAGGAAGGTGGGGGATCAAGGCCAGGGCTTTGCGGGTCAGGGCATTTGAGCCCGGGCCCGCTCGCGGCAAAGTGCCGTAGATTTGCAGGAAATAGTTCATGTTTTTTTTGAATATAATCTACCGGAATTACCGCGCCCTGTCCTTTTTTTGAATTTAATTCACCGGCAAAAAAGTAGGGACAGGTCACCACCTGCCCCTACGATTTTACGGGGAGCCCAAATGGTGTCCACTGATTATTGGCGATCCCACCGCCAGTTTTCGTAATAGTGCCAGCTGGTTTGAGCCTTCAGATCGCGAATGTGCTGATCCTGCATGTGCAGACTGGCGCGCACCAAATCGCCCACGGAAAGAATGCCGACAAATTCCTCGCCCTTTTTAATAATCATGTGGCGGATAAACAGCCCCAGCAGCATATCCTTCAACTCGAAAACGGTGGCGGTGTCCTGGGCGGTGTGCAGATTGGTGGTCATATAATCCTCAATGCGAGCCGTGCGGGGATTAAAACCCTCAAGCAGGGAATTGCGCATCAGGTCCCGCTCGGTCCAGATGCCTACGATCTGATCCTCCTTCCCCACCCCGGTCACCAAAATTGCCCCAATTTTGGCCGAGGTCATCTTTTCAAGAGCCTCATAGATGGTGGCGTTAGCAGGAACCGTTACCAAGCGTTTCTGCTTGTTAGCCAGAATTTCCGCAGCAGTTTTCATAATACCTCCTTTATGTGGGATTTTACCGCCACCGGGACTTTTGCCGGCACGCGATACGGATTTCAAAAACAGCGGGATCAGACTCTTGAGAGAAGGGGGAAGTGTTCGCACCAATTATCACAAAGTGCTGGAATAAGGCGAGTTAGGGAGTCTACCTACAGCATACGAAGATTCCGGGGCGGATGCAAAAGTTTTGCTGCTTCACACTTTTTTTGCCTGCTGGTTCACTTTTGCCCGGGCTATGTCAATTCCCGGTTGGTACCGGCAATTCGGGAGCCTGTCCGGCCACTGGAAAGTGCCGCTTCGTCATCCCGCCCTAAGCACACTTGACAGACGACTAATGGCAATAATTACCGGGAATCACCTTTCAGAAAATCCCGAATCGCCTGTTCCACAACATCCGGCTTATCATTGCGAATAACGTGATTGGCGCCGGCAATGTGAATTAACCGGCCGTTGGGCAGCAAAGCCGCTGTAGCCAGGTGCCTTTTGCGAAATTCTTCCTCGGCATCTGCTTTCAGAATCAGGGTAGGTGCGCTAATTCGGGGAAAGGTTTCGGGCGGGTTGCCGAAACCGGCCCCCTCAACAATATCGATGACGTTGGGGATCACCAGGCGTTTGGATTCCGCCCAAAGATCGTAATCGAAATCGGACCAGCCCGGGTGATAGGTGGTTCGGGCATTCTCAATCAGCTGTGTCTTGGGCATGGTGGTGTGTTCTGTTACCCACGCCTTCCAATCGGGTATAATTTCCGGGGTCAGGTATTCGAGGGCCTCGTCCATGGGGGGATCCTCCATGATCACCGCGGCCGGTAAATCCGGATAAGTGGCAGCGGCTAAAGCCACCACCGATCCGCCCATCGAATGCCCTATCAAAATGGGCTTTTCGATCGCCAGGACCCCGAGAAAGGCAACCAGATCCTGCACATGCGTTTCCAGATCATAGGGACCTTCGGGTTTCGCTGAAAAGCCGTGCCCCCTCGCATCGTACATAATAATATCGTAGTCTTTTTCCAGCCGCCCGGCCAGGGGTGCCCAGTTAAGGCCGAAATCCGTGATACCGTGAGCCAGAACCATCACCGGTTTCCCAGAGGTGTTGGTCCGCCAATAGTGCATGCGGATGCCGTTACAAAAAACCGAATTCGACTCCCAGTACAGATAGGGTACCGGAGCGGTAGTCTGCTGCTTTTCAGTCTGTTGGCAGGAGACGAGCAAAACCATAACGATGAGGAGTTTCGGGAAATGTTTCATGGACGTTCTCCGCTTTTGCCGATTGTTTTCCAGCCAGCCAAAAATTTCGAGCGGCCTGGTCCTACGGGGAAATGGGCATCACAGCTTGAAGAAAGGCCCCATACTAAACATGTCGTCCGCCAACCCGCGCATCCCTTCCCACCAGATGGCTTCACTCAGATTTAAAGGGACGGTAACATATTTATGGGCCCTTCCATACATTATGAGACGACCCTTGACGTTGTCCCAAACGGCAAAACGTGCGGCCTGCTGGAGATTGCCGAACCTCCCCCCCTCGTACTCTCCCGTCTGCAAAGAGTACTTACCGGAGGTTGTCCCTGTCCGCGCCGTATTCAATTCGAAAATAAACAACACGAAATCTGCGGATGTCGAATCAAAGGTTAGTGTTTTCCCCTCTTCCGGTAATTGGGCGCGCAATTGCTCCATACTGCTGACCTCAAGAAGTTGTTCGTTAAGCGGTACGGAAATTTCACCATCATAAAAAAAGGCGGAACCCACCGTTGAGGTTTCCTCAAGATACCCGGGAAAATGCTCCTTAAAAACCGCCATATAAACTTCCTCCGGAACCCCTTCCCCAAAATCATCCGTTACATCTTCGCCATTGGCAACGGATGGAGACTCGAAAACCGGGACAACGGCCATGGTTTTGTCGTAAAACTTCAAACCCGTATAGTAATCCTGAACGACAAACCGTCCGTTGCTGCTGCAGCCAAAGATCGAGAAAATCACCAGCGTCAAAATCATTCGTAGAATCATTAATGCCTCCCTAGAGTTAGATTGTTTCTCCTGCCAACGGTCCCTCTGAAAAATTGTAGCGGTTAAGGAAATCCGGCCCTTTGCCAAACGTTCCGGACATCAATGCCAATGGTTTTCCAGACCCCGTGCTTCTTCAGCGGTTATCTGAATAACGGCCCCGTGTTTGGGAGAGGTAAAATTGGTGGTCTTCATTACGCCTTCATTGAAATGTCCCAGATCCCGGAAGGTCACAAAATCGCTGGTTTCGCAGAAGCCGAAGTTATGTGGTTGAACGCTGAAAATATCGTACATCAACACCCATTTCTCTTCCCCGATGCGCTTCCAGACATTAGGCGCTTCGCAGGCGCCCGGTTCCAGATCGACCCAGGCCGGCTGATAGGCATAGCCGGAATGGATGCTGTCCGAAAAGGCCATTTTGATACCGCCGGGCTGCTCCTGAGCAACATACATCATGCAGTAGCGGCCATCCGGCATGGGGGTAATGTCCGCATCCAGGATCTGAATGGTCGAATCGGGGTATTCAAACAAGGGCCGCGGCAGGGTCGTGAGTTTGGTGAAATCGTTATCGGTGTAAGCATAGTAAAGTTTGGTGCGGCCGTGCCCCATACGCATGGTAAAATAAAGCATCATTTTTCCGGCAACGGGATCGTAGGCGGTTTGCGGGGCCCACGAGCAGCCCATTTCTTTCAACTCGGGGAAGGCATCGTTGAGGATCACATTGCTGTGGGTCCAGTGGATCAGATCAAACGATTTCATCAACACGAAACCGCGGTTATTGCCCCAATCGTATTGATCGACATCGCGTTCCCACTCGGTTTCGCGATAGCCCTCTCGTTGGGCGAAAAGATGCAGGTCGGTCATCGCCAGGTAAAATCCCCCATCCGGCCCGCGAAAGATGTGCGGATCGCGGATCCCTTTCTGGCTGGCCAGGGTGTCCCCGGCGGCGACAGGCTGGTTGTTGTTAACCGCGGTAAAGGTGTAGCCGTCGTGGCTGGTGGCCATATGCAGGCTGTGATCATCATCGGAGAAATAAACCAGCAGATAGGCGCCCATATCCTTTTCGGCGGGGGCGGTGTTTTTTTCGGTTTTTGCGCAAGCCGAACAGAGCACCAGCAAACCCAAAAACCAGAATCTTAGCGCCATAACGATCCCCTTATTTGCAATTGGACAATTTGGCGGAAGCGGAATACCGTAAAATTTCGATCTTTAGGGTTTGTCCTCCTTAACAATCCGGTAATTTCCGGCCTCCGTCTTACTTAGTTTCCAACCGGAATTTAAGGTAATCGAATATTTCTCACCAACAATCTTAGCTTTTTCCACCTTCAGCGGTTTTGGAAAAATGAAGGTGTATTGGTCCGCACTGTCTATCATTAGAGCCCCTCCCTCTCCCAATGCCGATTTCATCTCAAAATTGCCGAAGTACCTTTTTTGCGTGTCTGTGCCGGACACCGAGGAATAAACGGTCCCCTCACCCTCCAGAACAAAGGTACCGTTCATATCATAGGACATGTTAAAACCCGCTACCGGCTTGGGGATGTCCACCTTAACGACGCCCTTTTCAAAAAACAATTTTTGGTAGAAAGCCGTTAGCTTATCGGTTCTCTCTTTACGAATCGATTCTTCCTGTTCGATTTTCTGATACCCGTTGCGGGATCTGGCGGCCTCAATTTCACCGTCTTCGATCTCAATCTCCCGTTTCAGATGATCCGTTTCGTAGATCTTCAGGAAATCAAAAACCCGGCGATCGGCCAGATCCGCCCGCCAATCCAATCCCAGGTAATCCAGGATAAACCCGTAGGCCGCCCCGCTGGCGTAAGCGAAGGCGCGGGTCAGGGATTCCGCCGCGGTACGGTTATCGATCTCCCGGAGAATCAACAAAAATTTGTTGGGAATCCGCGACAGCTTGAAGCTGGTGTAAACCGCCAGCCCTTCCACCGTTTCCAACTCCAGCTCCCTGGGAACAAACGCCGCGAACCGGGTTTGCCGGATTTTGCGAAACAGAAAAGCATCCCGGATAAAGGCCAGAATACTATCCTCTGAGGCATTGTGATTCATGGCGGTTATGGCGTTCTTTAAAGCGCTAAACTCGCTCCTCAGCAGAATTCTCGCCTCAAAACCGTCCAGATAGGATATCGGATCGGCGCTTAGATCGTTAACCAGGCTGAAATGCAGTTTGTGGAAGGTTTCATGAAGGATGGTCAGATCATCTTTTACATAGCTGTCCAGAACGGTTACAAATTCCTCCCCCCTTAGCGTCTGGACGGTATTCACGTAATTCAATTCACCGTTTTCCAGCGGCAAATAATACAGTGCCCCCTGCAATTGGCGGCTTCCATTGAGATTTACACAGCTGAGGACCCCGTTGTGTTGGGTATCGATAATCAGCAGGCTGTCGTTCCACATGCCCCGGCCCCATAGGCGCCCGGCGTCCCTTTTCAGAATCGTTCGGGCTTCACCGATTTTTTTTTCAATGATGTCCAGCTCCTGCGGGGATTTGGGGAACCCCTCCTGAGCACTCAGACCGCACCAGAGCGAGAGAAACAGCGTAAACATCAGAACCATAGCACCTTCCTTTTTTTCGCAAAGGTCCCCTAACAAGATGAAGACTTGATGAAAGGGCCAGGCGCCATTTACCAGATCACGATTTACCTGCGTGGTGTTCCAGCCTCAGGTAATCATACAATATACTTTTGACGGCAGTGCCTTCCGGAATGGTCAGGGCAATGGTGTTAGTCCCCTGATGCAAAAGGGCGGCGCTAAAGGCAATATTTTTTTCGTACCACATTCCGGACCGACCGTGGCGGTTGGTGGCACCGTCGATGAGGAGTTTGTCGATCACCCCGACCGGCTTGCTATTGACAGCCACGGCAATTTGGGTGGTTTCGCCCCCGCAGATGGCCAGGCGAAGGATCAGCTCTCCGGAGATTGCCTCCGGCAATTCAAAATTGATTTTCCAGGTGGTGCTCTCCCCTAAAGCGTATTTTCCGGAGAGACCGAGATCCTCAATATCCTTCAGGGCGTTGGCCTTTTGATGTTCGGGAAGCGTTTCGATGCCCAGGGCCTTCACCAGCGCCACATGATAGCGTTCCGGCAATTGATTGGCCTCCGGGGCTCCCGTGTCCCGCACATGGGGGATTTGGGCGATAAACCAATCCCTGCTAAAATCGCTTTCCCCGATGGTGTAGTCGACATCCTCCGGAAAATATTCGGGATATCGTTTAACCAGATCCCATTCAAAAAAACGATTGCCGCACAAAAATTCCGAGCCGTTGCGATTTGGGATCCCGATTTCCCAGAGCGGTTTGCCCAGATAAAGGGGCTCCCACACCAACTCTCCAAGATCAATAGCCTGCCCGGCCTTCACCGTCAGATCCGTTTTCACATATTCGCCCAAAACCCCGTCGGCAATGGCGTGCAGGGTATAGTCGCCCGGCCGGATATTGGGGATGATAAAAGCCCTTTCTTCATCTCCCTTGCGCCAGAATTGATAGTATTTGGCGTCAAATTGCCAGCCAACTTCCCGGTATTTCTCCGATCCGGGCTCTCCGATGGCGTAATCCGGCGCGGTTAGCCCTATTTTCAGATTCGTCATTTGCCCGTTTGCATAGCGGTCCCGGAGGATCATTTTCCCCCGCACCGTCCCTCTTTGCCCGGCAAGGGGATATTCCGGCGAACGCACCCAGGCATACGGCCAATTTTTTCTTTCCACCTCTCCCTGAGCGATAGCATCGCATTTTCCGGCGCTTACCGAAGGAGCCTCGTTGAGATACAACACAATGGGGCCGATCAGCTTGGCCCATTTTTCCCCGGCCTGCACACTCACCGAGCTGCCCCCGTAGTGACTGCTGCGCCAGTAATTCAGCACACAGGGCACCCCGTTAACCCGGGTATCCCGGTGGCACAGGAACTCATTTTTGGTGGGTCCGCCGCTCATGTATTCCATGGAAGCATTGATCAACCAAAAGCCGACTTTGCTACGGGTGTTCATCCACCCAAATACCGGATTGTCGTGTTGATTGGCGGTCAGGGTGTATTTGCTTAAATCGAGCTCATCCTTGCGGAGGGGGTAGTAGCGGCTGCGCAGCTCGTCCACGGACATCCAATCGAAGTCGTTGGATAAAAACGCCACAAAACGCGCCTCCCCCATAACCGAAGCGGGATATTGGGCGGGGTGGTCAAAAAGACAATAAGTGTAGATGGCGGGGCGGTCTTTTTCCAGGGCATGGCGAATCTCAATGTCGGCGATAAAACTACCGCCCGGCCCGTTTCCCATCGGCCGGCCGTTGGAGATGCCTTTAACGGAAACCTCACCGCGCAGCCCTCCGTTGCCGGCAGGATCGATGGTGATGCCGGTGATCATTTCTTCCGATGTGGCATCATGCGACCACATCGCCGATGCCTGACCATCTCGGCCGGCCAGCATTTCCGCCTCCCGGTAAACGAGCGAAATTATGCTGCCGGACTTTTTGGAAATTACCGCCCGAACCAGGCCGTTGGACAGGATGAAGCTGGCCTCGTCCTCCCGGATCTCCACCGCTGGATTGTCCTTTCCCGGTGTCGCCGGATTGGCTGCCTGCCCCCACAATGCCGTAAAACCCAGGAAAATAAACGTGAAGATTGTTTTCAGAAAAAAACGGTATTGGGGTGATGCGATGCGGTTTGTCTCGGTTGGCGCTGCCATTTAATTTCCTTCGTTTAATTGGTGATTGTTCCCGGGCTGTAAGGCCATACCGGAGCAGGCCAAAGATTTTGGGTTTA
>JAGRBF010000297.1 GCA_020434205.1 Calditrichota bacterium | reverse complement strand
TTTTGGATGACCTATAAATGCGCGGTGGTCGGGGTGCCTTTCGGGGGCGGCAAGGGCGGGATTGTGGTAGATCCCCGGGAATTGTCTCAAACCGAAATCGAGCGTCTGGCCCGCCGCTATTTTGCCGAGCTGGAGGACCTCTTTGGCACCGATAAAGACGTTCCGGCACCGGACATCAACACCAATCCTCAGATTATGGCCTGGATGTTCGACACTTTTTCCATGCACTCCAAGGAACACGTGCCCAGCGTTATCACCGGGAAACCCCTGGAAGTGGGCGGCTCGGAGGGCCGCAACGAAGCAACTGCCCAGGGCATGTTTTTCTGCGTCCGGGAGGCGGTAAAACGCCTGGACTTTAACCTGGAAAACGCCACGGTAGCCATTCAGGGTTTCGGCAATGCCGGATCCTTTGCCGCCAAGTTGCTCAGCGAAGCGGGGGCCCGTATTGTGGCCATTTCCGACGTAACCGGGGCCTATTACAATCCCAAGGGGATCAACATCAACGTGGCCCTCAATACCTGTGCTAAAAACAAACGCTGGTCCCTGGCCGGATTGGAAGATCATATTCTGGTGGAGAAGCTCAACGATCCCATGCATCTTCTTGAGCTGGATGTGGATATTCTGATTCCGGCAGCTCTGGAAAATCAGATTACCGAGGACAACGCCGCCAACATCAGAGCCAAACTGATCGCCGAATGCGCCAACGGACCGATTACTGTGGAAGCGGACGCCATTCTCGACGAAAAAGGGGTGGTTCGCATCCCGGATATTCTGTGCAATGCCGGCGGGGTAACGGTTTCCTACCTGGAATGGGTGCAGAACCGCATGGGCTACTACTGGTCCAAGGAACGGGTAAATGAGGATCTGGAGCGTTTTATGGTAGACGCATTCGAAAAAGTCTGGGAGACCGGTCAGCGCCATGAGGTTAACCTGCGCATCGCCGCCTTTATCCTGGCCATCCAGCGGGTAACCGCCACCGCCGAATACAGGGGGTTATACGCATAAAGAAAGGTTCCCGATTCTATTCCAAAACCATTGACAAAAATAGCGCTAACCGATATATTTTTCTCAGCGCTGCTATCCGGAGAATCGAATGAGCCTTTTCAATAAAGCTGTCAGCTATACGTTGCCATTTGTACCCAGGCCGATCATCGGCTATTTTGCCCGACCCTATATTGCCGGGGAGCGCATTGACGATGCGGTGAAAAGAATTCGCGAACTAACCGCGGAAGGTGCCTGTGCCACCCTGGATGTGTTGGGGGAAGAGGTAACCCATGAGGAGCAGGCCCAGCATGCGGTGGAAATCTACAAACAGGTTTTGCAACGCATCAATGCGGAGAAGCTTAACTCCTCCATTTCCCTGAAACCCACCCACATGGGGTTGAAGCTCGACAAGGAGTTGTGCTACCAGAATATCCACACCCTGGTTAAGCTGGCCAAGGTCTACAACAACTTTGTTCGCATCGATATGGAGGATCATACCACCACAACCGATACGATCAATATTTACAGTCGTTTAAGGGAAGAATTCGACAATGTTGGAACGGTGCTGCAGGCTTATCTGCGTCGCACCGTTGCGGATATAAACCGGCTCATTCCCCTGAAGCCCAACCTGCGCATCTGCAAGGGCATCTACAAGGAGCCTCACGAGATATCCTATCACGACGGGCAGATTATCAACCACAGCTTCGCCTATATCCTTGAAAAGCTCATGATCAACAATTGCTATGTGGGCATTGCCACCCACGACGAGGAGGTCGTCTGGGAGGCCCTGCGGCTTATCGACAAATACAACATTCCCCGGGAGCGGTATGAGTTTCAGATGCTTCTGGGGGTGCAACCCCGGCTGCGAAAAATATTGCTGAAAGGGGGGCACAAGCTCCGCGTTTACGTGCCTTTCGGGGCGGAATGGCAGGCCTATTCTACCCGGCGGCTAAAAGAAAATCCGGATATTGTCGGGCACGTTTTGAAGAGCCTGGCCGGGAAAGTGGTTGGGCAGTAGACCTTCCTGAAATAAAAAAAGCCTCTTTGCGGAGGCTTTTTTTATACCCAATAACCAAACTACAATTTTTAGAAGAGTTTATTCATCCTCGATCTGGGCTTTGTCAACCCGGAAATTGGCGAACTCCAATTCCAATCCGGGATCGCTGTAAAGGCCGACGTGCTGATTGTCGACCACCTCAGGGAGGTTGATCATCTTGAGAATTTCGTGATCGGCATAAAGCAGAATCAGGTTGCCGTAGCTTTTAACCTGCAGGGTCAATTTGTTGAGATCGCGATTGGGACCTTCGGCAATTTGGCCCTGAGCGATCTGGGTGATAGCCCGTTCGCTGACCTTCTCCAGAACGAAATCGCCCTGAAGATTGACCTTATAGAGATAAAAATCCCGGAATTTGCCGTCTCTGGCGGGTTTGCCGCCAAAAATAACCCCAAAGCTGGCCCGCTTATTTCCGTCGAACACTTTGGTTTGCACCTGGACATCGACGCTGTCGAAGGATTCCTTATAAAAGGCCTTCTTAATGCGGATATTGTTATAAACGGTCAGGTTACTGCGACGATACTGGAAGTCCTGATACTCATCCAGTCCGTTCAAGGTCCACTCCGCCCGGCGAATCCCGCGAACACCGAGATCTTTAATGCCCTTTTCCAGGTAGCTGTTGGAGGACTGACGGGTATCCAGCTTGGGAATCGTCGTTTTGACCCGTCCCCGGCGACTGGAGGGAGGGGGTGTTGCTTCGCGCCGATCCATATCGGCAAGGCGGCGCCGGGCGACCGGATCGTTGGGATTGAGTTTCAGGGCCTGGTTATAGCTGCTCCGCGCTTCAAAGAGGCGGCCTTTTTGGCGATCGCGATCTCCCTGCTGGGTATAAGCTTCGGCGACCTTGTAAATACCGTCCAGGGCCCCGTTGTGGGTAGGATCGTCCCGCAACATTTGCTGAAAGGATTGCAGGGCTTCCTGAACCCGGCCGTTGCGCAGCATGTAGTTGGCATTTTCCAGCCGCCGGTCGTTCAGCATTTTGTTGGGCGAATCGTCGGTATTGACGGTGACCAGTTTGTATTCGGTTGCAAAGCTGGCCACTACCCCGGAAAATTTTTCCAGCAGGGAATCCCGGAAGATAAAGCCGGTCATGGCGACCATAAAGGCCAGCATGAACAGAATCGGCCCATTGCTGATCCCTTCCAGATCATCCACATGGGCGTAGGTTTCGATCTGGACTTCCTTAAACTGATGGTACAGTTTGACGATCTGCACGGTAATATCGTCCCGGGAGCCCCTCATACGGGCCATTTCCACCAACCGGCGGCAGGCGCTCTGGGGGGCGCTGGACAAAATAACGTTTTTGATTTCTTCTTCGCTGAGCACGCTGAGGCCATCGGTTGCCAACAGGAAATACTCGTCGCGATGAATGGGCAAGCGATTGGAAGTATCGATCCGCATGCCCAGTTTAATGCCCAGGGCGCGGGTCAGGATGGTTTTATTGCGGGCCGGGCGTTTCCCATCCGCCTGTAATTCGATGACCCGGGTATGGTCGTTGGTCAGGCGGTCGATCCGCTTGACACTAACCCGGAAAACCCGGCAATCCCCGACATGGGCCACATAGGCGTTTTTGTCGGTCAACACCAGAGCGGAAACCGTAGCGCCGATTTTGCGGTGCAGGCCGTTGGCTTTGGCATACTGAAATATTTGGCGATTGGCGGTGTCGAAAGCCCGCTGCAGACTGAAGACGGGATCCTCAGAGGGGTAGGCAAAATAATTTTCCTGGATAATCCGGATGCTCATTTTGCCGGCGTCCCGCCCACTGGGGTTACGGGATTTGGCATCGGCCACGATAAAAAGCTGGCCTTTGGTGGTGGAAAGGTCGGAATGATCGTGAGGAAATTTGCCAAAGCTGTCAAAATTCTCGGGGCGGCGCTGGCCACGGTCCGAGGCATTGGCAAAATCGATCTTAAATTTCGCTTTTTGAGGTACCGACATTTGCGGACAATCCGGTTAATGAGTGAATTAGAATCCCCTCATCTAAGAATCGGCACTTTATCCGTTTGGTTTACCCGATAAATACCCATTCCTAAAGATAGACCAACTCCAGATTACAGCAGCTTCTCTCCCAATATAGGAAAAAGATGCCGCCAAACGAAATCCGTTTCTGGTTATCTCACCATCCCTAGCGGAGAGAATTTCCCTTACCCGAAACCCGAGGCCAAAACCTTCCCCGGGTTTTACACTCCCAAAGTATTCTAATTGAGATAAGTTGGTGTGACAGATCTCACGCTTATTTCACCTTTAACATCTTTCTAACCGCCGTAAAACTGCCGATCTGAAGGCGGTAAAAATACAGACCGCTTGCGACTTCAACCCCATTGTCGGCCTGACCGTTCCAGATCACCTCATAAAATCCGGCTTCGCGGTTTTCCCGTAACAAGCTGCGCACCTTCTGGCCCAGAATATTGTAGATGGTCAGATGGACATCCCCGGCAACCGGCATCTCAAAACGCAAAACGGTCTCCGGGTTAAAGGGATTGGGATAATTCGCCAGCAGACGAAATTCCCGGGGGGTTAGCAGCTCGATATTCTCAACATTTGCCGCGATAAAGGCCGAAGTGCCAACCAGCAGGGTAAGGCGCTGCATTTCCCCGTTTTCAATATTGCGCACCCGGAAAACGCTGCCGTCATCCAGGAATTGCCCCGTTCCGTATTTGGCATCCATCACATAAATCCGGAAATCCGGTGGCAATTGCGGTACCTCCAGCAGCTGAAGGTCGGAAACCGCACCATCGGCCGAGAGGGTAATTGGCCAGAGATCTCCGTTGGGATTTTCAGGACGCATATCCACACTCAGATGGGCATCCAGGCTGTCCCCCCCACACAATTGCAGAACGGTATTGCGCCCGGCAGGGGTCGGAGGATTGGGGGAATCGTAGCCATCCCAACCTGCTTTGGCTCCGGAGCGCATACCGGCTACCGCGACCGCAAAGCTGTGGCGGGAGTCGGCCAGAAGCTGCACATGCCATCCCTGCGAGCCCTGACCTTTGGCCAACGGCACGGCGGACGGGGTAACACGGTCGGGATGGAAGGTCAGTGATACCGGGCCGTCGGTGCGATTGTAAACCGCGTAACCATTCCAGGGAATCAGATCGAAATTCTGGCTTACCTTGGGAATCCATCCGGATTTACCCAGGAGGGTTTCCCATTCCGTGCCGCCCCACTGAAAGATTTCCAGGCTGTCCCCGGCCGGGCTTCCCACCGCCCCCCAGTTGACCGTTGTGCTGAAGGGGTTTCCGATCTGGTTCCACCCGGGTTGCAGGGAAATCGCAAAAGAATCGCCGCTAAGGGTGCTCATTTCCGGAAGAGAGAGGGTGGTGGATTCCGTTTGCCCGCCTTCATCATCGCGGATATATAACCAAAAGGCATTGCCCGGCAGGAAACGGCCGTAGTCCCCCATGGCATCCAACTGGCCCCGGTCGTAGTAATTTTCACTGAGGCCGCTGGAATCGGTGCGGAAAATCCGCCAGGAAAAATCGCCATCCGCACCCAGGCTACCCAGAACGCTGCCGATGGAGGCACTTTGGGGATCGGGGGTCTGGAAAGGCAGGCTCATCATTAGCCAGCGATTGCGATCCGGGGTGGCAAATTCATACCGCAAGGAATCCTGGGGGATAGTCACACTGAAATAACTGGTGTCTGCGATGTGAGTCGGAAAGTCGTCGATCACCTCAACAATGGCCTTCAACCCTTCCAATCCCACATCTGCGCCGGGAATACTGCCCGAATAAACCCCGACCGTCTGGGGCTGCAAATCTACCTGCGATGGGAAATTCGAACTGGCATTGGTCCCGTAGCGCACCCTCACCGTCCGGATACTGGTATCCGCGGTGGCGCTCACCAAAAAGGTGACCGGGGTGTGATAGCGGACTTCCCCGATCTGGAGGTCGGAAATCACCGGCGGGTTTACCCCACGGCCCTGCATCGGCACCGAAACGATGGGCCGGCGGGGATCATTGGTAATCATAAACATAACCGCATTGGCCCGGACGTTTTCCGGCGGGGAAAAACGAATGCCGAAGGGTCGGGTGGTGGAGTCCGGGGCCACAACGAAAGGCAGATTCAGATTGGGATCCAGCCCGAAGAAATCGGGAAAATTGCCGCCGAAGATCACATCGCTGATCACCAAACGCCCATTGCCGACGTTGGTGATCTCCAGATAAATCACAGAGTCTTCGCTGGTGTTGACGATTCCGAAATCGAGACTGTCCGTGCCGAGAACAATTTCCGGCACCACCCCTACCCCGGTCATCACCACGGTTGGCGGGGCTTTGGGGTCGTCGCTGAAGACGGTTACGTCGGCCAGATAGGCGCGGAGGGTATCCGGAACAAAGCCGATGATGGCATTCAGGGTATCTCCGGCCGGCACCGAAACCGGAAAGCGGTTGGGGAAAACATTAAAGAAATGGTTGCTGTCCACCCCGCCGATTTCAAGACCCTCGATCTGCAGAGGGGCACCGCCCAGGTTAGCGAGCAGGAGGGTATCGTAGGTGACCGAATTGATCACCCCATCCCCGAAATCCAGGGTATCCTGGGTGAGCACCAGATCCGGGAGGGTTCCGAAGCCGGTAATGGGCAAGCGGATCAGCGGTCGGTTGGGATCGTTGCTGGAAATTTCCAGCGCAGCGCCAAAAGCTCCCAGGGTATCCGGCAGAAAACCGAAGGCCAACGGCAGCGGTTCGCTGCCCGCAGGAATAATCAGGGGCAACTCCAGGGGAGTGATCAGTCTGAAGGCCTTCCGATCGTTGGTGGTAAAAGCGGTGTCGGAAATACTGAGATCCGCCGTTCCGGTGTTTACCACCTGAACGATCAGTTCGGTTTCCTTGCCAACCCGAACGCTGTCGAAGGCCAGGCTGTCCGGCACCAGATTAATGCCCGGTTGGGTTCCGATACCGGTCAGGTTCAGCAAATAGGGATTGGTATCCGGGTCGTTGCTGAAAATTTCAAACACCGCCTGGCGGGACCCCAGGGTGTCCGGAACGAAGGTCAGGGAAAACTCGATACTTTTCTCGGGTTCGATTTCGAAGGGCAGGTTGGGGAGACCGCTCACCGAGAAGTCCCCGGCATGAAGCCCTGAGAAGGCGGTATCTCCGATCACCAGAGGCGCGCCGCCCAGGTTGGACAGGCTCACCAATTTGGTAGATGGATTGCCCACCACAACGGTGAAAAAATCCAACGGGTTGGGCAAAATACTGATGTCCGGCACCACCCCGACCCCGGTCAGGTTTATCAGGACCGGGTTTTCGTCCACATCATTGTTGAACAGCTGCAAGATGGCATCCTGGCGTCCCGGGGCGGCGGGTTGGAAGGCCACCGTAAATTTGACCGAGTCCGGCCCCACCGGAATTTCCACCGGAAACGCGGGTGGATTAACCATGTGATAATGGGCGGCCCCGGGGCCGACGAAGGCCGTATCGCCGATCACCAGGGTGGCATTGCCGTCGTTGCGGACGTAAAATTCCCGGGTTCCCTGGCTGCCCACCGGGATGTTGCCGAAGTCAAAATCCGCCGGATGGGCAACGATATCAGGCTTGGTTGCCACCCCCTGAAGCTGGATAAAAACCGGGTTTTCGTCCGGGTCGTTGCTGACAATAGAAAAAAAGGCGGTTTTGGTGCCGATCGATTGCGGGGAAAAGGAAACGCTCACCGGCACCGGTCCACCGCCCGGCGCAATGGCAATGGGCAGGGTGGGATTACCGGCCACCTGAAAATCGGCCGGATTGGCGCCAACCACATCCAGATCGATAATATAAAGAACCCCGCTTCCGGTGTTGGAAACCGAAACGGAACGCACCGAATCCTGCCCGACGACCACCGTGCCAAAAGCCAAAGAAAGGGGGGATACCGCGATATCCGGAATAACCCCGATTCCGGTCAGGCGGATATCCAGCGGGTTATGATCGGGATCGTTATTGGAAACCACCAGAAAGGCGGTATGGGTGCGCAGGCTGTCCGGAGTAAAGCGGATGGTCAATTGCAGCGGATTGCCGCCGGGGGCAATGGTTCTGGGCAGGGTGGGTGGATTTACCACCACAAAATTGTTCTGGTCCGCACCGACAATATCGATACCGTCGATCACCAAACTGGCGCTGCCGGTATTGGCGATGGAAATGGTCCTTTGAGAATCGGTATCCACGGTTACCCGGCCAAAAGCCAGGGCAGGCGGGGTGGACACTATTTCAGGCTTTATGCCTCTGGCCGTCAACTGCACCGTTAAAGTATCCTGATCCGGATCGTCCGAGACAAAAATGAGTTGAGCAGGAAAGGAGCCGGTATCCGGTGCGGTAAAACCGAGCTCCAGGGGCAAGGTTTCCCCGGGATTCAGCGATAGCGGAAGGAGAGGAACTGCCAGCACCGAATAGCTGCCGGTACTGTCGCCCTGAATGGCGAGATGGGTGATCGTTAGCAGCGAGGTGCCCTGATTGCCGACCGTCAGGGTCTCAGTCGTCGAGCTATCTTTCAGCACCGCCCCGAAATCGAGAGGATTTGGGGTCGCAACAATATCCGGAACCACCCCCTGGCCGGTCAGCAGAACCGTGACGGTATCATTGGCAGTATCGTTGTTGACGATCCGCACCAGGGCGGTCAATGCGCCCAGACGATTGGGAGCGAAGCGCACCCGAATATTTTGCGGTGGCGATGTGGGGGTTAGAATAAAAGGCACAACGGGAGGATTAACCAGGGCAAACTGCGGGGCATTGGTTCCCACAATTTCCAGGGCGCTGATCGCCAGATCGTCGCTTCCGGTATTTTCGATGGTAAAGGACCTCAGAGAATCCTCACCCAGCACCACCGGACCGTAGGGTAAACCGGTGGTACTCACGGTAATCTGCGGTTGGGCGGCAGCCAAACCGCTCAGCAATAACAAGAAGGTCAGAACAAAACTTTTTAGCGGACGTCTCATCAATGTTTTCTCCCCTAATGAAGGGCATTTTTATGGGACCGGATTCCCGGTTGCAGTGCGGGTTACACGTTACCGCGGGAGCCCCGGCGGACGGCCGATAGGCTGTGGTCCCGGCTCATCATTATTCCCATCCGAGAGCAAAAAGTAGGTCAGTACCCCTGCGGCGACCGTGCCGGTAGCAATTACGTAGGGGTTTACGGAAAGCAGGGCTTTGGGTCCCTGGCCGGGGTTGTCCAATTGGTAATCCGGTTCCTGATTGGCCCGGATGGCGCTTCCCTCAACCTTGATCCAAAAAATTTCATCGTTGCCGTAGCTGCGGTCTACCAGCATCATGTCGTTGCCGCGAATGTCGAACTCGCTAATGCGGGCATACTGCTGGTTGACGTCCGCCATTTCGTTAACGGCCCCCTCCTTTTTGGCCAGCCAGCGATCGACATCAATGCTGAAAAGGGGATTGTTGGCGTTGGTGCTGTCCTTCTGGCAAATAATCCCGGATCCGCCGGCCAGCCATTTCTGGCGTCCCTGGCCCAGCAGGGCCTTGTCGAAAATTTCGGTGCGGTAATCTTCCAGAATTTTATTGTGAAGTTTTCCGCCTTTCCACTCCAGTTCCACCAGGTAAATGCCCGCCGTGGTCCCCTGGACCACCGACTGCTGCACAAACATCAGGCGTCGGGCGGAATGCGGCTCCCAGTTCGGGGCGTAAAAATGATAGAGGGGATCCGCAGTAACTTCATATAAATCGAAGCTCTCGCTGCCCAGGTCGATGATGGCGATTTGGGTGGTCGCCACGTCCCGCCCGGCAAACTGGCGGCGCTGGGTAAAGGCGATCAGGTGGGCCTTGGGGTTAGGATTCCAGGCCGGTTGGGCTTCCGCCAGGGGGGTGTCGGTTAACTGACGGTGGATAAAGGCGGAAGGCCTGCTTTTGCCATCCACAACCTTTTCCAGAGACTGGCTGAGGTAAAGATCCCCTTCCCCGCTGCGCTTGGAGATAAAAGCGATCTTGTCGCCATCGGGGGACCATTGCGGCGAAAAATCGTTGGCGGAATTGCGGGTCAGCCTAACGTATTCCTCGCCCCCAAGGTAACCCAGATAAATTTCCTGGTTATTGTCCAGCTTATTGCTGACAAAGGCAAACCACTGCCGGCCCTGCCTGTCCAGCTGAGGGCGCCAGCTCAGCTGACCGTCGTAAGTGGCGGTGGAAAGGCCATCCGCCGGGCCGTTGCCCACCGCGGGTTCCACGGTAACCAGCTCGTTATCCAGATAATTGAGGATATGCAGGGTGGTCGTTCCGTCCAACTCGCGAATAAAGGAAAACAACGGGACGGTTCCGGGCCCGAAATTCAACTGGGAAATTTCTCCCGGCAATCCCTGGCTGGACGCGCTCATCAACCGATCCCCGTTGTTCAGCATGTAGAGCGGACCGGCGGGATTCAGGCCATCATCCTGAGCAAACAGCCATCCCCCAGAAAGAACGAACGCCAGAGTAACGGCGGCGAGTGATCTCATAGAACACCTGTGTTGTGTGATGCGGCGAGCCGGTTAAACGGCCACGGTTTGGCGACAGGCCGGGCGACTCGCACAAATATGGTTGGCATTTCCAGATACAGAATCTTGTCCAAACTTACGGTTAAGAGCTGCAAAGATCAACTGTTAATTGATGAATTTCATTGGTTTAGGCAAATTTTACCTGCCCATTGCTACTCCCGCCGGCCCGCAACCGCCCCCCAACTACAGCCCCCGGCGTGCGCCGCTCCCCTGCCCGAATCCCCGGGGCAGCTGGCCAATTCCGGGGCGGGAAAGGGAAATTCTCCGGCAATTTTATCGGTAAAACGGTCATCTTAACACAAATCACATTGAAGATGGGGACAATGCTTAAATTATCTCCTTTAAGGCCGATTTAGTATGTATTGTAAATCAATTATATTTTGGTTTTTGCAGAAAACAGACAGGAGCAAATACATATGAGCAGCATTTCCACGGTAATTCTGGCCGCCGGAAAAGGAACCCGGATGAAGTCCGACCTCGCCAAAGTCCTTCATCCCATCCTGGAACGTCCCATGGTAAACTATGTGATCGACGCCGCCGAGGAAATCGGGTCGGAAAAGGTGGTCCTGATCGTTGGTCACCAGCGGGAAAAAGTGATGGAAAGCCTCAGCGCCCGCGCGGTGGAATTCGCGGTTCAGTCCCCCCAATTGGGCACCGGACACGCGGTAATGCAGGCGGCCGGTTTTTTTGAGGATTACGATGGGGATATTCTGGTTCTCTCCGGGGATGTTCCCCTCCTGCAAGCGGAAAGCCTGCGGCGTCTGGTGCGCGATCATCAGGAAAGCGGGGCCCTGGCCACCCTCTTAACCACGGAAATGCCCGACCCCACCGGTTATGGACGGGTAATCCGCGACGAGAGCGGGGCGGTGGTGCGCATTGTCGAGGAAAAGGATGCTAACGCCAGCGAAAGAGCCATCAAGGAAATTAACGTGGGCATTTACGTCTTTCAATCCAAAGCGCTCTTCGACACCCTTCCGCGGGTTAAAAACGACAACAATCAGGGTGAGTATTACCTCCCGGACGTGCTGAAAATCTATGTGGAGCAGGGCGAGAAGCTTGCCGCGGTGGTTACCGAGGACGTGGAAGAAACCCACGGCATCAACACCGTGGAGCAGTTGAAGCATGCCGAAAGCATTATGGAAAGCCGCCAAACGGCCCGGGCCTGATTTTTAACGATAAATTTGACACTCCAGGGGACGTGCGCTTGCCGTCCCCTTTATTTTTGGCAAAAGATCCTGCTCAGGGTCTTGCTGTCCAGATTTCCCCCGCAGATTACCACCACCACTTTCTTACCCTCAAGACGATCCTTTACCCGATCCGCGGCCGCCAGGGCAACCGCCGCCGCCCCTTCCACCAGCAACCGCTCCCGATCGATCATCTCCACAATCCAGGCGGCAATTTGCGTTTCTTCCACCTGCAACCACTCATCCACCCCCGTCCGGCATAAATCAAAGGTCAGGGAATCTTCTTCCACCCCGCCGGCGGTACCGTCGGAGAGGGTGGGCAAGGAAGCCATATTGAGGATCTTTCCCGCCGCCACCGAAGCGTCCATTACCGCGCTGTTTTGCGGAGAGCATCCGACAATGGCGGGGGGATTGGCGAGGCTGCGGAGATAGGTCGCGCTACCGCCGATCAATCCCCCACCCCCAACCGCGATAAACACCAGATCCGGGGCGGGAAGTTGGCGGATCAGCTCCATGGCCATGGTGGCCTGACCGCAAATGACCTCGAAATTATTGTAGGGAGAGATGTAGGGTATTTTCCGGGTTTGGGCTTCGCGGCGCGCAGCCATTTCGGTATCCAGCCCGTCCTGCCCGAAGATGCGCAATTCCGCACCCAGATTGCGGATGGCCGCTGCCTTTCCCGGGGAAACCGACTCCGGTACCCAAACCTGGCAACTTCGGCCGAGTTGACCCGCCGCCCAGGCTAGGGCCGCACCGTGATTCCCGGAGGAGGCGGTAATAACCTGTTCACCTGCCGGGCCGTTGAGCAAACTGTTGAGGGCGCCGCGGACCTTAAAGGACCCGGTTGGTTGGCGGTTTTCCAGCTTCAACCACACTTCCGCATTCCAGGAGCGGCTCAGCGAGGGAGAGAGTACCAGAGGTGTGGGGTTGAGATAAGGCTGCAGGGCCTGCGCGGCGGCCTCAATTCCCCGCAGATAGTGAGCGGGGGAAAACGGTTTGGCATCAGGCATCTGCCGGGGGTTCCGGCGTTTGCGGTGGGTTTTCGCCTGCCTCATGCGGGTGTTTATTGTGCATCAGGAACCCTTCCAGAATCAGGATTCCCATTCCGGCCATGATGGCCATATCGGCTATATTAAAGATGCCGGTGCGCAGATCCCCGATGCCCATATTCATGAAATCCACCACCTGACCGCCGTAATAAATGCGATCGAAGATATTGCTGAGGCCTCCGCCGGAGATCAGGGAAAGACTGACCAGATTTAGGGTGGTCATTTGTTTGGACAGCAGGATGTACACCAAAAGCCCCAGCAGCAACACCATGGGGAAAATGGTTAGCACCCAAAAGCGCACCGACTCCGGCCATTCCGAGCCGAAACCGAGCATGGCCCCGCTGTTAAGGGCGTATTGAAAGCGAAAAAAATCGCCCCAGAAAATGATGGGGGGATGAAATGCCAGGTATTTTTTGGCGAAAAACTTGGTGACCTGATCCAGCAGAATGATGCCGGGTGCGGTGGCGAAGATAATCCAGAGACGTTTGCTAAGGGCAGGCATGTGCATTTAAAGAAATTCCGTTTTTGGCGGTGTTGTCAATACGCCTCAGGCGTGTGTAGACGATAAGAAAATTCGACAATTTCGATGATTGTCAACCCGCCCTAACATAAGTGAAAAATCGGGCGGACGGTAACAATTTCTGGATGTTTTGCCAGGGATTCCCTCCCTTAATCGGCCGGTCCGGCCACATCCCGGGCAGGGCGCCAGTAACTGCCGATCAGGAATCCGCTGCTGGCGGCAAAACCGCCGATAACCATCGCCATAAAAACGGCGATGGCCAGCAGGCCCCATTGCGGGTTAACGCCCAGAAGGGCAGCCATACGCGCCACGATGCGGGCCGCTTCCCCATCCTGAAGCCAATAGCCGTAGAGTCCCCAGGACAAAGCCGCTCCCAGCGCCCCGGCAACAAAACCGCGCACCTCATTTTTCGCCCGCAGCATGCCGTAGAGCAGGGCAACGGGGATCGGCCACCACCAAAAAGGCAGCAGCCAGCTAAGGGCAAAAACGCCAATGGCAATCCAAAACATCGCGTCGAATCCTCCCGATCAATCGGGTATATCCTTTTTAATTTCTCTCAAACAAAGCGGTAGCGGCAACCCCGGCGGCGCTGGTATCACCTTTTTCCCAAAGAAAAACGGCGCGATAGCGCCCTTT
>JAGRBF010000296.1 GCA_020434205.1 Calditrichota bacterium | reverse complement strand
GAGATGGCTGATCGGTGATCGCAGTTTGCTGTTCGCTGTTCGCTGTTCGCTGTTCGCTGTTCGCTGTTCGCTGTTCGCTGTTCGCTGTTCGCTGTTCGCTGTTCGCTGTTCGCTGTTCGCTGTTCGCTGTTCGCCGTCTGGCACGAAATTGGCTTCCGGTTCAGATGAACTATCGTTCATTTCCGGAAAACACTCGCGAGTAACTTTATCATTTTTTCAGCAACATTTTGATCGCTTTTAAGTCTTAAGGGGGGACTTCCACGGATTGGCGAAGCGGAACGAATCGCCAATCCCCAAACCATTCAAAGGGAACGCTACAGAGGAAAACAAACCATGAACAGTTTTAAAACGTGGCCGGGCTACCTGCGAAAACAGCTCCTGCTGCCACTGCTATTCGGCCTGCTGCCGCTGGTCGCCCAAACCCAGATTACCATTACCGGCTATATTAAAGACGGCCGCTCCGAAGAAACCCTGATCGCCGCCAACGTCTATCTGGTGGAAACCCAGCAGGGCGCCATCACCAACAACAGCGGTTACTTCACCATCACCGACCTGCAACCGGGGACCTACACCCTGACCGCCTCCTACATCGGCTACCGGACCTACGAGCGCCGGGTAACCCTCAAAAGCGGGGAAAATTACCGCTACGACATGGAGCTGGAGCCGGCGGTTATCCAGGGAGAGGAGGTGGTTGTAGAAGCCGAAAAAACCATCGAAGAAGAAAAACAAATCGGGGTTCAGAACGTCCAGCCGTTGTTTATCAAGGAATTGCCTTCGGTGTTGGAAGCGGACGTTTTTCGGTCCATCCAGCTGTTACCGGGCATCAAAGCCGCCTCGGATTTTTCCAGCGGCCTGTATATCCGCGGTGGGAGTCCGGACCAGACCCTGATCCTCCTGGACCGCACCTCGGTTTACAATCCCTCCCACTTTTTCGGTTTTTTCTCCACCTTCAATCCGGACGCCATCAAGGATGTTCGGGTATTCAAGGGCGGGTATCCCTCGGAATACGGGGGACGGTTGGGTTCTGTGGTGGACATCTATAACCGGGACGGCAACCGCAAGGAATTTCAGGGCAAGGCCACCCTGGGCCTGCTGGCCTCCCGCCTCAATCTGGAGGCGCCCTACCGCTGGGGGTCCTGGATGGTGGCCATGCGCCGCTCCACCCTGGAACCGCTGCTGAGCGCCCTGCGGGAGTCCGGCGAAACGGTGCCCAACACCTTTTATTTCTACGACTTCAATTCCAAAATTAACGTCGACATCACCGACAACGACCGCCTCAATCTTTCCGCTTACTTCGGGCGCGACAAGGTCAAGTTTCCCTTCGCGGAGGACGCGGAATTCAACCTCGGTTACGGCAACCGCACCTTCAGCGCCAACTGGACCCACGTCTTCAACCAAAAGTTATTCTCCAACTTTACCGGAACCGCTTCCCGCTACAAAAGTGAGCCGGATTTTATCATCAACTCCACCCCTTTTGAGCAGGAAAACTCCATCACCGATTATTCCTTGAAAGGCGATCTGGAGTATATTCCCAACAACCGTTTCCAGACCAAGGCCGGTTTTTGGACCGGGCATCTGGAGCTGGTCTTCAAAAACCGTTTCGACAACACGGAAACCTTTTCCAACACCATCCAAAGCGCCTATGCCCAGGGTTACTTCGAGCAGACCTGGAAACCCAGCCCGCTGTGGATC
This sequence comes from Calditrichota bacterium, assembly GCA_020434205.1. Taxonomy (GTDB): domain Bacteria; phylum Calditrichota; class Calditrichia; order RBG-13-44-9; family J075; genus JAGRBF01. The sequence continues at coordinate 1,928 of JAGRBF010000296.1, read as the reverse complement.
GTCAAGGGCGGGAGCCGGGTCAGCTATTTCGACGACGGCGATTACCTGAAGCTGGAGCCGCGCCTTTCCCTGGAGCACGTTTACAATCAGCAGTTGCTCTTCCAGGCGGCGGTGGGGCGCTATTACCAGTACCTCACCCTGATCACCAACGAGGCCTTCAGCGGATTCGATACCTGGCTCACCGCCGCGGACGGGGTTTCCCCCTCCCATGGCGACCAGTTTGTGCTGGGGTTTAAATCCCGCCCCACCGATGAGTATAATCTGGACATGGAGGTTTATTACCGCACCATGCGCAACCTCTTCGAATTCGACCCGCGCATTCAGGACCTCACCGGTCTGGAATACGAGGAGAATTTTCGCTTTGGCAGGGGGTATGCTTACGGATTTGAGGTCTTTTTCGAGAAGAAACGCAGTCCCCGCAATCGCCTGGACGGTTTTATCGCCTACACCTGGGGGACCACCCGCCGCAAATTTGCCGGTTTTAATGAGGATGAGTATTACCCTCCCAAATACGACCGGATCCACGATCTGAACGTGGTGAGCAACTATTACCTCGGCAAAAAATGGCGTTTTACCGCGGTTTTCAGCTACGCCACCGGTCAGGCTTATACCAACGTATTGGGCAATTACAGCCTTTCCCTGCCGACCGGCTCGGATGATCTTTACCCCTTCGTGGTTGGCAAACTCAACCGGGCCCGATTGCCGGCCTACCACCGCCTGGATATCGGTTTCACCAAGGACGGCAAATTTTTCGGTTTGGGCAATTACCAGCTTCAGCTTCAGCTCATCAACGCCTATTCGCGCCGCAACGTGTGGTTCTACAGCTTTGATCTGTCCGAAAACCCCATCAAGCGCGATACGGTCCAGATGCTTCCCATCATCCCCAATATTTCCTTTACGCTGGATTTTTAGGGGAGGCGAAAATGAAGCTCAATCCCAACACTCAATTCGAACACAACGGACGAACCGACATGACACCCACCTTTTTCAGGACCCTGCTCCTGGCCCTGACGAGCATCCTGCTGCTGGCAGGCTGCGACGTCGGCGAGGACATCACCTACACCGAACAATATGTGGTAGAAGGTTACCTTTTTGCCACCGAGCCGCTCAGCAATATCAAACTTTCCCGGACGGTTCCCTTCGGCACCGCCTACAATTTCAACGACCAGGCGGTCAACAATGCCCAGGTTTTTGTGCGCCTGCTGGACGACAACGAAAACGTGGAAAGGGAATATGCCTATCAGCAGGTTTCCCCGGGAGTCTATAGGTCCCCCGTACAGGACCCGGTTCTGCCGGCCCGCACCTATGCCCTGGAAATCCGCATTCCGGACGGGAAGGATACCATTTTGCGTTCCCGGACCGTGGTGCCGGACAGTTTCAGCATTACCCGGGCCACTGCGGATACCATTGTTTATGCCGGGAATCAGCTGGAACTGACCATCACCACCCCGTCCTCGCCCAACAATCAGAATGTTTACATCTTCGCCACGGAATCCCTGGATCCCCGTTTTGAGAACCTCACCCCGTTTTTCCAGGACATTTTCGATCAGATTGATGAAAACCAAACCCCCGAGGACACCCTGACCTTTCTGAACGACCTGCGGATCAGCTCTTCGCCGCTTATCAACGAGGAGTTTTACGACTACAATCCGGACGGCACCCTGCAGATTCGCCTGCCCTGGATTTCCGTCATCTTTTTCGGTCCCAATACCATTTCCGCCAACGCGGTGGACGACAACGTTTTCAACTACATCTCCACCCAGACCCTGCAAACCGATCCCTCCAATCTTTCTCCGGGTGAGATTCCCAACGTGGACGACCCCATCGACGGCGGGGTGGGTTTGTTTGGCAGCTATGCCCGGGTTTCCAAGGTCATTTACGTGGCGCGGCCCCCTCAGGCCCTGCCCTAGTAGTCTGTCAAGTGTGCT
>JAGRBF010000295.1 GCA_020434205.1 Calditrichota bacterium | reverse complement strand
TCTGTTTCGCACCCTCGCACCCTCGCACCCTCGCACCCTCGCACCCTCATTTTTCAGCGTCAATCTCCGCCGTAAAAGGCCAGCTCCTTCTGCATCCGCCGGATCGCCCGGTACAGCAGGGCTTTGACGGTGCCTTCGGCGATCTCCAGCATCTCTCCGATTTCCCTGAGCGGCAGTTCCTGGTAATGTCGCAAAACAAACACCGAACGTTCCCGCGGGGTCAGTTGCTCCATAGCCTGCTCTATATGGTGGCGAAGTTCACTGCGCTGCGCGTCTTCATCCGTCTTGCTGGCGCTCTCGAGTTTTCGGATTTCCGCCATATTGTCTTCTCCCGGGTTTTCCGATCCGGACAGGGAAACGGTCTGCATGTGTTTGCGCCGTTTATGATCCAGAAACTGGTTTACCGTGATGCGGTGCAGCCAGGTGCTCAGTTTCGATTCCCCCCGGAAACGGGCCAGCGCCTTGAAGGCCCTCAGGAATACCTCCTGGCAGAGGTCTTCCGCATCCTGTTTGTTTCCGGTGAGGCTGAGGGCCAGGTAAAAGACCTGTTGCTGATGGTCTTTTACAAAAATCCGGAAGGCCTCTCTGTCTCCCTGGCGCAGCCTGGCAACCAGCTCTGTATCGAATGTTTCCACAGCACCTTTCCGTTCGTTCAATATCTGAGACGGGGGGTGTCTCAAGGAGGTTTACAGTGAAATATAAAAAACCTGTCCCACCTACAAAATGAAGGGGAGTTGGAAAAGGTTTTGGATTGAAAAGTCCTTTTTCGGAAGTTGCGGTCTGGTTAAAGCTGAAAAACCGGATTTCCCGGCCAATTTTCGGGCTTTGTTTTGGTCAGACGGTTTTGCTGATAATGGAGAATTTCATTTTCAAAAGGAGGATGGGATGAAGCGGTTTGAGTTGAGTGCATTGATTTTATGTTTCCTGATCGGATTTGCATCGGCACAATTGACCGAAACAAAATTGCTTCCGGGAGATGGGGCGGCAGGTGATGAGTTTGGCAGTTCAATCAGTTTTAACGACAGTTTTGTGGTGGTTGGTGCCCAGGACGGGGTTGTCAACAATTTTTCGCGAGGCTCGGCTTACGTTTTTCGCAATACCGGTAGCGGGTGGGTCGAATTCGACAAACTGATTGCCAGTGACGGCGGAAATGGCGACCAATTTGGGCAGGCTGTCGGTATTAGCGGCAACTATATTATGGTCGGTGCGGAAGGCCATGACCTGCCCGCGTCCGCGGTGGGCGCTGTTTATGTATTTGAGAGAACGGATACCAGCTGGATTCAGGTGGCTAAATTGGCCGCCAGTGATGCCGCTAACGGGGATCGCTTTGGCAAATCGCTTTCCATGGAAGGCGACTACGCTATTATTGGCGCTTATAATGAAAGCGAGAATGGTAATGATGCTGGCGCCGCCTATATCTTTAGGAACTCACCCGGTGGTTGGGTCGAAGAAACCAAATTGATTGCCAGCGACGGTAGAGAGGGCGATCGTTTCGGAACGTCCGTTTTTATCAATGGTAACTACGCGATTGTTGGTGCTCCGAGGAACGTCAACAATACGGTTGAATCGGGTGCCGCTTATATTTTTGTTAACACGCCCAATGGCTGGGTTGAAGAAACAAAAATTTTTCCCTCCGACCCAACTTACGATGACCGGTTCGGCTCCAGCGTAACCTTGAACGGGTCTCTTGCCGTGGTCGGTGCCCATCAAAATATACCCTCAACTTCCAGGAACGTTGGTAGCGCCTATATTTATCGAAAAGGATCTTCGGGTTGGATAGGAGATGGCAAAGTCTTCCTGCCGGATTCCGTTTACAATACCTATTTTGGCACCGCCGTTGCCCTTCGCGGTGAAACGGTTTTGGTTGGCGCAACATTTGTGCTGGCCAATCAAGTGGGCGCCGGAGGTGTTTTTTCTTTTACAAGCTCGGAAATCGGGTGGAGGGAAAGCGGCCGGATTTTCCCCTCGGACGGAGCGTTGGACGATTATTTTGGAACGTCTGTCGCCGTAAGCGCAGACCTTACCATGATCGGGGCTATCGGGGATGATGACAATGGCGGCAATTCGGGTTCGGTCTATGTTTATAGCGAGCAGGCGGTGGGATTGGAAGAGCCCGGACGGCGGCACTTAAACGGATTTGAGCTCAAACAGAATTTCCCAAACCCATTTAATCCCGAAACAAGAATCGATTATTCCGTCCCTAATTCGGGGTTCGTTAGCATCAAAATTTATGATGTGCTGGGACGGCAGTTGGCCATTCTCGTTGATGGCTTGCATGGAAGCGGAAACTTTTCGGTGAATTGGGACGCCAAAACCCGGGATGGGAATCCCCTGCCCGGTGGGGTCTATTATTGCAGAATGGTTTCTGCCCAATTTACCCAAACGCGAAAGATGCTATTGGTTCGGTAAAATTCCTGTACTGGGGACCAATCAACGCAAAAGCCGGGTTGAACCAGGCAACCCGACCTTGTATTCTTCTTAATCGCTAATCGCTAATCGCTAATCGCTAATCGCCCTAAAACGCTTCCTGAATATCCCCGACCGCTTCGCGCAGGGCCGCATAGGTCAGGATCAGGTCATATTCGGCGGCCACCATCAAACGCTCGGCGTCGGTGAGGTTAACCTGAGCATCGCGCACGTCCAGCGAGGTGCCGGAACCCAGCCGGAAGCGCTCGTTGGCCAGGCGATATTCCTCGCGGGAAGCTTCCACATTCTCCCGGTTGATCTGGATAACCTCCAGTTGATTGCGATAGCTCTCATACAGCCGGGCAATATTGGCGCGCAGATTCAGCTTGTATTCTTCCAGGTCCAACCGGGCGTTTTTTTCGCTGATGCGGGCGTTCTGATAATTGACCTGATCGCTGAATCCGTTGAACAGGTTCATCGATACCCGCACCCCCACCGAAGTATTCCAGTTCTGGTCCAGGCTGCCGTAAACCTGGTCGAATTGGGTGTTGCGCCGGTTGTAGTTGAAAAATCCCCCCACGCTGGGCAAAAAGACGCTGCGGGAAATACCCACCGTTTTTTTGCGACTCACCACCGTTTGCTCCAGGCGGCCCAGTTCCGGATGAGCGGAAAGGGCCTCGTCGACCAGGGTCTCCAGAGGCTGAAGGGTGTAGTCCAGATTAAAATCCTGCTCGATCTCCAGCGGGGCATTGGGTTCGTTGCCCAGGGCAATGTTGAGGGTTTGACGGGCCTGCTTAACGGTGGTTTCCTGATTGAGCACCGAAACCCGGTCGTTGTTGTAATTGACCCGGGCCCGGAAAACGTCCACCTTGGCGCGCGAGCCGATTTCGAACATCTTCTGGGTTTTGTCCAGGTTGTCCTGGCTGCGCTGCATGGCCAGATTGTTGACCTCCAGCAGCTTTTCCTGCTTCAGCAAATCGATGTAATACTGGGCCACAATGCGGATGGTCTCGTTGGTGCGGTTGTCCAGATTAAAACGGGCCGCATTCCGGTCGGCGCGGCTTTTGCTCATCTGGTAGAACATATTGCCGCCGTCAAAAAGGGGCTGACTGACGTCGAAGTTGAAATTGTAGCTGTTGATGCTCTGCTTGTCGGTGAGGGTGGGCCGGTAGATCAGGCGGGTTTGCCCGGTAACGGAATCGGTGACCTGCACCTGGGTGATGGTTTGTTCCGGACCCTGGGTAAATTTGGCGCCTGAGGCGGAGGTGGAAACGGTCGGCAAAATATAATTCAGCGAGCCGCGCACGTCATTTTCGGCCTGATTGGTGGTGTTGCGGGTGGCCTGCAGGGAAAAGTTCTTTTCCAGGGCAATATTGATGCAATCCTGCAGGGAAAGCCTCTGCTGGCCCAGCAGCGGCGAGATGGTAAAAAGGCAAAGCGCCCCGATAACGACCCATTTGCGTGTCATAGATTCCTCCGTAGAAGTGTTAAGCCCGGACGCAGCGAGGCTGGTGTTGTCGCCGCTCCCGGCAAAACAGGAACTCAGCCTTAAAAATGGCTGACGGTGTTTGTTTTAGTGTCCGGAAGGCGGTTAAAAAAACCGTTGGCCTCTCCTGCCGTGGCCACGGCAGGCCGGAGGAATCGAAACAGGGATCAGGATTTTTTGAAAAAGGAAAACAATCGCTGAAAAAAGCCCTTCTTCGGTTCTCTTTGAGGTTTTTCGGAAATTTTGTCTAACAAACCTTCCAGATCTTCCGGTTGATCAGTACTTCCGGATGGCTTTTTGATAATCTCATCCGGCTCAGTTGTCGGCTTGGCTGCGGGGCGAGATTCGGAACCATCTTCCTGTTCGGTGATCTGACCGAGGATGTTCTCGATTTCCTCGCGCTCCGGAGAATCGCTGTGATTCATGTTCTTTTTGTCCTGCTCCGACACTGGTAACTCCTTTCGAGTTATGTTGAAAAATGACGGTGATTCAGATGAATTGTTTCAGCGAATTTTTTTGGCGTTTTTGCCGGACCCGTCCGAATCGCTCCGGTGATGGGCAATCATTTCATCCCGGATCTTCAAAAAAAAGTCCAGGCAGGCTTCCCGCTCGTTGGGAATTTCCCCGTCCAGAATGGCGTCGGTGATGCGCTGCTTGATCTCCCCGATAATGGGCCCCGGCGGCATGCCCAGATTGGCCATGATCTCGTTGCCGGTTATGGCCGGTTTGAAGTTGCGCAGCTCGTCTTTTTCCTCCACCTCGCCAATCCGTTTTTCCACATAGTCAAAATTGGCCAGATAACGTTCCACCCGGCGCGGGTTTTTGGAGGTGATGTCCGCCCGGCAGAGGGTCATCAAATCCTCGATATCTTCTCCCGCTTCCACCATCAAACGCCGCACCGCGCTGTCCGTGACGCTGTCGTCGGAGAGCTGGGTAGGGCGCATGTGCAGGCGCACCAGTTTGGCGACGTATTCGATGGTTTTGCGGGGCAGCTTCATCCGCCGCCCGATCCGATCGACCATCCGTGCGCCGAGCTCTTCATGGCCGTGAAAGGTCCACCCGTGTCCCGGGGTAAACCGCTTGGTTTGTGGTTTGGCAATATCGTGCATTAAGGCCACTAAACGAAGCGCAAAATTGTCGGTGTAGGGACTAATATTGTCCACCACTTTCAGCGAATGGTGAAAGACATCTTTGTGGAAATATTCGCCTCGCTGTTCAACCCCCGCCAGTTGATCCAGTTCCGGGAAGATGGCCTCCGAAAGCCCGCTTTTGCGAAACAAATTGAGCCCGGTGGAGGGCTGCGGCACCATCATCAGTTTCTGAAATTCGGCGGTAATCCGCTCCTGAGCAGCCTTTTGGATTTCCGGGGCCATGCTCTTGATGGCGTCCAGAACCGAAGCTTCGATCTGAAAATCGAG
>JAGRBF010000294.1 GCA_020434205.1 Calditrichota bacterium | reverse complement strand
GAATCGGATGGGGTCCGGTTCTTTCCTTTTGGAGTTCAGGCTTTACCCTTTTGACATTTCTTATTCAGGTTGCGCTATTTCGCACATGAGGTGCTTTGTTTGCGATTATTCGCATTTTTGCCGCGAGTATCCAAAGAAGTAATCTATTGTTTTAATAGCATTTGCAGCTTTTTCCCGCACTGGCACAATACTGGCTTTGTAATTGTAAAAAGATGCTGATGGGTAGACCATTTCCTTTCCGCATCCTAACCGACAGGAGCATTTATGAAGGTGGCCAAGTTTGAGTTTGCCCTGCGCACCCGTAATCGTTTCCGCTTACCGGATTTTAAAGGTTCGGTCTTCCGGGGAAAGTTCGGCTGGGTCCTGAAGGAGGCTATTTGCACGAGACCTCACGGGAATTGCGCCGGCTGTGATTTAGCCAAGGGGTGTCCGTATACGTATTTGTTTGAAACCCAGCGCAATGGGGAAGAGGTACCACGCCCCTATATTCTGGAGCCACCCCTGAACCGCAAACGCTATTTTAAGGAAGATGAATGGCTATATCTGAACCTGATCCTGGTCGGAAAGGCCATTGAATTTTTGCCCTTCTTCGTCTACGCCTTTGATAAAATGGGGCAAGAAGGTATTGGGGAAGACCCGGGTTTCTATTCTCTGGAGGAGGTCCGGGCACTCGACCACAACCGCCAGAAATCGGTTATTTACAGCAAACACAATCCCACCCTGGAGCGTAATTTTCCCCGCATCGAGCTGGAAGATTTCCGCTCCCGCAAGGAATCCCAGGTAACCCTGCAGTTCCTGACCCCCGCTCAGATCAAGATCAAAGGCAAGATCCAGCACCAGCCCACCTTTGAGCAGCTCATCCGGGGCGTTTTGAGACGCTACCAGAGCCTCAAGCACTTCCACAGCGATGAGCCCCGCGAGTTCTTTGAGGTCGATCTTCAGGAAGCCGCCCGGGTAAAGGTTGCCAATGATGATGTTCGCAGCGACGGTTTCGTTCGTTACTCCAACCGGCAAAAGCGAGCCATCGCCATGCAGGGTTTTACGGGCAGTATTACCTACCAGGGAAACCTTGCCCCCTTCCTGCCCTGGCTGCAGGTGGGCGAATTGATCCACGTTGGCAAAGGGGCCGTTTTCGGCATGGGCTGGTACCGCATTCTAACGCACGCACAATAAGGAGGAGAGATGTCCACCAAAGCTATTTCCGGGGTTCTGACCATCGTCGACACCACTCAGATTCAGGGTTTCATCTTTAAGAGCAATAAGCTCAAGGAAATGGTGGGGGCCTCTAAAATGGTCAAGGCGCTCAATGAAACCTGGTTTTTGGAGGCCCTCGATGCGGTTTTCGAAGGACAACTACCGACCGGCTATCTGAACCATGAGCACCTGGCCCAATTTTTGACCCGCCAGAAAAATTTTGAAGCTGAGGAGGGATTGCCCTTCGAAGTTATCTACAGCGGAGGGGGCAACATTAAAGTCATTTTTCGGGAAATGGCGGATGCTCAGGCCTTTGCGAGGAAGCTTTCAAGAAACATCCTTGACCTGGCGCCCGGTCTCAACATTGCCGTGCACCACCATCCCTTTTCGGTAAGCCCGGATGAGGACTTCAGTGCCAAGGTTAAGGAAGCAGAAATCGATTTGGGAATTCGCAAGGGAAGCCCCATGCAGCACCTGGGTAACCTTGCCGCTCCCTTTGTGGTACGCTGCCTTTCAACCGGATTACCGGCAGCGAAACGGGAAAAGGTCAGCAAGGATAGCACCTCCCCGGGTGACCGCCTGTCCGAGGAAGCTTATCGAAAACGGAAATTCTCTAACGAAAGCAAATACGAATTCGCCGGAGAAAAGACCCTGACCGCTGCCGATGGTCAGATTTTTGAATTCCCCCTTAATCTGGAAGAACTGGGTCAGGGAGAGGGGCGCGACTACGTTGGCATCATCCATGCCGATGGCAACGCAATGGGCCTCAAGGTGAGAGATATTGCCCAGAAGTACACCTCCTTCCGGGCCTATATAGATAACATGCGTCAATTCAGCCTGGATCTGGCGGAGCTCAGCCAACAGACCCTGGATGAACTGGTAGTCTGGATTAAAGAAGAAAAATACCCCGGGTGGGTAAAAAGCGGGCTGATTCAGGAGCAAAAGACCCAAGGTAACCGGCAAGCACTGCCCATGCGCCCCATCATTGCCGGTGGGGATGACTTTACCGCTGTTGTTCCTGGCGTTGTCGCTCTGGAAGTCAGCCGAAAATACCAGTCGATTTTCCATCACAACAGCAAAAATTTTCAGCGATCCTTTGGGGATAATGGCATCACCGCCTCTTCCGGGGTGGCGATTGTCCATGCCCACTCCCCCTTCGACCGGGCCTACGAATTGGCGGAAAGCCTGGCCAGTTCGGCCAAGAATGTCCATCGCGGGCGGGAAGAATCCTGGCTGGATTGGCACCTGGCCATCGACGGGGACCTTTCCTCCATCGGCGAAATTCGCAAACACAAATACCAATTCCAGGAAACGGTGGGCGGAGTTGCTAACACCATCTATCTGACTCAAAAACCTTATCCGGTGCAAGGTGGCTGCAAAGAGATTGCCGATGTAGAAAACCGCCCCACCTTTGAAAAACTATGCGAAGATGTCCTCGCTTTGGCGGACCCCGAAGAAATGCCCCGCAACAAATTGAAGGAAATCCTGAGCATTGCCCGCGAGGGGGTTGTCGCGGCGGAAGCCAACTGGACCGCTCTGACCTTCAATCTGGGCGGTACCAGCCAGAAATCCCTCCAGGAAGCTTTGGGTAATCCGGAATTAGATCAACATCCCCCTTACCCTTTTACCACACCCGGTAAAGGATCTGCGATTGGGCGTACTCAATACCTGACCCGCGCCTTCGATCTCATAGAAAGTCTGGCGTTCATTCACCCCCACGATAATGAAAATTCGGAGAAGGAGTAAAAAATGAGTAACGGTCATGTAGACAGTAGAACCTTCACCCTGACCTTTAACAGCGACTGGCAGGTTGGCACCAGCACCGGGATTCCCGGGGTTTCGGACCGGGCCTTGCTGCGCGACAGGGACGGACTACCTTTTATTCCCGGGCGAACCCTGCGCGGGGTTTTGCGGGATACTCACCGGGAGCTGGCGGCCTTTTATCCGGCGGATCAGTATCCCTCCGTTTCTAATATCTGGGGCAGCCAAAACGGCGGGGATCTTTCTTCCTTTCCCGGCAGCTGGGTAATCTCCAACGGCGAGCTAAAAGCCGACCTTCGAGCGGCTCTTATGGAACTCTCTGATATTGACCGCAACCTTTGGTTGGACGAGATGACCTACATTTCCCCACGTATTGCTCTGGACCCCAACAAACGAACCCGGGAACAACATCTGGGATTCATGGAAGTGGGACGCAAAGAACTTGCCTTTGAGTTCGCCATTTCCAAACGATTTGGCCAGCCATTCGAAGAGAAGGAATTAGATCTGATAGGTCTACTGGAGATCAACTTACGACGCGTGGGAGGGATAAGACGTCGCGGGAAAGGCCAGGTTAGACTCACTCAGAATAAATCCGCCGGAGAGGGGGCAACAATATGAAAATGATAACCTATACCGTAACCCTGAAGAGTCCGGCCATTTTCCCGCATTACGACGGGGATAGCAACACCCTGGCCAGTCTGGATTACATTCCCGGCAGCACCATTCTGGGGCTTTTGGCCAGCCACCTGGACCGTCATCCGGCAAAATCCATCGGCATTCCGGATCTGGTGCTGGGGGCCAATAATCCAAACAACCAAATTTTGTTTGATGACGCGGTGATTTGCACAAAGCTGGAAACCGCTCGCATTGTTCCGGCCGGTTTTTTTGTGGAGAAAGGCAAAAGAGGTCTGCCGCATTTGGATGACGAAAATGAGCAGAACTGCGTTTTATATCCCAGATTTGAGAAAGCCCCGTCAAATTCGGAATCCGATATTGCTACCCGAAGATTGGGCAATCGCTGGTGTATTCCTTCCTTCGCCACCGTTGCCGCCCTTTCCCCCCGGATGGAGCAGTTCACCCATAATACCATCGATGATGAAAAACAGCGGCCCGATGGCGCAGGTGGGGTTTTCGTTTACCAGGCCCTCAGCGCCGGGCAATCTTTCCAGGGCAAAATCCGCTTCTCTAACGACAAAACAGCAGCGGAATTTCTCACTATTTTTGGCTCAGAAAGGTTGGTTTATCTGGGGAAATCTGCTGGAGCGGAATATGGGAAGGCCATTATTCGTTTCGATAATCCCACTGATTCCAATGTGAAAGCGCCCGGAATACAAAATGGGCAAATTACCTTCTTTTTTGAGTCGGATACCATTTTGCTGGATGAAATGGGCTTTCCCACCCATCAATTGAACGGAGCGGTCATTGATGCCTATTTGGCACAGCAGGGTTTTGCCAAACTTGGCCTCACCCTCTCAACAACCCTGCTTTCCAATTTCGGTTACCGCACCGCAAACGGCTTTAATGGGAAATGGGGTCAGTTCCGCTATTCCCTTCCGGCTATCCGCCGCGGCAGCATCGCCCATTTCGACCTGCCGGCGGGCTTCGATGAGAGTGAGGTAACAACGTCCTTAGAGGCCCTGCAGCAATGGGGCATTGGCGAAAGGCGCCACGAAGGGTTTGGCAGGGTTCGCTTTGAGAATCCCCTCTTTGATCATTTCCTCAAGGCTAAAAAAGCGGAAAAAAATCAGGTCGATTTAACCTCGCCTCCCAAACCGAAACCGCAGGCCACCCATGAATGGTGGAGCGTGGCGACCCACTTTCCCGAATCCGTCCGCGAGGCCGTATTTGCCAAGAAAGTCCGGATTGCCGCCCTGGAGAAAGTCAAGGAATTGGTGCTAACTGATTCGGGCGCCCTGCGCGGGGCTTTCCAGAAGTTCCCCAGCAACACTCAGCTCAAGGGTTTGGAAAACGCTCTATTGAATGCCCGGGAGATAAGCGCGGTGCACAACTTTATGCAGGGCAAATTCAAAAAGGACAGAAACGATAGATGGAAAGGGAAAAAAGCCATCGACGAAAAGCAGTGGGATGCCCCGGTTTCCTTTACGAATGAGAGCAAGGTGAAGCTTTATGAAGCCTTGATGATCAAAACCCTCATTCCTGGGCGTGAAGTTCCGGCAGCAGCCTCTTTTCTGGATCAAGGTGACTTGTTCGCCTTTTTGAATATTGGTGAGGTCCCGCAAGAAGTTTTTGGAAAAGCGCCTTATCACCTGATCGCCCTCAAAATTTTTGTTAATCAACTGATCAGCACCATTATCAAACGCCGGGGAGCAAAACAATGATCAAAATTATCGTAACCGGCACTCTGAAAAATCTGACCGCCCTGCACTGCGGAAGTGCGGTCAGCGCCTTCCACACCGATATGCCAATTGCCCGGGACGGCGCTGGTAACCCTTACATTCCCGGCACCTCGCTGGCAGGGGCTCTGCGGGATTACCTCAAGGCCCACCTCGGTGACTATCGCGACTGGTATGCGGATTTTGAGCCGGAATGGTGGAAGCTCAATTCAAAAAAGGGGTCGGTTACAATGCCATCCGCCGCAAAACTAAGCAACGGAAAGGATGAACACCCCCTCATCCGGAACCTTTTTGGCTACCAGTTTGGAGAAGAGGGTCATTCTTCCCGGGTATTTGTTGAGGATGCCGTTTGTGAAGGACCCACCGGAGTGGCCATTCGCGACCATGTGGTGATATTTCGGGAAACCGGCAGCGCCGTGCCGGGACTCAAATTCGACGAGGAAGTGGTCCAGGCCGGATCGGCTTTTTCTTTTTTCCTGGAAGTGAACATCCCCAAAATTGATGATTGCCAGATGCTGATCGATCTGGTCAGCGGTGCGGTTTGCGCCCTGCAAAATGGCCATATTCACCTGGGCGGCAAAACCAGCCGGGGAATGGGCCGGGTAGAGCTGACGGTAGACAATGCCCTGAAGTGGGATCTGACCTTACCGGAAGATTTTAATGGCTACCAAGCCTTTTTAGGCGATTTACATACCGGGGCTAACACTTACCAGACACCGCAAAACAATGAGTTCAAACTCAATCCGTTGGCGCCAAATGAGGACCAGGCTTTCCTGGACATCACCCTGAGCTGTGGTTTCGACGGGCCATTTATGGTTAAAAGCGGAGCCGTTTCCGAAAAAGAGAACGCTGAAGTAGCTGATTTGGAATGTCTGAAAGAAAGGGACCCGGACGGAAACCTTCGTTTTCTGATTCCCGGCAGCAGTCTCAAGGGGGCTTTTCGGGCTCAGGCGGAGCGCATCGTGCGGATGGTTCAGGGTACTCTCAATGACAATTCCTGGTTTCATCCCCTGCTTCTTAATGATACCACGCCGCTCAATATGGAAAATTTCGCCAACTATCTAAAAAATCGACGCACTCAAAATTTAGAACCGCCGGAAGTGGTTCGCTGCTTTGGCGATCCGCAAAAGGGCCAGGGCAGCTTTCACTTCCAGGATGTTTATTTCGAAGCAAAAACCAAGGCCACCAATCACGTGGCGATCGACCCGCTGACCGGCGGGGCCATCAACGGGGCCCTTTATTCCATGCAGCCAGTATGGGATGAGGCGGCCAGCTTTGAGATGACCATTCAGGTGCGCCGGCCCCAGGCCTGGCAAATTGGTTTACTGGGGCATATTCTCAAAGACCTGTTTACCGGGCGCTTCCGGATCGGTCATGGTGGGTCCAAGGGCCTGGGACGCATCGTTTTTAAGGGCGTCTCCCATATCGACTGGTATCTGGATGGGTTTGAGCGCAATGCGGAAAAGATTCTCAGCAAGAATCCCCAGCTGAACGCGGAATCCCAGGCTCTCCTGGAAGAGCTGGCAAAGGCATTTACCAAACAAATGGGGCCAAAAAATGACTGAAACGACCCAACAAACGGTGCTGGAGCAAATTGTGACCGGCAGTGAATCGGTGGAGCCCGGTGAGGTGGAGAGTTATATCTCTCAAAAACTGGGCAGCGGCTTTGCGCTGGTAGAAGCCATCTCGGCGGTATTCTGGGCAACTGTTTCCGGCAAAGGTCTGGTTATCCCGGAAAACGTGGATACCGAAGATGCCAAACCCCAAAACTGGCTCTCGGTGCGGACCTTTAACGCGGAAAAGGAAGTGCGCCTGCTACGCCGCGGGGAGCAATTTCAGAGCACTATTATCGATGATCAGGATTTGGTGAATAGTGGAAACACGGAATATTACCGGGAAACACCATGGATGCTGTTTGGAAAGGTGATTCATACCCAGGCTGGCTTCCATACCATGCGGGAATTCCAGGTCAGCGACTATGCCCTGCCGGAGATTCCCGGGTTAGGTAACGGCAAAAATGCGATGGTAAAAGTTCGCCAGTATATCGATTACGACAACCAAACCGGTCAGGCCCAGGTGGTTGGGGAACGTTTCCTGGAACTGGTTAAGGAGGGAAAAGATAATGAGTAAATGGCAAAAAGGCACCCTCAAACAAATTCAGAATGGATTATTCCTCCATTACGGAGATTCCGAGGAAACTCAGTTTCCCATTAAATCCAAACAGATCAAAAAAGGCTTTCCGGCGGTAGTGGCCGAGTTGGGCGGCAAAGCGGAGATGGTGGTCTATTTTCGGGCCGAGGGTGAGCTTTTGAAAGAATTAGTCACCAAGGCTCCCGAGGGTTTTAGTGAACCTGTCGCACAGGAGACCCCACCGCCTCAGCCAGAGACGGAAAGCATTGCGCCGGTCATCAGTGAGGTGGAATTATTCACCCCCGACGAAATTGGCGTTGGCGAAGAGCTGCTGAATTTTTCGCCGCCACCGGTAAATCTGGCCAAATCCCGCGGCAATGGCGAAGAAGGTGGTTTTTCCCCTTACAATTTTGTGAGTCTCCCACCAGGGCCGGTGCTAACCAGGCTCCAATCCGATCGCCCGACTTACTCGGGACGGCTTGAAGCCAAAATGGTAAATAAAGAACCCATGTTTATCCGGGATGGCAGGCTGGGTGAGGAGGGGGCAGAAGTTTTCTTCAACCTCGGCAACCCGGACCAACCGGCAATACCCTCCACCTCGCTTAAGGGGGTTCTCCGCAGCGTTTTGGAAGCGGTCTGTGGCAGTGGCTACGAACGGGTAGAGGACCGCTACTTTTTTCTGCGGGATATTCGAAGCCGTCAATATACCAGTATGTTTATTGATGCGCCAAACAGCGAATATCTGATGCAAGCCGGGTTTCTGCGCAAGGTTGACGGCCGATATTACTTACAGCCGGCCCAATGGGGCAAGGTTTCCATAAACGACCTTCATCGCAATTTAACGGGCAAGGGCGCGGGGGTTCCCCCATACAATATTCGCACCTCCCGGATTGACGAGTTCATGGCCAAGAGTCCTCAGGGCAAAAGGGTGCGAGCAAATTTTAAAGCATACTACAATATGGAAATCGGGTTTAGCGCCAGCGTTTCCCAAAGCATGCAGGTTCCCAATTCACCCTTTCGCCTTAACTATAACCAGATTCAGGGAATTGGGTATTCCGGTTCCAAAAAGGGAAGACTGGTTTTAACCGGCCCGATGAATCACAAAAGCAATGAATTTGTCTTTTATGATGCTGAACCGAATATTGCCCGATGGATACCGGTTCAACGATCCGTTATTGACACCTTTGCCCGCGATACTTCCGATTTTCAGGAAGAAATGTTCGGAACCGGATTAAATATCGACAATAATGGTGTTCCCCTGTTCTGGCTTCCGGCTGATCGCCGCAAGGAATCGGTTTATTTTTTCGGGCGCCCGACTATGTTTCGCATTCCCTATCCCTACAAACTCAAAGCCTATGTCCCCAAGCGCTTCAAGGGAGATGCGGGTCAGACCTTTGAGTCGCTTTGCCTGGCGGATAAATTGCTGGGTACCCTGGATATCAATGCGGACAAAGATGCCAAAAGGGGCAGCATTGGTCTTAGGGGGCGGGTTCAGGTATCGCCCGGGACCTACCAGGGGCGGCGTGACAAACCGCAAGATCCCAAGTCCCTTGTCAAAAAGAAACCGGAATTCCTGTGGGATTCTCCGCGGGAACTTCCGCCACTAATTGAGCCCAAACCGTCTTCTTATCAGCTATATCTTGACCAGAGCAAGGACAAAAAATTGGCGGATTATTTTGTAAATCCGGCTGAACGCAACATCGCCGGACGCAAATTTTATTGGCATAAACCCTGTGAGAATCTGGAGGCAGCTAACAAAAACGAGGTTGCAGCCAACCAGAATACCGATATCCTTACCAAAGCTAATCCGTTAACACCCGGGCATCAGTTTGGCTTTTCCATCGACTTTCAGGGTTTGAGTAAAGTTGAACTGGGAGCCTTATTGTGGGCCTTAAAACCCTGGCCGGAGAGCGCCTGGAAAATTGGGGCCGGCAAACCTTACGGCATGGGTAGTACAAAAATTGAGGATATCCAACTAGAAGCAGAAGAAGACGATTCCCAGCGCTATGAAAGCATTTTGCCAATATCCGGGAAGAATGTAAAAGATGAAGACTTCAGGGAGAGCTGTATTACGGCCTTCAAAACGGAAGCGGCCCAACAATGGCAAAAACCCGACAAAGATTTTGATAAATTCGAGCACGTTCGGGATTTGAAAGCCATGCTGGATTATTCCAAGGCCATCTTGTTCTCTCACAAGGACCCCAAGAACCCGGATCGTAAACGGTATATGGGGCTTCAGGAACGAGATAACCCCAATGAACGGGCAACGTTGTGGAACAAGCGGGTCATCCTTCCCAAGGCCCGCGACTTCTACGGCTCATAGGCACCAACAACAAAGGCCCGGTCGGCAAGATGCCTCCCGGGCCTTTTCACCTCCCGTATGCTGCTCAGAACGATCTATACACCTCCCCTTCCATTGTCAAGTCCCAACTTCTTCAGTTTACTCCGCAGGGTTGAGTAGTTGATCTCCAGCATCTGAGCTGCGAGGCGAATATTTCCACCCGCCAGGCGCAGGGCCCGCTCCAGAATCTCCCGAAGTTGGTCATCCAAATTCAAAGAGGCCGGCGTTGGGGTTTCCATACCGGGTTCCTTCTCCAAAAAGGCATAACGAAGGATTCGCCCCTCATGGAATCCCACCAGACGGTAGACCAGGTTGCGCAATTGGCGCAGGTTTCCCGGCCAGGGATGAGCTACCATGTAAGCGATCAGGGCCTGATCAAATCCTTCAAAATGGCGCCCATGCAGGTCGTTGGCTTCGCACAAAAAGGCCTGGGCGAAGTGCAGAATATCCTCGGGACGCTCTTTGAGGGCGGGAAGGCGGTATACATAGGTGGCAATGCGGAAATAGAAATCTTCCAGAAAGTCCCCCTCTTCCACCATCTTGTGGAGATCCCGGTTGCCGGCCATGATAATCCGGCAATTGAGAGGCTGCTCCTTTTCCCCGCCAAGGGGCAGGAAGGTCCGGCATTCCAACACCCGCAGCAGCTTTTGCTGCAGGGACAGATCGGCCTTGTCGATTTCATCGAGAAAAACAGTGCCCCCTGCAGCGCGCTCGAAAACGCCCTGACGCCGTCCCCGGGCGCCGGTAAAGGCGCCAGGAAGGTGCCCAAACAAATCGGATTCGGCAAAGGTCGGGCTTTGGCCACCCAGATTAATGGGAATAAAGGGGCCGGCCTTACGGGGGCTGATCCGGTGCAGATAGATGGCAAAATGCTCCTTGCCGGTACCGGTTGGTCCCAGGATAAGGGCATTTTGTTCCGGATTGGGCAGGAGCGCTTTTTCCAGAAGCGCCCGCATACCCCGGCTAACCGGCAACACCCCGGGAAAAGCCTCGATCCACAGGTGCCGGAAATGCCCGGTTTCTTCCCTGGAAGGGTTGTTTCGGACCCTATTTGCCGCGTTTTTTTTGACTTGCATGGCCGGTTCTCCATCTGGAAGGGGCTGACAAAATGAGAATTGTCCTTAATCCCACGATAAGCAGCGATTGGAAATTCAGCTCAGAAAAACATATGTTTTTTGGTGGGTAAAGCCATGGAGGGAACGGAGGATATTGAAGCCACGGAGGACTCGGAGAGCACCACCTCCCCGTCATCCCGTCCCGGCCTAAAACCCCGGCCTAAAACCTACCGGGGCAGGCTACCGGGGATGACGGGACGGGATGACGAACAGGACAAACCGCGATGGTGAGACTCCTATCTAATGTCGTTCTCATCGACTTCAGGCTCAAGGCGCAGGCGGTGAGCGGGCAGGGAAATGCTGAAAAGCGACCCCTCGGAGGTGGGGTGATAGGTGGGAATGATCATGGTTCTGAAGCTGGAAAGGGGCAGTGCTTTTTTAAGTTCGCGGGCCACCTGACTGCGCAGGTTACTGATTTTCTCTACCGAAAAGCTGTCCTGGCTAACCCGCTCCTGACCGCTCCCGGCATAATCCCGGTAAAGGCGGAGCAGCCGCGCGGCGTGTTTTCCATTGTGGGCGTGATTGTTGATGATTTTACCCTGGCTGGCCAGGTAATACAGGAAAACGATGCGGCGGGGACTGAGGGGAATTTGCAGGACTTCGTCCGGCTTGTGGATAATCAGGCATTGCTGGTGCAGGTTGATTTCCAGTTCCCATTTTTGAATGGTCTGATCAATTTGCAACTGGGCATTGAGGACCAGGTTTTCGATATCCTCAAAACTATCAATCCCCTGTCCCTCCAGAATCCCGGCCATACGCACAAAAGGAATATCCGCCAGCTCAATGCGCACCTGTGCGGTGGGAATATCGACCGCTTCCCAGCTCTCCCCTACCCGTCGCCGGCCCGGGATAGTTGCCTGACCCGGGCGGGGATAAAAAAACTGGAAATTACCCTCAATTTCGGGGGGATTTACCAGCACGTGCATCAGGCGATCGCCGGGGCGGGCAAAAAGCTGCATGGCAAAACCCAGGTAGGTACTCATGGTTTTGCGACCACCCGCCAGAGAAGCAAAAACCCGCTGTCCGGGATCCCGGGTGAGGTCGTGGACCTTTTTGAATATGTGCACTGCGGTAAGATGATTATCGGAATTGCTGCGAATATCACCGATACCGTTCTCTGTTCCTTCGTTTATGACCGAAATCCGCGGCCGTAACTTTTTGCGGTTCAGGTTAAAATCTGCGCAAAAGTTTGCGAAGGGTTCCTCAAAATGACGGTCCATGGTAGCCCGTCCCTGCTCGGTGGTAATCACCTCCACCTGATCTATAATTACCCCCTCCTTCACCATCAAATAATAGAGGGTCTCGGTAATAATCTGGGGGGTTAACCCCACCAGGGCCAGAAGGACATTTTGAGGATTGTTGGACAATTTTCCGCTCCGGGATGGTCGAGAACGCTCCAAATGGAGAGCAAATACCCGATTTCAAAAATGCACTCCGGCCCAGTTTTCCAGGCAATTCTCAGGCCGAACGGGGTGGCGCGTCCTCAGAAAATAACCAATAATCATGCAACTGCCAAGCTCTCTCCGCCCACAGGTTGTTTGATACTGCGAAATAGGGACTGATTACTTCGAATAAGATTAAATATCACACCCTTACTATCTGCCGCAGCGAAACCCCTTAAACCATAAATTTATGTAAAACAATATTTTAATAGGGAAACATTTCTCCTGGCACGCCATTGGCCTTTCCCCTCATTATGTATCTGCTCATCTGCTACGACATCTCTAAAAACCGCACCCGCAACAAGATCAGCAAAAAATTGCTGGATGAAGGTCTGGAGCGGGTTCAGAAAAGCGTCTTTGAGGGTTCCCTACCGCAAAAGCAGTTGGGAGCCCTTCGCAAACAGCTCAACCGCTTGCTCGGTAAAAAGGATTCCATCCGCTATTACCAGCTCTGCAAAAGCTGCCAGGAGAGGGTCCTCAAACTAAATCCGGGCATAGCAACCCCGAAGAAGCGATCAAAAAAGATTGCCACCAAAATCCTGTAAGGCTAAGGAGGATTAATGATCAAATCCTATCTTTTCAAATTCATCAACCTGGCCCTCTTTTTCACCCTGTTCTTTGGGGTCTTTATTGCCATCGGGGCTCAATTGTCCCCGCCGGTGTTAAAAACGTTGGACAATGCAGGAATCGTGTTCAGCTATTTGTTGACCTGCCTGAGCGTTGCCGGGGCCATATATGCGGTTTTTCACCGCTATCAAATCCGGAAGTGGTTGTTTCGCCAGACCTTCGAGAACCTCGGAGACAGTTTTGACGTTGCCCCAACCGCCATACAGGCCATTATCATCCCGGTCAGCCGGCGGGAACAACCGGAGTGGATTCTGCGCTGGCTGCAACCCAGACATGTGGCTTTCCTGTATACCGAACACAGCAAAACGGTTACCGAAGAACTGACCCGGGAGTTTGAGGAACATGTCGAATTCTTGCATCCCCCGGAAGCCATTGCCAAAAATAAGGATTGTTTGCAGGATCCCTACAACCCCGAGAAAGCCTATGAGCTTGCCAAAAACCTGATTCAGCATTTTATCAATCGCGGCATTTCCCCAGGCAACATCTTTGTGGACACCACCGGGGGAACGGTCCCCATGTCGGTCGGGGCATTCCAGGCGGCCGAGTCTACAGGGGTTTCCTCAATTTACATCGTTGGCAAGGAAAAGGGCTTTATCAAAAATCCCGAAAAGCAACATCACGGTTTTCCCATTTTCCTGAGCGACCATACTCAATCGGCGGCATAATCCCACCTTTAACAAAAGGAAAATTTGCAATGAAACATTGGCTAAGCCTCATTTCCACCAAACCGGTGGCCTCCCTGAATACCCTGTGGTATTTCGTTAGTCATCATCCCGGTGAACAACTCGGCACCATTACCCTTTTCTGCGACCGGACTCTCAGGAGTCATTCAGCATGGTTTCGGGAGCAGGTGATTATTCTTCTCAAATACCACCAGCGAAAAGAACCCATTATCAAGGAGGT
The DNA here is from genome assembly GCA_020434205.1 of Calditrichota bacterium. GTDB lineage: Bacteria > Calditrichota > Calditrichia > RBG-13-44-9 > J075 > JAGRBF01. The sequence goes on along the minus strand of JAGRBF010000294.1, from coordinate 4,678 downwards.
ATTCATTGATCCGATTGACATCGACAGCTTTCGCAAATCCCTCAAGAAAACCATTGCCCAGTGCGATGCTCCGCTGATTATGGACATTACCAGCGGTCGAAAGTTGCATTCCGCATTGATGCTCCTCTTCGGCGAGCTCAATCCCGGAGTGGTGGAGCATATTTATTACAATTTCCTGAAATCGCCCCAATTCATCAATTGCGTTTATCCCAACATTCCCAGCGGGATGATGGAAATTGTCGATCTTAAAGAAAAGTCAACCCGATGAGGAGCAACATGAGTATTGAATGGAAAATCCCCCGAGCCCAATTAATGGTTTTTTTCAACCAAATGCTTCGCAGCCGAACCGATTTTCAGGTGCTTATTCCTTACACCGAAACCCCATTGCTAACCATTAGCCTCCAGCCTGGCAAAGCGCGGGCCCATCTCGTACTCGGTCGAAAGGCCTACCAGAAGGAATGCGGTATTACCCCGGGGCGCTCCGGGTTTTCGGAAACGCCCCCTTTTGATGTCATCAAGGAAACCCTAATCCAGAGCGGGATTCTGGAATACCCCAATCTCAGCCAGTTTTTGAAGGAGCTTCATCACTTTACCCGGCAGGGTTTCCAACAAAGCCGGCGCCCGCTTTGCCTGGCACTGGACACCAACCTTCTGCGGGATCGCTTCTACACCACCCAGCAGGGGTGGATTTCCCACCTTCCTCAAAATCAGGTAGGATTTGTGGTCTCCCCGCATATCAAAATGGAACTGAATTTCACAAAAACCAAATACCGGGAAAAGCACCTGAGTTACTTCCGCAAACAAATGGCGGCTAAAGCCTTTCAAAAATACATTTCCCGTTTCAACAATCAGAACTGCCTGGAGGACCGGCGTCGCCGTCTGGGATTTCTGGAGTTTGAAAAAATGCGCCAGAAACAGTGGCTAATAGAACTTCCCACCCTCGATGAAGACGAATTGCAGGGCAGCGGGGACAACAACATCATTCTCAATTACCGTCAGGCGGTGGAAGAGCAGCAAATCGACATCTTATTGCTCAGCCGGGACAGCGATTTTATCGCCCAGGCGGAGGGCATTGCCGGAATCCACCCTTTTCGCCTGCAAACCCCGGCGAATCCGGTTTCCCAGATTGATATTGGCAACTGGGAACAACTGTCCCAATTCTTGTATTGCCTGACCATCACCTACGGCATGATTGCCATCCTTCAGGACAAAACCCTTATTCACCTGATGGGCATCTGGTCCGGCAAGCTGCCGGGAGACTGGAAACGGGAGGAACTGCTTATTTTCATGGATGAAGAAGAAAGCGCTCATTTGGCCATAATGCGACAACTGCAGATTCTCAAAGAAATGGATCTGGAACATGAGCTGGTATTCGCCTGAAAAACTGCGCTATTGCTGGCAGCAGATTCGCAAAAAAAACTCGGCGGGCGGATTGGACCAACAATCGGTGGAAGACTTCACCCGCCATACCGAGCAGCGCCTGACCCATTTATTCAACCAGCTCAATGAGCGCAGCTATTTGCCGCAGCCCGGCAAACTGATTCACCTGGCCAAATCGGACGGCGGGTCCCGTCCCATCAGCCTGGCCAGCATCGAAGATAAAATCGTGCAAATGGCCCTGAAGCTGGAAATCGAACCCCGCTTCGAACGTATCTTTCTGGATACCAGCTATGCGTATCGCCAGCGTAAGGGTCATCGCAAGGCCATTAGCCGGGTCAAACATTATTTGTCCCAGAAGGCAACCTGGGTTACCACCTGCGATATTGACAACTTCTTTGACAGCATAGATCACCAACGGCTCCTGGCTCAGTTACCCGGCCTTATTGAGGATGAATATCAGCTGGAACTGATTCAGCTATGGCTGAAAATCGGCGCTTTTAAAGGAGAACAATATGTTGAAGCCAGGCAGGGGGTACCCCAGGGGAGCGTCATTTCCCCCCTGCTGTCCAATCTCTATTTGCATCCCTTTGACGTTGAAATGCAGAAATGCGGGGCCGGATACGTTCGCTATGCGGATGACTTTATCATCCTTGCTAAAAAGGAAAGCGATGCCCTGTCCCAATTTGAAATCGCCTCAACGTTTCTGACTGAAAACCGCGGTTTGAGGCTTAACAAGATCGAACGCCCGGTTTATCAGTTGGCCAGCGGATTTACCTTTTTAGGGATCTTGTTTGACGACCGGGGAGAGCATATTTCCCCTGCCAAAATTGCCAAGGCTAAGGAGAAGATACAAAGGCTGATGCGGCGTTCCATTGGCGCGGACCTCAACTACCTCATGGAGAACCTCAACGCGGCCATTCGCTCCTGGCGCTACCATTATGGAAACTGTCAGAGCGATCCGGTTTTCCGGGACCTGCAATTACAGATTTACCAGGGACTGGCCGGCAAAATCCGGGACATGCGCAACCGTAACCAATTCGAGCGGGCCACCCTCAAACGTCAGCTGAACCGGCTGCAGGACCTGGCGATCTTGCCTTCCCGCCAGAAAGAGGGGATCCTTAACCGGGTTTTAAATGGCGCAACGGATATCCACCTTACCTTTCAGGGAGATGAAACTAAAGCGGATCAATCTGCGACTGGGGTCCCGGTACCAGCAGGGAACGCTCAAAGCGCTGGCAAACAGCAACCCGCCAAAACGGCGGAAGTGAGCAGCGAGGTCCGTCGCAAAGTGCGGGCGCGGGCGCGAATTTACGAACGGCATTTTGCCGCTGAATATGATCTGGTGCTCAACAGCAACGGCACCTTTTTAGGCAAGCGCAGCAAACGTTTTATGGTGCGGCGCCCGGGCCACAAGGACCAGTATTATCCGGTGAACAAGGTTAAGCATATCCTGGTGCTCAGCAGTTCAGTAACCCTCTCCAGCGCCGCGGTATACTTATGCGCCCACAACAACATTCCCATCGACTACCTTGATTTTGCGGGAAAACCCTATGCGCGCCTCAGCGCGCCGGAGAAGCCCGCCTGGCGTTACGGGATGGAACAATTAATGGCGGAAAAAAACGGAAAGGGTCAGGTTTTGGCGGCGGCATTTGTTTGCGGGAAAATCCGCAATCAGCTAAACCTGTTAAAATATCATTCCAAATACCGGCGCAAAGCCGATCCGGATTTTATGAAACTCTTCGAACGGGAAGCGGATCGTATTGAACGTTACCATCTGGAAGCAGAAGAACTTTCCCGGGACTTAACCCTGAAAACCTTCCGGGGGAGCTTGTTTGGGATTGAGGGGCGGGCCGCGGCAGCCTACTGGCGGGTGGTTAAGGACCTGGTAGAGGACAAGGTTAAGTTTGAGAAGCGGGAACATCGCGGCGCGGATGATCTCTTCAATTCCCTGCTCAACTACGGATATGGCATTCTTTACTCCCGGGTTTGGGGCGCTTTAATGCGGGCTGGTTTGAACGTTCAGATCAGCTTTCTGCATGCGCCGCAATATCAAAAACCCACCCTGGTTTTTGATGTCGTCGAAGAATTCCGGGCCCAGGTGGTAGACCGGGTGGTGTTGAGCTTAATCAACCGCCGGGAAAAGGTGGTGGTAAAAGAGGGGCAGCTAACCCAGGGCAGCAAAAATCTTTTGGTCGAGAACATCTTTGAGCGACTCAACACCCCGGAATCCCACCGAGGGAAACGACGCACCCTGCAGGAGATCATCCAATACCAGGCCAGTGCCATCGGCAAATTTCTGAAGGGGGATGAAGAAGACTACCGGCCGTATATTGCCAAATGGTAGGCGCCTGCGGCGAGGAGCGAGGAGCGAGAAGCGATCAGCGATCAGCGAGGAGCGAGGAGCGAGGAGCGAGAAGCGAGGAGCGAGAAGCGAGAAGCGAGAAGCGAGAAGCGAGGAGCGAAGGGGGATCAGCGATCAGCGATCAGCGATTTCGGAAGGCCCTTATAGGCCGGCGGATGTATGGCGCTGCGCGCCGTGTGGGGGTATGGGAGTATCGAAGTGTGGGGGTGGGAGTGGTTGGCCGTTGGCCGTTGGCCGTTGGCCGTTGGCCGTTGGAACCAAATGTAACAGCAAGGTCCGTTTTCGGAAGGCCCTTATGGGCCGGCGGATGGGGAGCGTGCCGGAGGGACACTGCAAATAGCATGGGTGAAACCAACTTTGATTCTTTTCTAGATTCAGATGCTGAAATCCCAGGGAGGGGAGGCAAAACATGTTCGAGCCGGGATGGCGAGTTTGTTTTGCCAAAGCGTTTTGCGTCGCTTTTGCGCTTCAAAAGCGACAATTAAAAGCTGAACGAGAGACAGCCCCCACGCCAGAGAAACTTCGTGTTAGTCGCTAAAGGCAAAAAATAACACTAGCCACAAATCTGACAAAGGGGCCCCAAAGCCCCTTTTCTGTTTTTACAGTACTATGCCGGGTTTCAGGAGGGAAAATCCTGCGAAAGCACAGAGTCAGAAAGGCCTGGGAGGTTTGCGAAAATCGCCAGGGTCAAAAGAAGTGGAGATAAAACATTATAATTGATAAATTTAAACAAACAATTTTTGATTCCAGAGAGAAATGCTCCTTTTCGCAAAAGGGTCCCAAACCACTCCCTTCAAAACGATTTGCGAAAAAAAGGGGATTTGCGAAAAAAACGGCCAAAAACGTCCTTGGATCAACCCCAGTTAAAACAGCCGTTTAGCGGAGAGGCATTTTGGTCCAAAAGTGCCATTTTTCGCAAAAGGGGGAGATGCTTTT
>JAGRBF010000293.1 GCA_020434205.1 Calditrichota bacterium | reverse complement strand
GCAGGCGAATCGCCAGGGCGTCGCCTTGCTGTCCGATGGTCAGATCCCGGTAATCGAAACCGTCCGAGAAGGTCAGGATTCGGGCCGGGCCGCTCTGGCGCAGCTCGTCGCTGCGCAGCGCCAGGGAAATGCTGAACTGTTGGTTCTTCTGGACCAGGTTTAAAAACCGCGCCATCGGGGCGGCGGATCGCCACCAGTCTCTTTCGCCGCTGCTAAAAATGTCCGAAAGGCTGTCCGGCTTCCCGAAATGCAGGGCCTTGTCGTAATGGCGAACCGTTTCCAGGTCGAGAGAATCCGGGGTGAGGGTCAGCGTTCCGGTGGAAAGCCTCAGACTGCGGATGCTGCCCATCCAGGGCCGTCCCCCCTCAAACTCGTTTCCCAGAGAGAGGTGATAATTGCTCTCCCATCCGGCCAGTCTGGCCTCACCTACCCCGGCATCAAAAGCGAGCAGGGCGGCGCCCAAAGCGACCAGTAGCCAAAGTGCATAACCCCTGGCGCTGAGCTGTCCGGGCAGCAATTGGCTGAGCTTTTCCCAGCGGCTTCGGGCTATTCCGATAACCAGCAGGGCCCCCAGAATGGCGCCAACGGTATTGGCGACAATATCGTTGAGGGAGGAAGCCCGCAGCACCAGAAAGATCTGAACGTTTTCCACAAAACAGGTGAGCAACAGTCCGCCCAGGGCGGCGCCAGACAGGGCCCTCGCGGCGGATCCCCCTTTGGCCAGGCGGGTGAGGGTCAGCCCCATTCCCACCGGGATAAAGACCACCACGTTGGCGATAATATCGCGCCAGATGTTGCTGCGGATCAGCCCCCACTCCCAGGAAACGCTGCGGATCTGTTGCATCCAGTCCGCCTCCACCCAGATATCGTAAGGAAAGAGGGTGGTGATCAGAATGGCCAAAAAAGAAAGATAGGTTACCATACGCCCCGCCAGAAGCAGGGCGGGGGAAAGCGGGGTCCTGGCGGAAGAAGATTTCACGGACGGCTAATTGCCCTCCGGTTCGGCCACAATATGATCGACGTACCAGGGGCTGCCCGGATAGGCGTCCGGCAACTCGCGGATGCCGTAGCCGCGTTCCCGAAGCCAGCGCATAATGGCGGATTTTTTTTCGTCCAGGCGGGTGCGTTCCGCATCGTCCACCTCAATGAGAAAAGTGGGGCGGCTGTTGGAGATCGTTTCCGTCATGCCCAGCAGAACCCCCATTTCCGCCCCTTCCACGTCGATTTTCACCACGTCCGGGGCGGGAATTTTCCCGGCCTGGCGCAGGGAGTCGATGCTTTCCAGGGTTACCTCAATTTCCTCGGTAGTGTCCTGCGGGCGCCGCACCGAGGCCAGGGTAGAGCCTCCGGAATGGGCGGTTACGAAAAGTTTGCCACGGCCCGGTTTTTCCGCCACGGCCATTTCCATAAGGGTAACGTGATCAAAATGGTTGGCGGCGATGTTGTAGCGCACCGTGCGTGCGTTTCCGGGGACCGGCTCGAAGGCGATAACCTGCCCTGTTTTGCCCACCAGGCGGCCTCCGATGATGGTGAAGAATCCGAAGTTGGCCCCGATGTCGAAGAAAACCTGTCCGGGTTTAAGGATCCCGGCAAATGCCTCCTGAACCGGCACCTCGTTGATGCCCAGATCGAAGCTGGTGTCGTTGGGTAAAACCTTAAATTTCAATCCCTTGCCGGGCCCGGAAAGAATATTCAGGGTCTCCGGATGGCCGATATTGCGGCGGATGCGGCGCATCAGCTTGGCCAGTTTGAATCCCATTCCGTTGGAAGTGGCGGGATGTGTCATGGTTGCTCCGTGCGTTGGGTAATGCGTAAGATTGCAGGACGGGAAGAACGATCCTAAGATCCTTTGATCCGAAGACGGAAAGACGGAGGAAGGATCCTATGATTCTTAGAATAATAGATCTAAGGATCTTCTATTCAAACGATCTTCTATTCAAACGATCTTCTATTCAAAGGATCTTCTATTCAAAGGATCTTCTATTCAAAGGATCTTCTATTCCAAGGATCTTCTATTCAAAGGATCTTCTATTCCAAGGATCTTTTATTCAAAGGATCTTCTTCAAGTCTTGGGATATTCGGTCCTCTCGCCCTCTCGCCCTCTCGCCCTCTCGCCCTCTCGCCCTCTCGCCCTCTCGCCCTCTCGCCCTCTCGCTATTTCACCAGTTCCCGTGCGGAAAAATCCCGGAAAACCGTTCCGGTATCGTTGCCGAATTCCCAGTTGGCCACCAGGCCCACCCGGTTGATGATCAGCGGCTTGTGGCGGGGATAAACATCGCTGAGCCGCCGGTACAGCACCGGCTCGTCGTTGATCCAGATCTGATACAAATCGCCGTCGAATGCTCCCCGCAGGCAGTGTGGTTCCCCCCACAAAATGCGGCTGCCCACGTTGCTCCACACCGCATCAAAAATATCTTCCTCACCGTTGAGAAAAAAGAAGGAGGAAATGGAAGCACCGGGGTAGTTGTCGTCGTTCCAGTTGTTGACCACAATGTAATTTTCTTCATCCTGCCAGAAGATAAAACCGCCGCGGGCCATCTGGCCTTCCCCGCGTTTATTGCCCGGGGGGATAAGGGTTGCGGACAGTTCCGCGCCGCGGCTGCTTTCCCAGGGAAGGGTGTAGGCGGTGCGACCGGGGTTGGGCTTTTCCAGGCTGGCCTGAACCCGAAGACCGTCATTCTCCACAAGCATGCTCCCGGTGCCCAGGGTGCGCTGCCAGAGGCCCTCGCCAGATTTGGGTTGCCGGCCCGCCAGTTCGCCGGGATTACCGGAGAAATCATCGGCGAGGAGCGGCTCCGGGTCTGCCTTCAATTGTGCCGGAGGGGCAGGGGAAGGATGTTCCAGAATCAATTCCCGGGGATGAATTTCCAGATGGTGGAAGGTCAGTTGTTGACCGCCCGGCACCTGGAGCCCTACCCCCCGGTTGCCGGAAAAATTGAGGCTTCGTTTAGCCTCCTTAAAAATGCCGCTGCCGTTCAGACTAATGCTGATCCACTCCCCGTTATCGGAAATGGTGAGGCGGTTGTTGCGGTGGATTTTCCAGGAGTTGCGGATGGTGACCGCATCGACCTCTTCCCGCTCCCCGTGAGTTTCCCGCAGGGTGATGCGCTCCGGTTCCAGGCCGAATTCCATAAAATCACGATTCTTATCGCCTCGCCAGCGCAGGGCAAAGGCGCAGTCCGAAGTTCCGGTAAAACAAATGCTGATTAACCCGGCCGGCTGATCCGGATAAACCCAGAAGGTCAGCCCGTCCGCCCCGGCCCCGGCCCCTTGTGGGGAAAACAGAATGTCTCCATCTACCACATCCAGGGGAAAACGGGCCGCCGCGGGATGATTGGCATCCGGGGTATCGGTCAGGGCATTGGCGTAGCAGGCAGTGGTATACCAGTTGCGGGCTTCCTCCAGCTCAAAAATGGCGTTGTGGCGCACCCGGCTGTCTACGGTAAAGCCCTTTTGCCCCATCACACTCTGATGAATCCCTGGATACAAAACCCGCGCCTCGTTGGCGGATTCCATGCCCAGGGGCCGGAAAGCGGGATAGGTGGGCAGGCCGTGGGCCCCGTCCAGACTGGAAGCGTAAAAAATACTGCCCTGTTCGCGCAGGACGGACAAGTAAAAAATGGGAATGTTCTGGATATCGCTTAGCAGAACCTGGGTGCCTTCACCGCTGCAAATCCACAGCTGACCGTTGCGCGGTCCCAGCGCATGCATAACCAGAGAACTGCCCTGTTCCGGCGGGGTAATGGGGGTGGCTTCTTCAAACCAGCCGATGGCCAGGTTCTCGTTGATGTGGCGATCGCGGTTGCGGCGGTTGTATCCGGCCCAGTAGCGTATCCGCTTTAGTTTGCGACCCAGGAGGGGGCTGGTGAGCTGACCCAGCAGATTAACCGGATTAAGGCGCTCCAGCAGGAACTGGCGGGTGCGCGCCGCGGTATTGGCCCCCCGCATCCAGCTGATTAAATGCCACATCAGCTTTTCGGATAAATCCCCGCTCTGGGAGGTGTTATGGCCGTTGAGCATGTGCACCAGAAAGGCCTTCCCGGTTGTGCGTTGGAAAGGTCCGTAGGCCAGCGAAGCCCTGCGCCAGCCCGGATTGGCCAGTTGGGCGATGCGCAACGCGCCGTTGTCTATGCTGAGCGCTTTTTCCAGGTCGATGCCGAGGCGATGCTGATTGTTGAGGACCGTTCCCGGCGGGGTATCCGTCTCAAAACCGTCCTCGTAAAGCACCGTGGATTTGCCGAAGGTGGCTCTTGGAGGTGTTTCCCGGTGTGGGGAAGTTTGCACCGAAGGCTCTTCTGCCGTTGGTTCAGGCCTTTTTCTCATAATAGCTTACCGGTTTAACCGGGCGTCTTGACCTTCGGAGGAAAAAGTAGATTTTCCGAGGGTCTTGCCGCCCATATCCCTGTCAAAAAGATCGCATTTGCCATTTCCTATTTCCCGCTTCCCTGAGTATTGACCCGGTAGAGCCGGAAAAACTCGTGCCCGTTAAAAAAACGGTTCAGAAATTCACCCCCGGCCACATCCGCCAGAATCTGCCAGTCCGGATGGTCGGGATGGCGTTCCATTTGAGAGCGATGTTGCCCCAGAATGGCCCGTTTTTCTTTCAGCTGTTCTGAAATCGTCACTTTTTTGTTGAACAAAACCGCCGCGCTTTTGCCAAGCCGGTAGCTCCGGGAAAGCCGCCCCACAATCCCGGCCTGGTAGTTGTCCCGCCAGGGGTAGGGCACCCAGGGCCAGTGATACCAAAACCACACCGGGTATTCCACCAGGGTAAGGGGGGCGCCGTAGGCTTTGGCCGCTTCCAGGGCTGCCCGGGTGGTGGCGTTGTGGTCCGGCGACCACAGCAGGGGATCGGCGGTGGCCGGCAGAAACAGTTGCTCAGGCCGGTTTTTCTCCAGCAGGGCCAGCAGCCCTTTAACCGCCGCGGGATGCTGTTGATCCAATTGGGTTTCCGGAAAATCCAGCAGATAACAAGATCGGTCGGCGATCCCGTATGCTTTGGCGGCTTCGCGGCCTTCCGCCGCCCGCACCCGCCGCAGGTATTCCGGGGAGACCAGATTGCGGTGGGAGGTGCTGCCGTCGGTCATAAAAACCAGGCTTAAATCCGCCCCCGCCTTTTTTTTAAGGAGCAGGGTTCCGCCGCAGCCCAGAGTTTCATCATCGAAATGGGGGGATACCACCAGCGCGGAGGCGCTGAGTTCTTCCGCACTAAATTCGGTTGTGGCGGCCAGCAGGGCCTGGTAACGTTTTTTCTGAAAATAGGTGCGCAAAGGTCTAGGCGTTTTCCGGAATCTGCCGGTAAAGGTCGATCAGATTGGCGGCAATAATGGACCAGTCGAAGACCGCCTCGGCCCGCCGGCGACCCGCCGTCCCCATTTGCCGGCGCAAGGCCGCCTCGCTGACCAGCCGGTAATACACCTCGGCCAGAGCCTCCGGGTCTGCGCTTTCCACCACGAAACCGGTTTCCTCCGGCACCACGATCTCCGGCATGCCGCCCACCCGGGTGGCTACCACCGGCATCATGGCCGCCATACCTTCCACCAATGCAATACCAAAGGTTTCGCTGAGGGAGGGGTTGGTGAGCACGTCGCAATCGCGGTAGAGTTCGGCCAGTTGGCTATGGGGAATACTGCCGGCAAAGGTGACGAAATCTTCCAGGCCATCCGCCCGCAGATCCTCCAGCGCCTTCAGATAGGTTTCCTGATTATTGGGATCCTCGCCGTAAAAACGACGCAGGTCCCGCACTTTGGGATCGCTGCTGATGTCCACGATCATATCGCTGGGAACCACGTATTTGGGTCCCACCACGGTCAGGTGAAAGCGGTCGGTGCGCTCCCGCAAAAGCTGCATGGCCCGCAGGAGGTCGTGCACCCCTTTCTCCGGGGAATGGCGCCCCACGAACAAAAAGCGCACAATCTGATCCTCTTCCGCATGATCGTATTTGCCGTTGGCCACAAATTTGGTGGTGTCCACCCCGTTGTAGAGGGTGCGCACCTTTGCTTTTACCTCCGGGATAACGTCCACCACCTTGTCCATCAGGTAATCGCTGCAGCCCAGAATTTGCTGGACTTTGGACAGGCGGTGGCGAATCATGCCGTGGTCCAGCTGGCTCAGCCATTCCCCCTGCATGTGCAGAACAATTTTGACCCGGGGATTAAAAAAGCGAATCGGCAGGACAAACTGCGAATAATTGTGAATATGCACCACGTCGTAACCGCGCCTGCGGATGTCCAGAGCGGTCTGGATCATATACCCGATGTAGTAAAGCACCGAAGCGTGGTGCGGTTTGCGCGGATCGCGGTACCAGAATTTGATCAGGCGCATAAAGCGCAGAATCCAGCGATCCCAGAACAGGGACATACGCCGGTATTTGATGCCCCCTTCTTCCTGAAAGGCCCCGTTTCCCGGTTTGCGCACTGCGTAAACGGTGATGTCGTGTTCTTTGGCCAGGTGCAGAATAACCTGGTAGGTCCAGATCTGGATGGAGCCCGACTCGATGGGGGGTACCGAATCGTCGAAGGGCTGGCTGACAAAGGCAATTTTCATGGGATGATTTTTGTTACAGGGTTACAGGGTTATTCGGCTTCGCTTCTCGCTTCTCGCTTCTCGCTTCTCGCTTCTCGCTTCTCGCTTCTCGCCTTAAACAATGCTTGGCGTCGGGATGGGAATGATGAATTTTCCACCCCGCTCGCGGAATTCGCTCTGCTGCTCCATAATTTCTTTGGCGAAATTCCAGGCCAGGATAACCACGTAATCCGGCTGATCCCTGAGGAGCTGATCGGTGGGCAGAATCTCGAAATGGTTGCCGCCCATGTATTTGTGATGTTTGAATTTGTTGAGATCCAGCACGTAGTCGAGGTGCTTTTTATCGATCCCGATGTAGTTGAGCAGGGTGCAGGCTTTGGCGGCTGCCCCGTAACCGACGATTTTTTTGCCCTCGGCTTTCAGGTCGTTCAGGATGTTGAGCATCTCGGTTTTGACGGATTTAACCCGCTCGGCGAATCCCAGATAGTAATCGGCACCGTCCACCCCCAGGCGTTTTTCCGCGGCCAGCATCTCGGTTACGATCGGCTGAACTTCCTCACGGCATCCCACGAACAGGCGCAGGGATCCGCCGTGGATCGCCAGGCGCTTGATGTTATTGAGATACAGATCGTGACGGCGGAAAAGGGCGTCCAGGGACATCACCGAATAGTAGCACAGGTGCTGGTGGTAAATGGTGTCGAACTCGCAATGGTCGATCAGGTCGATCAGATAGGGGCATTCGATAACCGCCACTCCGTCGTCCTTGAGCATGGTTTTGATGCCGGCCACGAAGCCGTTTAAATCCGGCACGTGGGCCAAAACGTTGTTGGCCAGAAAAACGTCCGCCGCCCTGCCGTCCTCATGGCGCAGGCGATGGGCCAGTTCGCTGCCGAAAAAGGTATTGAGAGTGTCGATCCCCGCTTCTATGGCCACCTTGGCGGGACCCTCGGCGGGGTCGATTCCCAGGACCGGGATGCCCCGCTCCCTGAAGTTTTTCAGCATGTAACCGTCGTTGCTGGCGGCCTCCACCACCAGACTGTTGCCGTCCAGAGGGCGGGTCTCCATCAGGTGCTCCGCGCTTTCCCGGAAATGGCGCACCAGGGAAGGAGATACCGAAGAGAAATAGGGGTAATCCTTGTAGAAGAGAATCTCCGGGTCCACGTTGACGTCGATTTGCACCAGGGTACAATCGGGGCAGAATACCAGGTCCAGATCGGCGGTGTACTCCGGTTGGTCCAGTTCTGCTTTGGTGAGCAGGCGGTCCGCCAGCGGGGTTTCCCCGAAGGACATGATGTGTTTCAGGCCGGTGGCGCCACAGGCGCGACAGGTGGAAATGCGATTTCCGGTTTTCAAAATGAGGTCTCCTTGTGCAGGGAAAGCGGCCTTACTGCCAGCGCAGGTTGTGGTCCAGCTTTCCGCCTTTGATCAGTTCCTGAATGTGGGTGATGCGCCGGTATTTGGGTCCTTCGAATTCCTCCAGCGCCAGGCCGAATTTTTGGTAGGTTTCCAGCAGTTCCTGCGCCCCTTTGCGGGTGCTCCAGGCCGGCTGGAAGTCCGGCAGAATCCGCCGGATTTTGTCGCAGTTAACCCGGTAATTGCGGGTATCGGCGCTGGCGCCGTCCGCGAAGGTCAGCTCGGCGCTGGGAATGGTATCCTTGACGATGGTGGCCAGGTCGCGGATGGTGGTGTTTTCCTCGGTAATCCCGACGTTGAACACCTCGTTGAACACCAATTCGCGCGGGGCTTTGAGCACCGCAATAAAAGCCCGGGAAATGTCCGCGATATGCACAATGGGCCGCCAGGCGCTGCCGTCGCTTTTCAGGTAAATCTGTCCGGTGGTAAAAGCCCAGGCCACCAGGTTGTTCAACACCAGATCGAAGCGCAGGCGCGGGGAAACCCCGTAGGCGGTGGCGTTGCGCAAAAAGGTGGGGCAAAAATTCTCATCGGCCAGCTGGGTAACCGCCTGTTCCACCAGCACCTTGGATTCCCCGTAGGGGGTAACCGGATTGAGGGGCGAATTTTCGTCCACCATACCGTCCCCGGCCGCGCCGTAATTGCTGCAGGAGGAGGAAAAAATGAAGCGCGGAACCCCGGCTGCTTTGGCCAGCTCGGCCAGCTTTACCGAAGCTTTGTAGTTGATGTCCATGGTGAGGTCGGGATTGAGATCTCCCAGGGGATCGTTGGAGAGCCCGGCCAGGTGCATAATGCAGTCAAATCCCTGCACATCTTCCGCGGATACGTCGCGAATATCCTTGATGGTTTCCGGGATATCGGCGATGGGGTGGGGGTAGTCTCCGAAGGTCGAGCGGCGATACAAATCGCTGTCCAGCCCGGCCACCTCATAGCCTTCCGCCAGCAGCATGGGGACCAGCACCGTGCCGATATAGCCTTTGTGTCCCGTTACCAAAACTTTCATTTTTCCTCCACATCAGTGTGAATGATTTTGTTCTTGTTGATCAATAATTTGATTTTTGCCGTGGGAACAGGTCGCGACCTGCTCCTACTGGTGAGGCCTATTCCCAAACTTTCCAGGGGGCGTGGCCGTGCTCCCAGAAATTTTCCAGAATGTGTCTTTCCCGCAGGGTGTCCATACACTGCCAGAATTCCTGGTGTTTATAGGCCATCAGCTGTCCTTCGGCGGCCAGGCGTTCCATGGGTTCTTTTTCCCACTGGGTATCGTCGCCGTCGATGTAGTCGAAAACCTCCGGCTCCAGCACAAAAAAAGCCCCGTTGATCCAGCCTTCCCCGATCTGGGGTTTTTCGGTGAAAGAGGTGATGTGGTCCCCGTCGAAGGTCATGTAGCCGTAGCGCGCCGGGGGGCGGACCGCAGTGAGGGTGGCCAGCTTGCCGTGGGCGCGGTGGAATTTGAGCAGGGCGTCCAGATCCACGTTGGAAACCCCGTCACCCCATGTCAGCATGAAGGTTTCGTTATTCACATAAGGGGCCAGGCGTTTGATGCGTCCCCCGGTATTGGTGTTGATGCCGGTTTCGATCAGCTCCACATTCCAATCCAGGCGGTCGTCCTCTTCCACGTGCACACTGCCGGTTTTCATCTCCACCCGCAGATTGCTGTTGAGGTTGCAATAGTCAACCATATATTTTTTAATCACTTCACCCTTGTAGCCCAGGGCGATGACGAAATCTTTATGCCCGAAATGCCGGTAAATTTTCATGATATGCCAGAGAATGGGAAATCCGCCGATTTCCACCATCGGCTTGGGTTTGATTTCGGTTTCTTCGGCAAGCCGGGAGCCGCGTCCTCCGGCGAGAATGGCAACTTTCATAGACCTCTCCAGAAAATTAGATGATGGTTCGTGTTTGGGGAAAATTCGCTGGTAACCCAACCTGCAGGTTGGCGCGGGATCGGCGAGCCGTCCGGACAGACGGAAAATATGAGGAGATCCCCCGATCCCCGGCGTCAGCAAAACCGTTCCTTTTGGCCCGGAAAGCGGTTTTACAAAGCGCCTTTGGTGTTGAAGATAGCTAACGGCGTCAAAATCAGCAATTTGATATCGGTGAGCACCGAGCGGGATTCCGCGTATTGCAAATCCAGGCGCACCATCTCATCGAAGGTGGTGGTGCTGCGCCCGTAGACCTGCCAGATCCCGGTTAAGCCCGGTTTGGCATCCAGAATGCGGCGCAGGTGCCAGCTTTTGTAGCTTTCCACCTCATAGGGAATGGGGGGGCGCGGGCCCACCAGGCTCATCTCCCCGGACAGCACGTTGAAAAACTGGGGCAGCTCGTCCAGGCTGGTTTTGCGGATAAAATGCCCGACTTTGGTGATGCGCGGGTCGTTGCTGAGCTTGTAAAGGGGCTGATCGTCCGAGCCGTGGTTTTCCGCGGCCCCTTTGATCAGATCCTGAATGTATTTCTGATGAATGCTGGCGTCCGTATCGGTGCGCATGGAGCGGAATTTCAAAAAGGTAAAGGGGCGCCCGAACTGCCCCAGGCGTTCCTGCCGGAACAGGATGGGGCCTTTGGAGGATAGTTTGACGGCGATCGCCACCGCCAGCATCACCGGGAAAAACAGCAAAATGCCGGTTAGCGCGCCCAAAATGTCCACCAGCCGTTTGGCTTTTTCGTAGGTGAGCAGGGTCGGTTCCGGGCTGAAGGTATCCAGGAACATGGGAGCGGTCATGGCGGTGGCCCCGCCCCGGGTGCGTCGCACCACCTTCCAGTCCATCACAAATACATTGCGCTCCTGATATGAGGTGCGCTCGGCGGCATCTGGATCGGCGGTGGAAAACTGCAGGTTTTTCAGCACCACCGGACGGGCCTTGATCGTCTCGCAATCCGGCATCTGGTTGACCGGGTAAGAAGAGATCACGATGGACTTGATCAGATTGATGTGCAGTTCCTTCTTCTGCTTCTCAAAATAATCGAAGAGGGTCAGGGAGATTTTTTCGATAAAAGCCTTGGCCCCGTCCAGGGAGGTGTCGATCAGCAAAACCCCGATTTTATAGGGGCTGATGATCTCCTTGAGGCCGTAATCCCGGGTGTTGTGGGAGATTAGCTCGACCAGTTTTTCCAGAAACTGGTAATACTCCGCGCTGTCGGCCACCGGACTGGTTACCGCATTGTCTTCCAGATTGATGAGAATGTAGGAAATGGGAATCCCGGTGCGGTTGCTGCGGTTGAGCTCCCGCTTGAGGATATTCTTGAACTCTTTTTGAGGAAACCAGTCCGGGCGAGACTGAAAAACTTTCACCTCAAAACTCGAAAACAACGTTTGCCCAAAACGGTTGCTAGCCATCTTTGCCTCCTGGATTAAAAACCAATCCCTTGGTTATCATCCCCCCCGGGTAATCCTGTGATTTCACAAATAACTGTCTGCGGCATTTAGTACCGGTAGTAGGTGTAATAACCTGCTTCCCGGGTTTGTTCTGCGGAATGGTTGATAATGACGCTGCGAATTTTAAGCCCCATATCTTCCAGCTCATTGGTAATGTTGCGCACCTGGCGGATTGCGGTGGATCCGTACGAGGTAACCAGAAAAATTTCCGGAATGATGGTGCCCAGGATAAAATTTTCCGGTCCGACCGTCAGGGGAGCCGAATCGAACACCACGGCATCGAAATGTTCCTCGACGGTACGGATAAAAGTGCCCATCCGGTCGCTGCTAACCAGTTCCAGCGGATTGGGGACCGGTCTTCCGCAGGGAATAACGGACAAATTGGGAATGTGGGTTGCCTGCACGTGCCGGTCGATGAAGTCCTGGGTAATGGTTTCCTTGGACATCAGGATGTCGGTTACCCCGGGCCGTTTTTTCAGCACAAAGGTGTTGTGCTGAACCCCGCGGCGGATATCCATATCGACCAGCAGGGTCTTCATGCGCTGCTGGGCAAAGGTTACCGAGAGGTTGCTGGAGGTCAGGGATTTCCCCTCCCCGGCGCTGATGCTGGTGATCAGGAAGGATTTGAAACCCCCTTCCTTCATGTACAGGGAAATTTTGGTGCGCAGGCGGCGGAAACTTTCGCTGGCCAGATCCGGGGAATAGTCCCCGGTAATCAGCTTGGGATCCACCTGCCGGGAGCCGTTGGCGGGCAGGGCGCTTTCGTCCAGCACGATGGTGGGAACCGTCGCCCACACCGGCAGGCCCAGCTTCTGCTCGGTCTCCGAAGTGCCCTTGACGGTGTTGTCAAAAAATGCCAGGCCCAGAAATAGGGCTACCCCCAGCATAAAACCCAGGACCGGGCCGATCAGCCAGTATTTAAGATCGGTGGAAAGGCCCCCGGTAACCAGGGGAGGATAGGCCTCGTCGATGATGTAGGCATCGGGGATGATGGCCGCGTCGGAAACCCGCGCTTCGTTGAAACGCAGTTGAACGCTGGTGAGGATTTTTTCCTTGATCTCGCGATCCCGCTGCAATTCCGCCAGCTTCAGCTCGTTCTGCGGCAGGCGCTGCAGGTCGGAGCGGATGCTGTAAATTTCCCGTCTGTTGCGTTCGCTGAAGTTGGCGATGCCGGACTTGTAATCGGTGACCCGCTGATCCACCAGCCCCTGCAATTCGGCCAGACTCTGGTCCACCTTGCGCATCTCCGGGCTGTTGGGCAGGTAATTGGTGCGCTTGTATTTTTCGCGCTCCTCCAGCAGGTCCTGATATTGCAACTGGATCCCTTCCATGCCCGGCTGCTTGTGAAACTTGAGATAATCGATGATTTCCTGATACGCGTAAAGCCGTTCTTCCTTGCTGGCCGCCGAACCGCCTTTGGCGATCAGATTGTCCAGCCCGGTTTCCACCGTTTTTAAATCCTGATAGCGGCTTTCGTAGGTGGTCAGCTCATCGACCACCCGTTTGCTTTCGTCGCGCAGGGTAATGGTGGGATTGGCTTCCCGAAAGGTTTGCAGTTCGCGTTCCGAACCCTCCAGATCCTTGCGGGCCACCCGCAACTGTTCCTCCAGGGAGGTGAGCACCGAAGAGGTCTGGTTGCGTTTGTACTCCAGCAACTGCTGCACGAAGGTTCGGGCGATGGTGTTGCACACTTTGGCGGAAAACTCGGGATCCCGGTGGGTGTAGGTGATGTCCAGAATCGACTGGCTTCTCAGGTAAAAAACAAAATTTTTGGCGATGGCGTTGGCGGCCAGAACCCGGGGAATCAGGTGGAATCGCAGATCCGGATAGCTTTCCAGAATACTGCTTTCCAGATCCAGGTAAAACCCGCGGTAGCGCAGTTGGATGGGGCTGCCCTCCCGGACAACACCGGACTGAACGGTTTTGTCCTCCACCGATTTGTCCGGACTGGTGTAAAGGAGACTAAACTGATTGCCGGAATATTCGATCTGATAAGCCCCGTACGGGGGATCATCACTGGGGATAAAGGAATCCCGCACAAAGGTTTTGTTGGAGAGCGCCTCTTTTTCGAAAGCGATCTGAAAATCCAGGGAGTCCGAAACCCGTCCCAGGAAATTTTTGGTGGTGAGGATGGCCAGCTTGCCCTCGATACCGGTAACGTCAAATTCCCGGATAGCGGAGGCTTTGTCCAGATTGTCGAAACGGATAGTGGCCACCGTTTCGTATTTGACCAATCTGTCCTTAAAGAGGGAATAAAACAAGATCCAGAGTACCCCGACCGCTGCGGTGATGATGATGAGCCAGCGTCGTTTCTCCATCAAAAAATGGATGTATTTCTGGAAGTCTATTCCCGTCGGCTGATTTGAACCGCGGTTCTGCAAGCGGTTCAAGTTCAGATTGATAATTTCCTGAGGTTTGCCGTTTTTCATGGCGTCTGTGTCCGGGCTAGATAAGCAAAAAATAGTTAATCGATATCAAAGAACTCGGTGCGGGGTACAAAGCTCCGCCCCGTCACTTACACCCTGATCCGGGTGCATAACGTAACGTCGACAATTCGGTGTGTTTGTCTGCCCTGACGTTTAATATTTAGTAGTACTGCAAAAGTCCGTTTACGAATTTGAGACACACCTGGGCCGGGGAAGGTGGCAGGCATAAGAATAACCTGGCTAGGGATTAACTTTAGGCGGAGAGAGAAGCGTTCTGACGCTTCCTTTTTCGTGTCGTTTAAAATGTCATGTTTTGCAAGCCCCGGAAAAACATGACCGCTTCGGAAAGATTTCTGTACCCCCTGGTTTACCATTCTGGAGAAGTTGTGGGTAATCTCCGTGGTTGCCTTCAATCCCTAAAGTAAAAATGGCAAAGCGAATTACGTGAGCATAAATAGAACAAACTTTGCTATAACGGCCTTGTCATTCGTCACAAACCAAATAATTCGGAATTGAAGTAAACCCTGGCTTTGCCTCCACTCCATGCCGGTAACAAACGCTGCCCGGAAACCCTCCGTTTCGAAATATGATGGTAACCAATCTGTAACCTGAGCGCCTTGTGGCCGGAGGGACCTCCGGGGACCGGCCTGGCTTGAGCCGGTAATTTGGCTTTTGTGGCGAACATCATTGGCATAATCCCGGTTCCGGTATTACCCTTGTTCGTTTCGCGAAGGAGACGCAGAACCTAATTTCCGCAGCGTAAAAGCAGGAGACAACAAATTTCTGATTTTAATGGTGTGATGAGACAATTCCTTTGGCTTTTCCTGATAGCTGCCGGGGCCTTCCGGACCCTCTTGGCCGCTTCCCCTCCCGCCCCGGACAGCGCAATGGGCGGGCCAACCCGGCCTCCCCTGGCCGGCCAACGCTCTACAGATCCCTTTCATCCCGAAAGGGTGGACGGCAAAAAGTTGACTGCGGTCACCCTCCTGACCGCCGGCGGACTAACCGGCACCTACCTCAGCCTGGTCAAACCGTGGTGGTCCGGCCAAAAACAAGGCTTCCACGTAAAATACGACTGGTGGGAGAACCGCTGGCTGGAAGTGGATAAAATCGGCCATTTTTACGCCAACATCCAGATTGTGCGCGGCACCGCCCGCCTCTTCGAATACGCCGGGGTTTCCCGAAAATGGGCCCTGGGGATCGGCTTTTTCAACAGCACTGCCCTGTATACCGCCTTCGAACTGACCGATGCCGGGTTCGCCGACTGGGGATTTTCGGTTCCCGATTATGTCGCCAATATCATCGGCGCCGCCTATCCCATTGCCCAGGAACTCTGGAAGCCTCTGCGTCAGATCCATTTCAAAATCAGCTACTGGCCCTCCCGTTACTACAAAAGCGATCGTTATGCGGACACCCCGGGCTTCCAGCGCTTCGATCGCTATACCTATCCGGTGGGGGATTACGACGGCATGACCTACTGGATCTCCGCTCCCCTGCGCCCGATACTGCCGGGAAGCCTGGCCCGCAAATGTCCGGCTTGGCTGAATGTGGCCCTGGGCTACGGGGCGGCCAATCTTCCCCAGGATAACCCGGCGGTCAAATTCCGCCAGTATTACCTGGCCCTGGATCTCAATACCCAGGCCCTGCCGGGCCAAAATCCCTTTTGGAGAGAGGCCCAAAGCATTCTGCAGGCTATCCATTTCCCGGCCCCGGCCATCGGCTGGAGCGAACAGGGCTGGCGATTTTTCCTGGTGTATTTTTGATGTTACAGGGCTTTTCGGCGACGCCGAATGGGGCGAGGCGAATGGGCGAGAGGGCGAGAGGGCGAGAGGGCGATGGGGCGAGAGGGCGAGAGGGCGAGGGGGCGAGAGGGCGAGAGGGCGAGGGGGCGAAAGGGCGAGAGGGCGAGGCGAATGGGCGAGAGGGCGAATGGGCGAGAGGGACTGTAAAGCCGCA
>JAGRBF010000292.1 GCA_020434205.1 Calditrichota bacterium | reverse complement strand
CGCGGCAAAGCGGTACTCACCCGCTTCGAAGGGCCGCTCAATATTTATAGCCACAATCAGCTTTACGGGATCTGGAAGGTCTGCAAATCCGGGGAAATGCCGGACAGCAAACGACAGCTTCGCCTGGCCATTCACAACGCCCGCCACAGCGCTTTGCTTTACAGCGCCTCCGATATCGAAGTTCTGTATGATCACGAGTTGGCCGACCATCCCTTTCTGAAACGCCTGGGGCCGGATGTCCTGGATCCTTCCACGGAACTCGATACGGTTGTCGAGCGCTTCAGGGATAAACGGTTTTCTGGGAGAAGTTTGGGAAGTCTGCTCCTGGACCAGCATTTTCTGGCGGGGCTGGGAAACTACCTGCGAACGGAAATCCTGCATCTCTCCGGGCTGCGCGCCGAACAGCGCCCCAAAAACCTTAGCGACGCCGCCGTAAACCGGATCTCCGAAGCGACCCTGAACCTTTCCCGGCGCTCCTATCAAACCGGGGGGATCACCAACGATCCGGAGCGGGTAAAGGCCCTTATGGCGAGCGGATTAACCCGCCGCCAGTATCGCTTTTTTGCCTTTGATCGGGAGGGACAGCCCTGCTACACCTGCGGAGCTCCCATCGAAAAGGGGGCTTCGGGGAGCCGCCGGATTTACTGGTGTCCGGTTTGTCAGGCCGGTGGCGAATAGCCGTCCGGACAATTGGTGGATGGTCGGATGGCTTTTGCCATTCGCTTACCGGTTGCCATAGCAGCGTATCGCGCTTGCTTTGATAATCAGAAAAACCGCCTGACCCACCTGCAGGCCCATCTCCCGCACCGTGGAGGGTAGCAACGAGACCGCCAGCTCCGGTCCGGCATTTACCCAGACCAAACTCTGGTCCTCACCGTCCTGGATCTGGGCAATTTTTCCCGCTATCAGATTTCGGGCGCTCAGGTTCAGCGGTTTTTCAGTCGCCAGGATGATGTTCGAGGCGTCAATTTCCACCAGGATTTTTTCTCCCGGAAGTCCAGACCCGCCTGGCAAAATCAGCCCCAGACCCTGTGCATCCACCTCGGTGCCGTTTTCGAGGGAAACCACGGTGGCCCGCAGCAAATTGGGCACCACCGCTTCCCCCGGCGGATGGGCGCGCATCATCCGGGGCAAGATTTCCCTCGGGGACCCGGTCGCCACAATTTTGCCCTTTTCCATTAACAAAACCTGCTCCGCCCAGCCCATTACCGAATGGATATCGTGGCTGACGTAAAGCATCGGTAGGTTGAGGGTGCGATGGATGGTGGTCAACAAATTGAGAAAGCCGATGCGGGCAGGCACATCCAGGGCAGAGAGCGGTTCGTCCAACAGCAGAAATCGGGGACCGGCCAACAACGCCCGGGCGATGGCTACCCGCTGTTTCTCTCCCCCGGAAAGGCTGATGGGGCGACGATCCAGCAGGTTGCCGATGCCCGTCAGATCGATAATCTGTTCCGGCGCAAAGGGACGTTGTCCGGCTGGCAGGCGTTTCCAGCCAAAATGAAGGTTGCCCAGAACAGTAAGATGCGGAAAAAGACGCGCTTCCTGAAAAACGTATCCGATGCCCCGCCGGTGGGGGGGAAGATGCTTTCCGGTAGAATCGGAGAAGAGGGTTTCATCTCCCAGATAGATTTCGCCTTGATCGGGAAGCCTTAACCCGGCCAGCAGGTTCAATAGGGTGGTTTTGCCTGCCCCGGAAGAACCGAAAAGAGCGGTAAATCCGCGCGGCAGGGTAAGCTGGACATCCAGATGGAGGTCCCCCTGGCGGTAAGAAAGGCGCGCCCTAAGCATGATGAATCCTGCGGATCAGGACTTCATTGAGGAGCAAGCTGGCATAGGCCAATATCAGGGAAAAAAGCACCAGCGGCCAGATGTGCGCTTCCCCGCCGGGTTGGTTCAGAAACGTGAAAATCGCCAGCGGAATGGTTTGGGTCCGGGCGGGAATATTGCTGGCCAGAACGATGGTCGCCCCAAATTCCCCCAGGGCCCGGGCAAAAGCCAGAAGCATGCCGCCCAGGATGCCGTGGGCGGAAAGGGGCAGGGTAATCTGTAACCACACCGCCCAGGCGGGGGCGTTCAAGACCGAGGCCGCTTCCTCAAGGCCGGGACTCACCGAACTTACCGCAACCCGCACCGCCCGAACCAGGAGGGGAAAGCTGACCACCGCTGCTGCCAAAACCGCCCCCGGCCAGGCAAAGGCGATTTGCAGGCCGAGGTGGTTTTCCAGGAAACGGCCGGCCGGAGAGGCCGGGGAGAGGGCGAACAGCAGGGCGTAACCGGTAACCACCGGCGGCAGCACCAGGGGAATATTAACCAGGCCCTCCAGAAGGGTTTTGCCGGGAAAATTGCGGCGGGCCAGCAGCCAGCCCAGCCAGACGCCGGGCGGCAGGATCAGCAGGGTTGCCGCCAGGGCCGTTTTCAGGGACAGTGCCACGATGGGCAGCAGGTCAGTCATGGGGGGGCCCCGCGGGCAAAAAACCGTTTTCAACCCATAGCGAATCGCGGTCGGGTTCACTTAAAAATGTCAGGAAAGCTTCCGCTTCCGGGTGCCTTGTCTGCCGCAAAAGGGCGCCGGGATAGCTGATATGCGGTTGAAGGCTATCCGCCAGGGGAAATCCTGTCAGGTGCATCCTATCGGGGGAAAAATCGCTGGCATAAACGATCCCCACCGGGAGGTGTCCCTGCCAAATGTAGGTATAGGCAGCCCGGGCATTTACGGCCGGAACGAAGCGGGGCAGCAGTTGTTGCCAGAGACCGGCCCGTTGAAGGGCCTGGTGGGCGTATTTTCCAAGGGGAACGTGATGCCAATCTCCCAGGGCGATTTGCCCCTCGCCGGCCCGCAGCAGATCGCCCGTTTCGCGGATATTCAGGGGATTTCCCGGCGCACAGACCACCGCCAGGCGGTTGCGGCAGATCTCCCGGCGGCTGAGTGGCCGGATCAGGGCCAGAGAATCCAGAAAAGCCATCCAGTCCTGGTCCGCACTCAGAAAAACATCGGCCGGGGCCCCGGCTTCAATCTGGCGGGCCAGCACCGAGGAGGCCCCGTAAACCGTTTCGATCCGGACTTGCCGGTTCCCGGTGCGAAAGGCATCGATAAATTGAGGAAGCACCCCCGAGAGGCTGGCGGCGGCGTATACGCGCAGGGGGCTGGGAGCCTTATCGCAATGGGGGAGCACAAGGGTTAAAATTGCCAGAAAGGCGATTCCCCAAAAAGGGGTGTGGGGTTTTGCGCCGGCCATGCCCCATTATACGCAATTTTTTTCCCTTTTGCCGGACCCTAAAATGCCCTACTTTGGACCAACTGCAATCTCATTTCCCACGGAGAAATTCATGCGCCCCTTACTTTTATGCCTGATGTTGGCCGTTTGGAGCAGCGCCCTTTTAGGACAGGCGGAGCAACGTCAATTGCTGGTATTCGGATCGGTGCGGTTGGAGATCCCCGCCGACCGGGCAGTGTTTTCCTTTGAGGTGGAAGGAACCGGATCCACCCTTCGGGCCGCCATGACCGATGCCCGGGAAAAAACCGCCAGAATTAACGATAAGCTGGTTGCCTTATCCCTGCCCCACATTCACCTGAGCACGGCTTTCTTCGAAAGTGGCGAAAACCGGGAAAACCGCGCCCTGCTCTCCAGTCGCCGCGATTATAAAACCTGGACCCGGGTAACCGTCACCATCGATAGCCTGGCTATTCTGGAGCAAGTGGTGATGACGGTTTCCGACTATGCCCCGGAGCGGATTTCCGATATCGCCTTCAGTCTCAAAAATATTGAAACGGCGCGCAAGGAAGCCCTCAGCAAGGCGGTGGAGATGGCCTTCTCCAAGGCACAACTGATGATCCGGCACAGCGGCGCCCCGGAAACGCGGGCCACCCTGGGAAAAACCCTGCTGCTGGAAGAATTGCCCGGCCCGGCCGTTCCCTTCAATTCGGTTTCCCCGTCCCTCAACCAGGTTACCGTTGTAAACGAAGCGCTTGCGGCCGGCGGGGGCGGCCTTTTTGCCAAAATTATTGTGGTGGAATCAAAGGTGAAACTGGTGGTCGAACTGCTGTAGAATCGCATGATTGCCAATCTTTTTCATAAACCGGAATACCGGACTGTCCCCAAAAGCAGACCGGGCCTTGCCGAACGGCAGCGGCGAATTCTAATTTATGCGCTTATTGTCGCAGCATCTTTTTGCCATTTTCTCGGGGCTCAGTCACCTCCCCAATTAAACCGCATGGTGGAATCGAGCCGGGATTTCCAATGCGCCCGCAGCGCGATTTTCGCCCCAAACCATCCGATCCAGCGCCAGCCGGTGGACCTTCATCATTACCGGATCAATCTGCAGCTATTTCCCGATCAACGAGAAATTGAGGGCCGGGTGGACATGCTGGGCAAGGCAACCGGTGCGGTGGAAAAGGTGGTTGTGGATTTGTATGACAACATGGTCATCGACAGCCTGCTGTGGGACGGCCAGCCTCTTGCTTATACCCGGGGTTTTGACCGGGTTAACCTTGTGCCGCCGGCTAATCTGGCCGGCGGCGATCCCTTCCGCCTGAGGATTGTCTACCACGGTTCGCCCACCCGAATCGATTTCGGCTCCTTCAACTGGTCCAATACCGGCAGTGCCTGGCGCATCTGGACCCTCAGCGAACCCTACGGTTCTCCCACCTGGTGGCCCTGTATCGACGATCCGGCCGACAAGGCGGATTCCCTGTTTGCCGATATAACCGTCCCCGAAGATCTGGTGGTGGGCAGCAATGGACTTCAGACCGGGTTGCGCCATAACGGGGACGGCACCCGGACCTTTTCCTGGGAAACCCGCTATCCCATCAGCCCCTATCTTTTTGTGGTGATTGCCGGAGATTATCAATATTTCTCCGGGAGCTATCAACTGAGGGACGGACGAGAAATGCCCCTGGCTTATTACGCTTTTCCGGAGAGTGAGGCCGGGGCGCGGGTGGACTTCAGCTATACCCCGCAGATGCTGGCGGCTTTCGAAAACCTTTTTGGCGACTACCCCTTCGGGTCGGAAAAATATGGCATTGCCACGGTGCCCCGGGGGGCGGCCATGGAACACCAGACCCTTACCACCCTCAGTGCGGGGCTGGTTACCGGCACCCGGGAATACGAGCTGGTGCTGGCCCACGAGTTGGCCCATCACTGGTTTGGCGATGCTATCACGGTGCGCAACTGGTCGGATATCTGGCTTCATGAGGGATTTGCCACCTATTGCGAGGCCCTGTGGGCGGAGCATCTCTACGGGGATAGCGGCTATGTTGCGGTGATGGCCTCCAAAGAACGAACCACCTATGAGGGCAGCATCTGGATCGAGGATTCCCTGAATGTGCCGGTGCTGTTTGGGCAGACCGTCTATTACAAAGGCGCCTGGGTGTTGCATATGCTGCGCGGGGTTCTGGGGGATGAGGTGTTTTTTCGGTGTTTGAAGGTTTTTGCCGCGGATCCGCGTTTTGTTTACGGAAATGCCGGCATTGCGGAATTCCGGGCGGTTTGCGAACAAGAAAGCGGGCGGTCGTTGAGCGGCTTCTTCGAGCAGTGGTTATACCGTCCGGGGCGTCCCTATTACAGCTTCAGCTGGTCGGTTGAGACCCTGGGGAATCGTTTTGGGACCTCGCTAAATATTGACCAGGAGAATACGCAGGACCCCGGGGACGAGCGCCCCTACCAGATGCCGTTGCAGGTTCGGCTTTCCGGATTTCGGCGCGATACCACCGTGGTTTTGGAGAATTTTCTGCCGGAACAAAGCTATGAGATCATAACCTCGTTTCGCCCTTCCCGGGTGGAGCTGGATCCGGATCGGTGGATTCTGAAACGGGTCCGGGAGCTGGACAGCGGGCCTAATGTGGGAATCCCCCTTTCTTTTGAGCTGATGCAGAATTATCCCAATCCTTTCAACGGCAGCACGGAGATTATTTTTGGGGTGCCGGCGCCTGGCCCGGTGAGCATCGGGATATTCAACCTGCGTGGGCAATTGGTGCGCCAGGCGAACCTGGCGCGGGTGGTAA
Source organism: Calditrichota bacterium (assembly GCA_020434205.1). Lineage (GTDB taxonomy): Bacteria > Calditrichota > Calditrichia > RBG-13-44-9 > J075 > JAGRBF01. Next base: position 9,152 of record JAGRBF010000292.1, on the reverse strand, counting down.
CCGGTTATCAGCGCTGGCGGTGGGATGGCCGGGACGATGCCGGAGCGGAAGTCGCTTCCGGGATCTACTTTTACCGGGTTGGGGACGGCACCACCAGCGCGGTGGGGAAAATGGTGCTTATTCGCTAGCCGCCCGAATGGCGTAAAGGTTGTTGTGTCCCCGCAGGAAAAGGGTATTGTTTTTAACCGCCGGAGAGGCGTCAAAACGATCGTTCAGCTCGTTGGTGGCCAGCACCGTAAATTCGCCCCCGGCTTGCAGGACCATGGTTTTGCCGTCCCGCCCGGCGATGTAAACCTTGCCGCCGGCTGCCACCGGCGAAGCATAAACATTGGGAACCCCGGCCAGGCGCTGCGGCTCATACGCGGCGTTGCCGCTTTGGCTCTCGAAGCAGGAGAGAATTCCTTTGTTGTGCTTCAGGAAATAGAGGTAGCCGTTGTGCAGCAGGGGGGAGGGCACATAAGGGGTATCCCGGTCGAAAGACCAAACCAGATTGGCGCTGCCGGCCAAATCCCCTTTGGCGCCCTTCAGGCGAATGGCTTGCAGGGCGTTGCCCCGAAAGCCGCTCATCACATAAACCACGCCGTTGGCGCTAACGGGAGAAGGAATGGTGTTGGTGGTCATTCCCCCCAGTTCCCAAATGACCTCACCGCTGTTTAAATCATAGCCGCGGGTGCGGGTGGTGGCATTGATAATCACCTGCGGACGGCCCTCCACTTCCAAAATGATGGGGGTGGACCAGGAGGTGACCTCGTCGCGCTGCCGGCGCCATTTTTCCTGTCCGGTGCGTTTGTCCAGCGCTACGATAAAGGAGGATCCCTCGTGGTCCCAGTTCACCACCAGCACCTCGCCGTAAAGGGCCGGTGAGCTACCTTCTCCGAAACCGTTGCGGGTTTGCATATCACCCAGATCGGTTTGCCAGACCCGCTGCCCGTCCGGGGTGTAACAAAAAATGCCGCGACTCCCGAAATAGGCAAATACATGCTCGCCGTCGGTGATGGGGGAATTGGAGGCCCAGGTGCCGTCCTGGTGAGTGCCCTCATGGGGCGTTTCTTCAATGGCAACATCCGACCAGCGGATCTCCCCGGAGTGGACATCAATCGCAAAAAGGCGGTATTTCATGCGAAAATCACTGGTTTTGCTTTGTCCGGAGAGGCGCATCCAAATGGCCTGGGAAGAGCGGGCGCCATCCACCGTCTCCTCATCTCCGGGCTGATTGCTTTCCTCTGCGGTGCTGACGAAGAGAAGGTCCCCCCAAACAATGGGGCTGGCGTGACCCAGACCGGGGATGTCCCGTTTCCAGGCAATGTTTTCTGCTTCGGACCAGGTGGTGGGTGGATTTCCAATAGGGGCTTCCCCGGTATAAAGGGGGCCGCGCCAGGTGGGCCAATTCTGGCGGAAGGCCTCGCTGTTCTGAAGGACATCCTGGGCAAACAGGGGCCACAAAAATAAAAACATCGCAAATAAATGGGTGAGTTTGGTGGAGGGCATGGGATTCTCCTGTTGGTTTCCGGTGGGCATTTCAGGTAATATAGGCCAACACGCCCTAAAGCAAAGGAAAATCCCCGGGGGTCTGTAAAAAATGAAAGAGCCCGGGAAGGTGTAATATTTCAAAATTGTTAAAAAATACCCGGTTTTCTGTTTCTTGTTGATGAAGTCCTCCCGCTTTGATAACCTCTGCCAAAACCAATCGCCTGCTTCGCCTATCGACCCACAAAGAAATATTTCACATCTGCAAGGGGCGTAATTCGCTTCCTGCCAAGCGACCGGGCCTAAGGGGAAGGCCCTCATCAAACCATAACCTGCGAGGAAATCTATGCGAAAGATGAGCTATCGAAGTTATTGCCACCTGTTGGTGGCCCTGGGTTTGTTATTGTTTAGCCAGATCTGGGCCCAGGGGGTAACCACGGCCTCCCTGCGCGGGATCGTTTCCGATACCGAAGGCGCTCCCATGATAGGGGCCAACGTGGTTGCGGTCCACGAACCCAGCGGGACCCGCTACGGAGCGGCCACCCGCGAAACGGGACAGTTTAATATTTACAACATGCGCATTGGCGGCCCCTATACCATCGAAGTAACCTTTGTCGGGTACAAAACCCGGGTTATGAAAGATGTTTATTTGCAATTGGGCCAGGATACCGATGCCGATTTTACATTAGTCGGTGAGGCGGTGCAGGGCGAAGCCGTGGAAGTGGTTGGCGATCTGGACGACGTTATGAACGGCGGTCGCACCGGTGCGGCAACCTACATCGACCCGGAAGATGTGGACAATCTGCCGACCATCAGCCGCAGTACCCGGGACTTGACCCGCCTGGACCCCCGCAGCGACGGCAACTTCAGCTTCGGCGGCAAAAACTGGTTGTTTAACAATATCTCCCTGGACGGGTCGTACTTCAATAACCCGTTTGGTCTGGATGATCCTGCTCCCGGTGGTCAGGCCGGTGCGGAGCCGGTGCCCTACGAGGCCATTGAGCAGGTGCAGGTGTCCATCGCTCCCTTCGACGTGCGGGAAGGTGGGTTTACCGGCGCGGGGATCAACTCGGTGACCAAAAGCGGGAGCAACACCTTTCAGGGATCGGTGTATACCTTTACCCGCAACGAAAGTTTTCAGGGTAACGAGATCCGCGGCCAGAAAGTGGTCGCCAATCCCGACCTGGCCTATAACCAGAGCGGCTTTACTCTGGGTGGTCCGATCGTTAAGGACAAACTCTTTTTCTTTATGAATGGAGAACTGGTGCGCCGGGATGATCCCGGATCGGACTTTGTCGCCAACGAAGAAGGAACCCCGGTAGAGTTCGGAGAATCCCGGGTTACCCGCCAGACCATGGACGCCATTCGCCAGCGAATGATCGATGTCTACGGCTACGATCCCGGTCCGTATCAGGGATATATCCACGAAACCAACAACAATAAATTCCTGCTGAAGCTGGACTGGAACATCAACAGCAACAACAGCCTGAGCCTGCGTTATAATTATCTCGATGCCGCGCGGGACCTGCCCCCCAACTTTCAGGTGCTCAGCTTCAACGGCACCGGCCGGGGCCCGAATGCCACCAGCCTGCCCTTCCAGAACGCCGGTTATCAGATCAACAACGAGCTGAACTCCATAGCCCTGGAACTGAACAGCCACGGCCAGGGCTATTCCAATCGCTTCTTTGCCAGCTACAACCGTTTCCGGGACTTCCGCAACGCCTTTAGCGATCCCTTTCCCACTATTGATATCGGGGAGGACGGGGTAACCTACACCACTCTGGGACACGAACCCTTTTCCATCAACAACGTGCTGGACCAGGACGTGTTTCAGATTACCAACAACTACAGCTTCTTCCGCGGCAAGCACGTGATCACCGCCGGCAGCAACTTCGAATATTTCTCCTTCTTCAACTCCTTCAACATCTTCCGGCACGGGGTCTTTTTCCTGCCCCAGTTTATTCCGATCGGGTCCCAGTTCGGTAGTCTGGACGAATTTTTTGCGGCGACCGATCCCAACGCCCCGGATTCCGTTTTCAAGGATTTCCGCAGCATGATCGGGTCCGGGCCCTTCAAAGGCGAAAAAATCCAGGTTGGGCAACTGGCTTTTTACGCCCAGGATGAATGGCTGGTTAACCCCCGGGTCAATCTGACCTACGGCCTGCGGGTGGACCTGCCCATGTACTTTACCGATCCGGTGGACAATCCCTTTTCCCGCGGGCTGACCCTCCTGGATGAAAACGACAATCCCGAGTCGGTGGACCAGTCCAGTCTGCCCGGCGCAACCCCCCTGTTTTCGCCGCGGGTGGGCTTCAACTGGGACGTTAAGGGCAATCGCAGTCTGCAAATGCGCGGGGGCACCGGGGTATTTACCGGGCGTATCCCCTTCGTTTGGGTGGGCAACGTGATTTCCAATCCGGGCAACAACCCCAATTTGTATCCCAATATTCCGCTGGCTCAGGTTCCTTCCGAGCACGAGACCTCGGATGACGCCATTCTACAGACCTCCTTTGACCTTAATGCTATGGACCCGGATTTCAAATGGCCCCAGGCCTGGACCACCAATCTGGCGGTGGATCAGGATTTTGGGCACGGGCTGGTCGGAACCCTGGAGTTCCTCTATTCCAAGGACATCAACGCGGTGTATATGCGCAATGCCGATATCCGCACCCCGGTGCGTTTTCTGGAGGATGGTCGCCCTTACTTTACCGACGCCAATGGGGTCTTCGAGCTGAATCCCGACGGCAATGCCGGGGCTTACATTATCGACAACACCTCAGAGGGTTACAACTACAGCATTACCGCCCAGGTGCGCAAATTTCACGATTGGGGTTTGAATACCAGTCTGGCGTATACCTTCCTGGAAGCCAAAAATCAGCTGCGTTCCACCGAAATCGCCAGCGTGCTGTGGACCGAGAACCCGGTTCAGGGCGACCCCAACAATCCCAATCTCAGCTATTCGGGATTCGGCAACCGCCATCGGGTTGTAGGAAGCGCCACCTACGGTAAACGCTGGAATGCCAATCACCGCACCCAGTTCGGGTTGGTGCTGGAAATCGCCCAGGGGAACCGCTACCTGATCTCGGGCGGCAATCGTTACTCCTTCATTTACTCGGGTGATGTGAATGGAGACGGTTCAGGAGCCAACGACCTTATTTACATTCCGGAAGGTGAGGGGGATATTAACTTGCAGGATTACGTGGATGCCAACGGCAACACCGTGAGCGCTGCTCGGCAGTGGAATCGCCTGGATGCTTTTATCGAGCAGGACGATTATCTGTCTCAGCATCGCGGCGAAATCGCGGAGCGCTACGGATTGCTCAATCCCTTCTACACCAATCTGGATTTCCGGATTCTTCAGGACGTTGCCTTTATGATGGGGCCCAAGCAGCACAATATTCAGGTCAGCCTGGATTTTCTGAACGTGCTGAATCTGCTGAACTCGGACTGGGGCGTTCGCAAGGTGGCCAATCCCGCGGCACTTTCCCCGCTGCGCCTGGCCGGTTTCGACGCCAACGGCGAGCCGGTTCTCAATTTTACCGGTCCCGAAGAAACCTTTATCGACGATCCCAACATTACCTCGCGCTGGCGGGTTCAGCTTGGGGTGAAGTATTTCTTCAACTAAACATTGAAAATCTGCGGAAAAAACGGCCCCGGGGTATTAACTTCGGGGCCGTTTTTTTAGATAGGGGCGCCGGCCATGCAGAGGGAATCCTCGTAATTGGCGAGGATGAAGTGCCGGAAATTGTAGCGGATGTAATCGATAAATAAGTCGCTGGGAAAACCGCAGCGCGCCCGCTGCTCCCGGAGGACCACCTTGCGGATTTGCTGATGGGTTTTGAAGACAGCGTCCCTCAGAATATGGTCGATGGTCTGGCGGGAAAGGGCGCTGTGTTCCCGGAGATGGGTTTGCAGCACCTGGAAATAGGCACACTTTTCACTTTGGGGCTCTTCGCCGCGCGCCATGCGGATGGCGCGTTCCATGCCTTCGCGACGGGCTTCCAGTTCCCCGGTTATCACCGCCCGGCTGGAGCGAATATCGCCGGCTTCATTTTTGGAAAAATGGTGCAACTCGTCCAGATAGGTTTGCAACTGGTTGAGGAAAAAATCAAAATAGATCAGAAAAGACAATTCCTTGATGATGCTGCGAAATTCCGCCGGCAGAGCGGGGGAGAGGAAACGTTCCCGGCAAGCGGCCAGGGTTAAGGCCTCGGTGCGGGCAATGGTTTTGTGAACCACCTCCTTGGGCAGTCCGTACACCACCACCAGCTCGTTGAAAATGGGGATGGAAAATTTGAAGGGCGCGCCGCTGGCAAAATTGCGGGCCAGCAGGGTGTCCACATCGTTGTAATAGATGTTTTGATGGGTGATGAGCAGGTCTCTGGCAGCGCAGATCAGTTTGGCGGATTCTCCAAGAAAATTCATGCTAACTCCTGATGCTGATAGCTCCCTCCGGGCGGAGCACGGTGTTCTGATTCAGTTAATTGAGACTCAACCGAAGTAACAAGAAACAATTCGCGAAACGTTTGTTGCCTTTAAGGTTTTTGACAAAAAAAGCCTGATTTATTGCAAAGATTGGCTGGTAAATGTAAAACTTTTCTTGTTGAACACTATTCACAAAAAAGTGGGAAAAGGGGGGTTTGTCAAGTGAAAAAAAATGCACAAATCGTGAAAAAAGGTGCAACTATCTCATAAAACAGCCAATTTTTTCCGCTTTTTGGGGTAAATCCCAAAATGACCACCGCGATGGCGCCGGTAAAACTTACGCACCAGCCATCAGGTGTAAGTTCGCGGTACTAATGGATATAAGTTTCCAAAAATTCCGGTCGCGACCAGCGACTTTGGTCCCGGGAGGAGGGAACCTCCGGTAACCTGCGGTAACGTTAACCCCTAACCGTTTCAGCGGGTAAATAAGGCCAAAATTTTTTCAAAAAAATTTTTTTAGGATAATTTTTCTGGTTTGCCGGATGGTTTTTCTATATGATTCGGTAAACGTTTTTACGGATGTCCAAGGACTGATTTTTACCTCACGGGCCGGCGGTGAATTTAGAACAATTGATTCAGTTTCTGCGCAACGACTCTCAGTTTATGGCGCAGGTAACCCACTGGGAAACCATCGCGGAGCGTCCCGCGGTGAGTGCTCCCTTTCCGGAAAAGCTGGATAGACGCCTCACCAGTGCTCTGGAAAAACGGGACATCAGGGCGCTGTATGCCCATCAGGCGGAGGCTTTTAACCGGGTCCAGGCCGGGGAGAATATTGTACTGGTGACCCCCACCGCCTCCGGCAAAACCTTCGGCTATAACCTGCCGGTCCTCAATACCATTCTGGAAAACCCGGATGCCCGCGCCCTGTATTTGTTTCCCACCAAGGCCCTTTCCCAGGACCAATACCAGGAACTGCACGAACTGATCTCCGTTGCCGAAGCGGACATCAAAACCTATACCTTTGACGGCGATACCCCGGCTTCCGCCCGACAGGCCATCCGCCGGGCCGGCCACGTGGTGATCACCAATCCCGATATGCTGCACCAGGGCATTCTACCCCACCACACCACCTGGCTGAAGCTCTTCGAAAATCTGCACTACGTGGTTATCGACGAATTGCACCATTACCGCGGGGTGTTCGGCAGCCATCTGGCCAACGTGATCCGCCGTCTAAAGCGTATTGCCGCCTTTTACAACAGCCATCCCCGCTTTATCTGCTGCTCGGCCACCATCGCCAATCCCGGCGAGCTGGCCTCGCGGATTCTGGGAGAACCCGTTTCGGTGATCGATAAAAACGGGGCTCCGGCGGGGCGCAAACATTTTATCCTGTACAATCCTCCCATCGTTAACGCCGAATTGGGTATTCGCCGCTCGGTGATTAACGAGGTCAGCCGTTTGGGGCTGCGCTTTCTGGAAACCCGCAACCAATCCATTATCTTCGCCCGCAGTCGCATCCGGGTGGAGGTGCTGCTGCGCTACATGCGGGAACATGCCCGCCATCTGAAAATCGACCTCAAAAAGGTGCGCGGCTATCGGGGCGGCTATTTGCCCAACGAACGCCGCGAAATCGAAAAGGGGCTGCGCAGCGGGGAGATCCTGAACGTGGTGAGCACCAACGCCCTGGAACTGGGTATCGACATCGGACAGCTGGATGTGGCGCTTTTGGCCGGCTATCCGGGCAGCATCGCCAGCGCCTGGCAGCAGGCGGGCCGGGCCGGGCGCCGTAACACCACCTCGGTGGTAATCCTGGTGGCGTCCAGCACCCCTCAGGACCAGTTTCTGGTCAATAACCCCGGTTATTTTTTCGGCAAATCGCCCGAGCACGGCATTGTCGATCCCGATAATCTGCAGATCCTGCTCAGCCACATCAAGTGCGCGGCCTTTGAGCTGCCCTTCAACGACGGAGAGAGCTTCAGCGAAAGCGGCACCGGGGAAATTCTGGACTATCTGGACGAAAACGGGGTGTTGCGCCATACCGGGGGACGCTACCACTGGATGAGCGAAATTTACCCTGCCGAGACGGTCAACCTCCGGGTTTCCTCCCCGGACAACGTGGTGATTATCGATACCACCGGCCCGGAAAAAGTGATTGGCGAGGTGGACCTGTTCAGCGCCCCCACCATGGTGTACCAGGAGGCGATCTATATGCACGGGGATCGCCAGTATCACGTGGACAAGCTGGATTGGGAGCGCAAAAAAGCCTATGTCCGCCAGGTGTCAGTGGATTATTTTACCGACGCCATCACCAAGGCGGATATCAAGGTGCTGGCGGTGGACGAGACCCGGGAGCTGCCGGGTCTGGAAGCCAGCTTTGGGGAACTGAACGTCAATTGGGTTACCACCGGCTACAAAAAGATCAAGCTGTTTACCAACGAGAATGTCGGCTCGGGGCAGGTGGTGCTGGACGAGCTGGAGATGCCCACCGCGGGAACCTGGCTGGCCTTTGACGACGACCTGGCTGAACAGTTGGAGATCAGTCCCAGCGACCTCAGCGGGGTTTTGCGCGGGGTGGCCAACCTGCTGCACAATATCGCCCCGGTTTTCCTGATGTGCGATCCCAGCGATTTGCGGGCGGTTTCCATGGTGCGGGCGCCCTTCTCCCAGCGGCCCACCATTTATCTCTACGACAATTTTCCCGGGGGAATCGGGCTGAGCTACAAGTTTTATCACGACCCGGTTCCGGCGATTCGCGGGGCTCTGCAGCGTCTCAACCAATGCGTCTGCGAGAGCGGATGTCCGTCCTGTGTGGGAACCGACCTGGAAATCGGCGGGGGAAACAAATGGCGGGCCGGGAAGCTGCTGGAGCGGATCGCCTCGGTATTTTAGGGCACGTTTTTTGTCAATGCGGTTTGGTGTGCTGCCCGGATTTCAGGATTTTAACCGCGAAGGCGCGAAATCGCGAAGGGACTTCAATTCGCGATTTTACGGTTTATAAACAGACGGGTTGTATAAACTCAGTTATGAAACAAAAATTTCAACATCTGTTTTGGTGCTTCGCGGTATTTTTCCTGCTGGCGGTAATCGCCTGCGAGGCCCCTCACAAAAATCCGCTGGATCCGGAAAATCCGTCCTCGCCTTACGTTGCGGTGGAAGGGGTTTTGGAAGACTTTGGCCGGCAGCCGGTGCCCAATGCCGAGGTGCGCTGGAAACCGTCCGGTAATTTTACCCGGACCGCCAGCAACGGCTTTTTTTCCCTGTTT